>NZ_JBEXIJ010000005.1:0-285828 GCF_040608495.1 Micromonospora sp. NPDC005174 | reverse complement strand
ACCCGCTACGCCAAACGAGCATCCCTTTACCGGGCCAGCCTTGTCCTCATCGCCGCCATCATCTGGCTTCCATGATCGACAGGACAGGCCCTAGAGGTCTACCGCCGACGACCGCATCCGCCCTCCACCACGGTGACCGAGGGTCACCGTCGGCCGCCGGCTGCGCCCACCGCCCGAGCGATGGTTGGCAACTACTCGTCCAGGTGCCCGCTGTGCGAACGCCCAACTCGCGGCGGCGACCACCCGGCAGCCTTCGTGCCCTGAGCCAATGGGCTGCGGCCTCCCGCACTGCTGAGATGGCTGGCAGGTGAGCCGACCGGCTTCGCGGGACGGGGTGTGCGCGGTGGATCTGGACTCGGTGCGGACGGTGGTGCCGGCGGCGGTGGCCGGTCGGTGGCAGGCGGGCGACGCCTGGCTCGCCGGTGGCACGTACCTGTTCTCCGAGCCGCAGCGGCACCTCCGCCGGCTCCGCGACCTGGCCGGCGAGGACTGGCCGCCGGTCACCGCGACACCGCGCGGCCTGGACATCGCCGCGACCTGCACGATCGCGGAGCTGGCGCGGTCCGCGGCGGCGCACCCGACGGCACTGCGGGACCTGATCCAGAAGTGCTGCGAGGCGTTCCTCGCCTCGTTCAAGATCTGGAACACGGCGACCGTCGGCGGAAACCTGTGCACGGCGCTACCGGCCGGCCCGATGATCTCGCTGGGGGCGGCCCTGGACGGCACCTGCCTGCTGCTGACCGCCGAGGGCGACCGGCGTGAGCTGGCGGTCGCGGACTTCGTGACGGGCGAGGGCACCACCGCCCTCGTACCCGGGGAGTTCCTGCGGTCGATGACCCTGCCCGCCGCCACCCTGCGCAGCCCGAGCGCGTTCCGGCGGGGGTCGCTGTTCGTCGGCGGCCGGTCCGCCGCGCTGCTGGTGGGCCGCACCGACCCGGCCGAAGGGTCGTTCGTGCTCACGGTGACCGCGTCGACGGTACGGCCGGTGCAGCTCCGGTTCGACGCCCTGCCCACGGCCGAGACCCTGCGGCAGGCCGTCACCGACGGCATACCCGCCGAGCGGTACGTCGACGACGTGCACGGTCTGCCGCGGTGGCGACGCCACCTCACCCTGCTGTTCGCCGAGCAGATCCGCGCCGAACTCGCCGGACGGAGCGCGCGGTGACCACCGGAGAGATCGAGGTCGACGGGACGGCGTGTCACCAGGCACCTCGGCCCGGCCAGTGCCTGCGCACCTACCTGCGCGAACACGGCCGTTTCGGGGTCAAGAAGGGCTGCGACGCGGGCGACTGCGGCGCCTGCACGGTGCACGTCGACGGCGAGCCCGTGCACAGCTGCGTCTACCCGGCGGTCCGGGCCCGGGGTCGTCGGGTCACCACCATCGGCGGTCTCGCCACGCCCGACGGCCTGCACCCCGTGCAGCAGCGCTTCCTGGACGCGCAGGGCTTCCAGTGTGGTTTCTGCACCGCCGGCTTCATCATGACGGCCGCCGCGCTCGACGAGCACCAACTCGACGCGCTCCCGCAGGCGTTGAAGGGCAACCTGTGCCGCTGCACCGGCTACCGGGCGATCGAGGACGCCGTTCGCGGCGACCGGCACGTCCACGAGCCGGCCTCGGGCGCGGCGGTCGGGGTCAACGTGCCGGCGCCGGCCGGTCGGGAGGTGGTCACCGGCACGGCCCGGTACACGTTCGACGTCGACGTGCCCGGTCTGCTGCACCTGAAGGTGCTGCGCTCTCCCCACCCACACGCGCGAATCCTGGCCGTCGACGCCACGGCGGCGCTCGCCCTACCGGGCGTCCACGCGGTGCTCACCCACGCGGACGCCCCCGATCGCCTCTACTCGACCGCGCAGCACGAGCATCCGAGCGACGACCCGGCCGACACCCGGCTCCTGGACGACGTGGTGCGCCACGTGGGCCAACGGGTCGCCGCCGTCGTCGCGGACACCGAGGCCGCCGCCGAGGAGGGCTGTCGACGCGTCGTCGTGCGCTACGAGGTGCTACCGGCGGTCGTCGACCCGGAGGAGGCGATGGCACCGGGCGCGCCGCTCCTGCACGTCGACAAGGGTGCCGAGGCCGGCATCGCCCGAGCGGCCGACAACGTGGTCGGCGAGATCCACGCCGAGGTCGGCGACGTGGACGCCGGGCTCGCGGCCGCCGACCTCGTCCATCGGCAGACCTTTCGCACCCAGCGTGTGCAGCACGCCAGCCTGGAGACGCACGGGGCGCTGGCCTGGGTCGACGACGACGGGCGGGTGACCGTGCGCTCCAGCACCCAGACGCCGTTCCTCACCCGCCGCGCGCTGTGTCGGCTGTTCGACCTGCCGCCGGACCGGGTACGGGTGCTCACCGGCCGGGTCGGTGGCGGGTTCGGCGGCAAGCAGGAGATGCTCGTCGAGGACCTCGTCGTCCTCGCGGCGCTGCGGACGGGTCGCCCGGTGAAACTCGAACACACCCGCGCGGAGCAGTTCACCGCCACCACCACCCGCCACCCCTTCACCGTCGAGGTGACGGCCGGTGCCCAGCGGGACGGCACCCTGACCGGCATCCGCCTGCGGGTCGTCTCCAACACCGGCGCGTACGGCAACCACGGGCCCGGTGTGCTGTTCCACGGCTGCCACGAATCCCTGTCCGTGTACCGGTGCCCGAACAAGAGGGTCGACGGGTACGCGGTCTACACCAACACGGTCCCCGCCGGCGCGTTCCGCGGCTACGGCCTGGGCCAGGTCAGCTTCGCCGTCGAGTCGGTCCTCGACGAGTTGGCCCGACGCCTCGACATCGACCCGGTCGCCCTGCGCGCCCGCAACGTCGTACGCCCCGGTGAACGGCTTGTCCCCCCGGCCGGCCACGACGACGACCTGACCGTCGGCAGCTACGGACTCGACCAGTGCCTGGACGTCGTCGCCGCCGCGGGAAGGGACGCGGGACCGCCCGCACCGCCCGGTTGGCTCACCGGGCACGGCATGGCCCTGTCGATGATCGCCACCGCGCCACCCGGCGGGCACCACGCGGACGCCCAGGTGACGCTGCTGCCCGACGGGCTTTTCGAGGTCGCCGTCGGCACCGCCGAGTTCGGCAACGGCAGCACCACAGTGCACCAGCAGCTCGCCGCCCAGACGCTGGCCACCACGCCCGACCGGATCGCGATCCGCCAGTCCGACACGGACCTGGTCGGGCACGACACCGGGGCGTTCGGCTCCACCGGCACGATCGTCGCGGGAACCGCCGTTCTGCGCGCCTGCCAGGAACTGCGCGACCGCCTGCTCGCGTTCGCGTCCGCGCACACCGGCGTACCGGTCGCGCAGTGCCGGCTCGACGCCGACGCGCTCGACTGCGCCGGCCACCGGCTACCCCTGCCGGACCTGTGGGAACTCGCCCACTCGGCCGGCGCGCGGACCGCAGCCGACGGGCACTGCGGGGGCACGCCACGCTCGGTGGCCTTCAACACGCACTGGTTCCGGGTCGCGGTCGACCCGGACACGGGCGCGATCCGCATCCTGCGCAGCGTCCACGCCGCCGACGCCGGCACCGTCGTCAACCCGATGCAGTGCCGGGGCCAGGTCGAGGGCGGGGTCGCCCAGGCCATCGGGGCCGCCCTCTACGAGGAGGTACGCGTCGACGCCGGCGGTACGGTGACCACTGCCGCCTTCCGCCAGTACCACCTGCCGACCCTCGCCGACATCCCCCGCACGGAAGTCCACTTCGCGCGGACCCTCGACGCCGTCGGGCCGCTGGGCGCGAAGTCGATGAGCGAGAGCCCGTTCAACCCGGTCGCCGCGGCGCTGGCGAACGCTCTGCGCGACGCGACCGGCGTCCGCTTCACCGATCTGCCGCTGACCGCCGACCGGGTCTGGCTCGCTCTGCACGAGCGACGCTCAGCGCCGGAAATTACTTGATCGTCGCGTGAACGGGTACGTTACTCGCCATTCACAAACATGACTGACCATGAGCGCGAAGATCAAGCAATCTCCTTCGGGGCGCCCGGACGGCGCTTCCACCGATGGTTTGATGAGGAGTATCAGTTGCGTTCCCTTCCCATACGCGCGGCACTGGCCACGGCCGCGGCGACACTCGTCGTGCTGGGCACCGCGCCGGCCCCGGCGCAGGCCGCGCCGACCGAGGTGCAGATCCTCGGTTTCAACGACTTCCACGGCCGCCTGGAGGCGCCCACGGCGGGAGTCGGCGGCGCCGCCCAGATGGCCGGCATGATCAAGCAGTTGCGGGCGGAGAACGACAACACGCTGGTCATGTCGGCTGGTGACAGCATCGGCGCGTCCCCGTTCATCTCGCTCGTGCAGAAGGACGAGCCCACGATCGACTTCCTGAAGATGATCGGTGTCGACGCGTCGAGCATCGGCAACCACGAACTCGACCGCGGGTTCGACGACCTCAACGACCGGGTCATCCCCCGCGCCGGCTTCCCGTACCTGGCCGCGAACGTGTACCGGGGCACCGAGGCCGCTCCCGGCCGCCTGGCGGAGTCGACCGTGCTGACGGTCGGCGGCGTCCGCATCGGCGTCGTCGGCGCGGTCACCCTGGAGACGCCGTCGCTGGTGTCACCGGCCGGCATTCCGGGCCTGACCTTCAAGGACCCGACCGCCGAGGCGAACCGCGTCGCGGCGAAGCTGAAGGCCGACGACGACGTGGACGCGGTCGTGCTCCTCGTGCACGAGGGCTCGGAGGCCAGCGGCACGGACGCCGCAGCCTGCGCAGCCGTGGCCGACCCGACCACTCCGTTCGGCAAGATCGTGACCGGTGCCAGCGCCGACATCAACGTGATCATCTCGGGTCACACCCACGTCCCGTACAACTGCGCGTACGACGTCCCGAACCTGGGGCACAAGCGGCTCGTCCTGCAGACCGGCCGGTACGGGGACGCGCTGGACCAGGTCAGGCTCACCATCGCCGACGGCAAGGTGACCGCCGCCGAGGGCGCGGTCCTTCCGATCAAGGGCTACCCGGCGGACCCGGCCGTCGCGCAGTTCGTCGCCGACACCAAGGCCGAGGCCGACGTGCAGGGCAAGGTGAAGATCGGCGAGATCACCGCCGACATCAAGCGCGCCGTCACCGCCGAGGGCGTCGAGGACCGTGGCAACGAGTCGACCCTCGGCAACTTCATCGCGGACGTCCAGTTGGAGGGCACCCGCGCCGCCAACCGGGGCGGCGCGCAGATCGCCTTCATGAACCCGGGCGGCCTGCGCGCCGACTTCGTCAAGCGTCCCGACGGCACGGTCACCTTCGCCGACGCCGCCACCGTCCAGCCCTTCGCCAACGACGTGATCACGAAGACGTACACCGGTGCGGAGATCAAGGAGACACTGGAGCAGCAGTGGCAACCGGCGGGCGCGTCGCGGCCCTTCCTCCACCTGGGTGTCTCGAAGGGCTTCAGCTACGTCTACGACCCGAACGGTCCCGCCGGCAATCGGGTCGTCGCCGACCGCATCTTCCTCAACGGCACGGTCATCGACCCGAAGGGCACCTACCGGGTGACGGTCAACTCGTTCCTGGCCTCGGGCGGTGACAACTTCAAGGCCCTCGCCGGCGGTGTCGACCCGCTCGCGACCGGCGACAACGACCTCACCGTGCTTGTCGACTACTTCCGGGCGAAGTCCCCGGTCACGGCCGACACGGTGGAGCGCGCGTACACCGTCGACCAGCCGGGCGCCCCGGTCGGCGGCGGTCCCAGCGGTGAGCCCAGCGGCAGCCCCACCGCCGGTCCCAGCGGCGGCACGGGCAACGGTGGCGGGGCCGGCGGTCCCGGCCTGCCGATCACCGGCGTCAAGGCCCTCACGATCGCCGGCGCCGGCATCCTCCTGTTGCTGGCCGGCGTCGTCGCGCTCGTCGCGGCCCGCCGGCGGCGCGTCCGCCTGACCGTCGAGTGACGCGAGGCTGAGACGAACGGTCGTCTCCGGAAGGCCCGCGCGGCTTCCGGAGACGACCGTCGGGGCGTCACACCGCCCGGGTCAGCCGCAGCAGCCGCCAGACGGTACGCAGGGACACGCTCGGATGGAAGCCCACGTACTCGGGCGTCACCCTCGGCTGCCACTTCTCCTTGAACTCGGCCTGACTGCGGGCCGGGTAGATCCAGTCACCGTGCTCGGCGATGAACCGGACCAACCGGTCGGCGCCCCGGTGGCTGCCACACGTCGGCTGGTGTGCGGCCGACAGCTCCCGGAACGGCGTGAGGCCCAGGTGCAGCCACCGCACCCCCTCGGCCTGGAAGCGCTGCAACGCGACCACGAACGCCAGGTCGACCGCGCCGGGAGGCGCGTCCGGCTCGCGGCGCGTGATGTCGTACAGCCATCCGCCCTCCCGGCCGAACGCCGGGGAGTACGACACGTACGCCACCGGCTCACCGTCGGACAGCGCGAGGAACAGCCGGCGCACGGGGTCGTCCTGGCGGGCACGTTCACCGACCAGAAACTCGATCTGCTTGACGTGCCGGCCCTTGTCGGCGAGCCAGCGGGCGTCCATCGCGTCCAGGCGGGCGGTGAGCGCCGCGTCGTACGGCACGTCCCGGCCGGCCTCCACGACGGTGATCCCGGCCCGCCGGGAACGGGCCAACTTGTTGCGGACCTTCTCGAACTTACGACCGCGCAGCGTGAAGCTGTCCAGGTCGATCGAGTACGCGGCACCGAGTTGACTGAGGTGGTAACCGAACTCGGCGTACAGGTCGAGGTCGTCCGGGGTGAGCTGGATCGCGCACAGCCGGCGACCCTCCTGCGCGGCCCAGCCGTGGAAGGCGCCGAGCAGCCGCTTGCGGTCGTCCGGGTCGGCATGCACGCTGCCCTGCTGCACGGCGTGCCGCCGGCCGGCCGGCCGGTACGCGATGAACCCGTCGAGGCCGGGCACGGTGAAGTGCCGCGTGTCCCTGTTCAGGGCCAGCGCGGCGCTGGAGTGCTGCCCGTGCCGGCGCAGGACGTCCAGGGCGGTCAACGGTTCCACAGCAGCGACCTCCACCGGTCAGGGAGCGGACGGAGCGTGGCGGGTCGCCGCGCGTCGGCGCGCCCACGCGAGCTGGACAAGGTCGACGGCCTCGCGGCCGACGGTCGAGGCGGGTTCGCCGCCGGTGATCCGGTGGGTGACGGCACCCACCAGCCGGGGCAGGGTGAGCAGGCGGTCCGCGTCGAGCCGGTCGCCCATCACGTCGTCGAGACGGCCCACGGCCCGTGGGTCGCGCTGAAGGCCGGCGAGGAACGCGTGCTCCATCGCGGTGACCCTGCCGCCCCGACCGATGTCCTGGCCGTACCAGTAGTTCGGCAGTTCGGCCCGGTCCCGGTCGCGGGCCCACCGGGCCAGCCCCGACGACAGCGCCGCCGGTCGCTCCCAGTGCGTCGTGAGCACCGCCGCGAGTCCACGCGCGTTGCGCAGCGCGTCGTTGATGCCGTGACCCAGGGTGGCGTCCTTGGCGTGCCCGGCGTCGCCCACCAGAGCCCAGCCCGGCCCGAACGGCTGCCGGAAGAAGCACGGGTAGCGCACCACCCGGTTGAGGTTCCCCACCGGCTCGGCGGAGGCGGCGAGGTGGGCCACTTCTGGGCTGACCGATCCCACGTGGCGCAGGAACCCGGCCACGTCACGACCCGCCAGCTCGCCCTGTAGGCGTTCCGGCGGTTGTGCGATGACCACGAAGTCCTCGGGGCCGGTCGGCAGGATCGAGACGATGTGCACCCCGATGCGGTGCCACAGCAGCGCCGGCGGAATCCGGACGCCGGTGAAGTACCGCCAGAGCAGGGCTCGTTCGCTGCGCGCGGTGAGGTACTGCCGGGCGCCCACCCAGCGGGCCACCGACGAGTTGCGGCCGTCCGCGCCGATCACCAGCCGTGCCGACACGTCCCGGACCGACCCGTCGGCGCGCTGGACTGTCACGCCGTTCACCGTGCCGTCGGAGCCGCGTCGCAGACCGACGACGGCGGTGCCGGTGGAGGTCTTGGCGCCGGCGGCGACCGCCCGGTCCAGCAGGACCTGGTCGAGGACGTCCCGCGGCGGACACAACCCGGGGTCGTCGGGGTGGCGGAAGTGCAGCCGCACGTCGTCCAACCGGACCCGGACGTCGTGCAGCGGCGGCACACCGAGCCCGACGACGGTGTCGTACACGCCCTCGACGCGCAGGTCCTCGGTGCCGTGCAGGATGTGCGTGGACAGGGTCGGCGCGGGCAGGTCACCGCGGTCGAACACCGCCACCGACAAGCCGGCTGCCGCGAGCCGGGCCGCCAGCGCCGAGCCCGCCACCCGCGCCCCGACGATCACGACGTCGACCTGCTGCTCCTCTGCACGGTTCCCGGCCACGACCGAGCCGCCCGTGACCGCCGCCGGCGGCCCCGCGACCGGGGCGGGCAGCTCGACGTCCAGGGCCGGCGGCACCTCGGCCGTACCTACCGGCGACGCTGTCGCAGCGGCCGACGGCCGGGTGGGCCCGGCGGCCTGCGTCGGCCCGGCCGACGTCGTGGGAGTTGGCCGGGCGGGGGCGATCTTGTCGGCCGCGTCCAGTCCGCGGAGGTAGCCGGCCAGCAGCAGGTTGCCGACCCGACCCGTCGGCATGAGGCCCGCGCTGCTGCGCAGCCAGGGCAGCTCGGGCAGCGGCGCGGTCGGGTCGACCGCCTCCGGCTTCGAGCCGTCAGCCAGCCGGGGGGCGAGCAGCTCAGCCGTGAGCGCGGAGAGAGCCAGGCCGTGTCCGCACCACGCGCCGGCGAACCACACGCCCGGCTGGCCCGGCACCGGACCGACGATGGGCAGCCGGTCGAACGTGGATGCCGTGACGCCGGACCAGAAGTCGCTCACCGGCACGTCCGCCAGCGCCGGGAAGGTCGCGGCGAGTTCGCGTACCAGCCGGTCCCGTACCGCGGCGATGCCACGCTCGTCCACGCGCGGCTCCAGCAGGGCGGGACCACCGCCGAACAGCAGCCGGCCGCGTGCGGTCATCCGCAGGTAGTTGAAGAACGAGCGGCTGTCGATGGCGGCGCCGCGTCCGTCCCAGCCGGTCTGCGCGAGCAGGTGGGCGGGCACGGGTTCGGTGCGCAGGACATGGGTACGGATCACCGCGACGTTGCGGGTGAACAGTCCCAGCCCGGTGGTGAAACCGTCGGTGGTCAGGGCGACCCGTCGGGCGCGTACCCGATGTCCGCCGGCTGTCACCGTGACCGGGTCTCCGCCGGTGATCGCGGTGACCGGCGTGTTCTCGGCGATGCGCACCCCGGCCGTGCGCAGCGCCGCCCGGAGTGCCTGGACCAGCAGCCACGGGTTGATCAGCGCCACGTCGGGATAGCACAACGCGCCGTGGTAGCGGACGCTGCCCAGCCGTTCGATGGTGGCGTCGCGGTCCAGGTAGGAGGCGTCGAAGCCGAGGTCGACCAGGGTCTGCGCCTGGCGACGAAGCGACCCGGCGTGTGCGGGCGCCGACGCCGCCACGAGTTGGAAACCCTCGGTCAGCTCGCAGCCGTCCGGCAGTGCCCGGGCCAGCCGCCGCAGCGCGGCGATCCCGTCGACCGTGGCGGCGAACATGTTCCGGGCCTGGTCCCGCCCGTACCGTTTGACCAGCTTGGTGATCGGGCCGCCGACCCCGGGGCCGACGATGCCCGTGCTGTGCCCGCTCGCGCCCGCGCCGACCTCGGTGGCCTCCAGCACCAGGATGTCGCTCGCGGGCAGGTGGTTCGTCAGGTGGTAGGCCAGCGCGAGCCCGGCCAGGCCGCCACCGACGATCACGACGGACGCCTCGTCGTCGTCGGCGAGGGCGGGCTGACGTGCGACCCGTGGGTCGTCACGCTGCCAACCGCTCGGCGCGGAGCCCGGCCGGCTCATCAGATGACCGAGGTCGGTCTCGACGTGGCCGGCGCGCCAGCCGGTACGTCGGCGACACGCGACGGCGACGGACGCCCGGTCACCTCGCGCAGCAGCGCGTCGAAGGCGGGCAGGCGCTTGGGCTCGAACGGCACACCGAAGGGCTTGAGCTGGTTGCCGAAGAGCGAACGGTCACCGAAGAGGTGGATCGGTACGGCCAGCAGCGCCCACTCGGGCCCGATCAGCCAGGCCCACAGCGCCACCACCAGGCCGGCGCTGAGCAGGCTGTGCATGCTGTTGTAGAGAACGTAGTACGCCTTCGGAATCCGCCCGTCGGGGCTGCGGTGGTACGCGATCGCGCCGGGGATGTAACCGATCAGGTCGATGTAGAGGAACAGGCCGATCGCCGGCAGCCACCGGATCTCGCCCCAGTGCGCGATGAAGAGGCCACTCGCCAGCGCGAGCCCCGCGAAGTACTCCGCGCGGTGCAGTCGGGCGGTCGTCGGCGTGTCGAACGTGTTCTGCTGGTCCATCGTCAGTCCCTCCCGATGACGCCCGCCGCCGCGGTCGCCAGGACGCCGTCCGGGATGACGACCGCCGGGAACAATCCACGGAGAACGTGGTGGATCGTCTCGGTGAGCACCCGCTCGGCGACCGGGTCGATGATGCTGGCGAGGCTGGGCACGCCGAAGTCGAAATTCGCCACGAACGTCATCGCCACCCCGTCCGGGTCCTGGCGCAGCGTCCAGGCGCCGGAGAACTCGTCGAAGTCACCGTCGATCTGGTCGAACTCGATCGAGAGACGGTCGCGGTCCAGTTCGTCGGCCTCGGTCCAGGCGAGGATGCCGTTGCGGAACAGGACCTCCCACGAGCTGACGATCCGTCGCTCGCCTGCCGGCGTCTGCACCGTCACGGCCTGGACCACGTCGACCAGCTGCGGATAACGTTCGAAGTCGACCAGTTGGTCGAACACCGTGGAGCCGTCCCCACCAGGTAGGAACGCCTGAATTTCGACCCGTCGCATGTCAGTGGACCCCCAGCCGGTCTGCTGTCGGATAGCGGTGGCCGAGCGTGCGCAGCGCGCCGTCGAACGCGTCGACCAGGAGGGCGACCTCGTCGCCGGAGAGCACCGCGGGTGGAGTGAGGCGCAGCACCGCGCTGGCGTTCAGCGAGTGGTTCACGATCACCCGGGCGTTGAGGAGTTCGAGGATCGCCTCGCCCGCCAACCCCGGACCGGCGAACTCCACGCCGATCAGCAGCCCGACGCCGCGTACCTCGCGCACGAGGTGCGGGTACCCGGCGGTCACCGCCCGCAGGCGGGCCAACAACTCGGCGCCGAGCGTCGCCGAGCGGTCGACCAGCCCCTCCTCGGTGATGGCCGCGATCGCCGCGCGGGTGGCGGCCATCGCGATCGGCGCGCCGGAGAAGGTCGACGTGTGCAGGAACGGGTCCTTGTCGAAGGCCTGGAAAGCCTCGGCAGTGGCGACCACGGCGGAGACCGGCACGATGCCTCCGGACAGGCTCTTGCCGGCCAGCAGCACGTCCGGTGTCACGCCCTCGCGGAGGGCGCCCCACCAGTGACCGAGACGGCCGACGCCGGTCAGGATCTCGTCGAGCACCAGGAACGCGCCGTGCTCCCGGCACAGTCGGGACACCTCGCGCAGGTAGCCGGGCGGTGGGATCACCACCCCGCCCTCACCCTGCACCGGCTCCATGATCACGCAGGCGGGCGGTCCGTCGGCCAGCACGACGCCCAGCGCCTCGGCGTCCCCGTACGGAACGTGGGTGACGTCCGGCAACAGCGGGCGGAAGGGTCGCTGGTAGAGATCCTGCCCGGTGACGGACAGGGCGCCCATGGTCTTGCCGTGGTAGCCGCCCACCGTCGAGACGAGCCTGCGCCGGCCCTGGACGCGCGCCATCTTGATGGCCGCCTCCACCGCCTCCGCGCCGGAGCCCGCGAAGTGCACCCGGGTGAGGCCGGGAGGCGCCACCGCGACGAGCGCCGCCGCGGCGTCGGCCACCGACGGCTCCAGCATCATCCGGGTCGCTATCGGATGGCTCTGGATCTGCGCGATGACGGCGGCGACCACGGCCGGATGCCGGGCGCCGTGAAGGAACACGCCGTACCCACCCACGTTGAGGAAACGGTCGCCGTCCGACGTGTACACCCACGCGCCCTCGGAACCGACCTCGACGTGTCCGCCGAACATGTCGCCGAGCTTGGCGCGGCCCCGGGACAGGAACCGTCGGTAGTTGTTCCGGACCTGGTCCCGGACCTGGTGATCGGTCTCTACGCTGCTGGTCACCACTCCCCCTAGCTCACCACGAGCGGCTGGCCGCCGAACCAGGCCGTCAGTTCCGCGGCGGCGCTCACGCGCGACGGCGGGTGGAAGGCGACCGCGTGCGACGCGGCCGAAAGGTAGGCCACCTCGGGCGACGAGATGAACGCCATCCCACCGAGCAGATCCACCGCGCCCCGTACGGCGGAGGCGATCGCGTTGGCTGCGGCGAACCGCACCACGAGCGCCCGGCCGAGGGCGTCGTTGCCGCCGTCACCGTCGTCGAGGCTCCGTGCCGCGCCGTCCAACATGATCGCCGCGCCCTGCACGGCGGTCGCGACGTCCGCCCGTTCGGTGATTGGCCCTCGGCCGCTCGTGATCGCGCGCTCCACCAGCGCCGACGCCACTCCCAGGTAGCACGCGGTCACCAGGAGCTGGAACCAGACGAACCCGACGGTCTGCAAGTCGTCGAGCTGGCCGTCGAGCGCGACCTCCGGGTAGACGAACAGGTCTGGGTGCACCTCGACGTCGTCGAGCAGCACGGCGTCGGACTCGGCGCCGGTGAGCACCGACGACGCCCAGAACGGCTCGATCGTGATGCCCGGCGACTCCGCCGGGATGAGCGCCACACCCAGGCGGGTACCGCCGTCCTCGGTGGGCACGGCGACGCTCGCGGTCAGCAGGTCCATCGAGGCGGAGAGGCTGCACGGCCGCTTCGCGCCGGTGACCCGCCAGTTCTTGCCGTCCCGCCGGGCCGTCATGGTGGGCGTCAGGATGCCGCGACCGGCGTGCCCCTCGGCGAAGCCGGACGCGACCAGCCGGCGGTCGGTGGCGACCGCCTCCAGCAGCATCCACTCGAATCCCACGTTCGCCCTGGCCAGAGCCACCAGGCCGGCGACCGAGAACTGGTGCATCGTGGTGGCGACCGCCAGTGACGGCGCCTGGGCGGCCAGGGCGCGGGTGACCCGCACGGCCTGGAGCGCGGAGGCACCGAGCCCGTGGTACGTCTTGGGCACCACCAGACCCGCGCCCCCGGCCTCCCGGAAGAGGGCGACACCCGGGCCGCCCCGACGTTCCAGCTCCATCAGCGGAAACTCGCCCAACCTCTTGAGCAGGCCTGGAAGCAACGCCTCGCAGGTATCCCGCTCGGTATCGAGGAAACTCATGCGGCCAGACCCTCCTGCTCGGCACGTAGCGGGGAGGCGAGCGCCGCCCGCCGGGGTTGGACGTCGCGGCCGATGCTGATCCCTTGTAGGTGCGACGTACGCAGCATCGGATAGTTGCTCTCGCCCAGCGGGCCGCCGGTCAGGCCGGCGCCGCCGTGGGTGGACAGGTACGGGACGAAGCCGATGTGCGAATCATTGATCTTGAGCAGGCCGCCGTTGTGCACCCGCGCGACGAACTGCTCGATGGTGGAGTCGTCGCCGGTCCAGACGGAGTTACGCAGGGCGTACTCGTTGGCGTTGAGGAAGTCGATGACATCGTCGAGCAGGCCGTCGCCGTGGTCCGGGTCGGGCACCACCACCGGCAGCAGCGGGAAGAAGGTCTCCCGGGCCACCGCCCACACCGCCCGGGCCTCGGCCAGGCCGTTGACCCGCAGGACTGTCGGCTCGACGAACACCCCGGTGGACGAGATCGAGCCGTCCAGCTCCATCCGGTTGCCGCCGGCGAGCACCTCGGCGCCGTTCTCGGTGGCCTGCTCGACGTACCGATTGAACTGGTCGCTCTTGAGCACCGGCGACAGCAGGACGTCCGGGTCCTCGGGGTGACCGGGCCGGATCTTGCGGGCGTGGCTGATCAGGCGAGCCAGCAGGCGGTCCGCGATGGCCGGGTGGGCCACCACGTAGTTGGGCACCATGCAGATCTGCCCGGACCCGAAGAAACTCTCGGTGAGCGCCTCGGCGGCACGGTCGAGATCCGCGTCGTGCCACACCACGCAGCCGTCGTTGCCGGCCAGCTCCAGAATCGGCTTCTTGCCTCGGCGTACCGCGTCCTCACCGAGCGGGATGCCGAGCTCACTGCTGCCGAAGTAGAAGATGTCGTCGACGAGCGGGCTGGCCAGGAACTGGTCGAGGATCCGCTTGGGCGGGCCGCAGACGACGTTCAGGGTGCCGGGTGGGGCACCGACCTCGTCGAGGATCGGCGCCACGATCTCGCGCAACACGTACATCACGCCGTAGGGGCTCCCGCGCGGCGCCTTGACGACGAGCGCGTTGCCGGCCGCGAGCGCGGGCACGCCGAGCAGCGAGTTGACCGCCGCCGCGTTCTGCGGTGGGCTCAGCGCGACGACGCCGTCCGGCTTGCGGACCACCAGCAGGCGCCGGTTCGCGTCCTCGTACTCCCGGTGCATCTGCTCGGCGCACAGCCCGATCGTCTCGGGGCTGGTGCCGTGCAGGCAGCCGGCCAGCTCCCACTCGGCGAGCGCGCGGGGGTGGCCCTCGTGGACGAGGACTTCCACCACCTCGTCGTGCCGCCGGCGCAGCTCCTGGTGCAGCCGGTGCACCACCTGGAGCCGTACCTGAAGCGGCATCGCGCCCCAGACGGGCGCCGCCGCCGCGGCGGCCTGGATGGCCCGCTCGACCACGGCGTCGTCGGCCACCGCACAGCGGGCCAGGACGCTCGGGTGGTCGTCGCCGTCGTGGCGCCGGCCGCGGTCCAGGTCACGCTTGAGAGAAAGCTGGGGCAGCATGTCGTCGAGCACCGCCGAGGCGCGCAGGCAATGTACCCACTTGTCCGCTGCAACGTCCTGACCTGCGATGAAGGACCCGTACGATCGCAACGTCTCAGCCCCCTCCCGTGAGCGAGTCTGTGCTACTAATTCATTGGCCGAGGAACGGTCGAACCATAGATGCCCACGTTGAAGGGTGTCAACGAACCTTTGAGCAGAGGCAAGATGCCGACAGACGAGGCAGAAGCGCAGAGGAAGAGCCCCATGCGGTGGATTCGGATCGGCTCATCTGTACTGGCGGCGCAGATGCTCGCCCTCGGCGTGCCGGCGGCCGTGGCGCCACGGTGGTTCTTCGACTGGTTCCCGTTCGGCGCGGGGTGGGTGGCCGCCGGTGGCCCGTACAACGGGCACCTGCTGTCCGATCTGGGCTACGCGTACCTGGCGTTGGCGGTGGTCCTCGGGTGGGCTGCCGCGCGGCCGGTGCGGGAGTTGTGCCTCGCCGCAGCGGCCGCTTCGGTCGTCGCGAACACGCCACACCTGCTGTACCACGTGGCCCACGCGGAGGCGTTGCCGATCGTGGACAGCGTCGCGGAGAACGCTCTGCTGGCAGTCACCGTCGTGGTGGGACTGGCGATCTTCTTCGCCGCCTACCGGCTCCCGGCCGGTAACGCCGCCGCCGGTCAGGCACGCGCCGATCTGCCACGCGAGCGGCCGTAGCCCGGCTCGGCCGAACGGCGCTGGTCATCCGCTGTGGCTGTGCGCCGTGCCGATGTGCTGGTGAGCGGTATACCTCAGAGTCATATTCATGACTCTGAGGTATACCGCTGACGACGGCATCCGTCCCCAGCCAGGTGACCGAAGGGTCACCGCCGGCCGCCCGCTGCGCCTGACGGTCAGGACCGGCTGGCCGGCCAGATCCGGCGGGCGGGCCGGCCGTCGGCCGCGGGCAGCGGGCGGGTCGACTCCCACAACCGCCGCCACTCGGCGGCCTGCGGCCCGGTGGTGGAGGCGACCGCGGCGGCTGGCGGGGTACGCAGCGACTGGTACCAGCCGACCTCCTCCTCCACCCACAGACGACCGATGGCGGCGGACATGCGCTCGTGGAAAGCCCGCGCCCCCTCGCCCTCGCGGGGCCACAGCGGCCGGCCGTAGCGCACCACCACCGTGCGCCGGCCGGGCACCGGCCAGTTCCGGCCCCGCGGCATGGCACCGAACGTCCCCCGCAGCGCGACCGGCACCGCCGGCACGTTGTGCGTGCAGCACAGGTGCGCGGCGCCCAGCCGCATCCCGCTCATCCAACCGTCGGTGGACCGACTGCTCTCCGGGAAGAGCAGCAGGCTCCAGCCGTCGCCGAGCAGCTTGGTGGCGAGACTGCGCAGCCGACGATCGCCCTGACGCTCGATCGGGAACGCGTTGAAGACCAGCGACGTCACGACGGCGCGCCAGCGCGCGTCGAAGAAGTAGTCGGCCGCCGCGCCGACGGCCAGCCGCCGCGCGAACCGGCGCGGCACCGAGCCGAGGATCAGCGGCGTGTCCAGGTGACTCGCGTGGTTGGAGACGAAGACGGCGGGGCCCTGCAACCCGTCCAGGTATTCCGTGCCGCGGACGACCGGGTGGGTCTGGGTCCAGGCAATCGACTTGAGCACGCCCCGCTGCAGGCCGAAGCGGACCGCCCCGGCCGCCCGGGTGCGGGCCCAGGCGGTGGGGAACTCGGCACGCTCGCGGCGAACCTCGTACGGCTCGGCGGAGCGCGGGGTGGTGGCCCGGCCACGCCAGTCGCGACGCCCGCGCAGCAGCCTCACCTCGTCGATCAGGCGCACATCGCCTCCCGGGTCATCGGACGTCCGCCAACGTCACCGGCGGGGCGTGCAGGTAGGTGATGCTCGGGCTCGACCCGACGGTGTCGCGTGCCATCTCCAGCGCGTCGGCGAGCGAGGAGGCCGCCCGGAAGCCCATCACCGCCGCCGTCTTCCGGTCGGCGCCTACGAAGATCACGTCGCCCAGGTGCTCCATCGCGTGCGCTCCCCAGTACCACATGTAGAACGGGTGCACGCCGTGGTACGCGTAG
Organism: Micromonospora sp. NPDC005174; assembly: GCF_040608495.1. Taxonomy (NCBI): domain Bacteria; kingdom Bacillati; phylum Actinomycetota; class Actinomycetes; order Micromonosporales; family Micromonosporaceae; genus Micromonospora; species Micromonospora sp. NPDC005174. The sequence continues at coordinate 269,038 of NZ_JBEXIJ010000005.1, read as the reverse complement.
CTGGTCCGGTACAGGTGCCGGTACCAGGGGTCCTGCGCGTACTGCTGCTCGTACTTCGCCTCGATCGCCGCCGGGTCGGTGGTCTGCGGCAGGACCTCCTCGAAGAAGTCGATGTAGCTGGGGTGGTGCACCGGGTGGAACTCCTTCGGCATCGGGTGGTAGAAGATGCCGACTCCACCGCGCCGCACGATGGGCTGGTTGCGGTAGAGGTTGAAGAAGTAGCCCAGGCCCAGCGACATCACCAGGATCGGATTCATGATCGAGTTGACGTTGTACGGGCAGATGAAGGGCAGGCCCCAGACACCGATGTCACTCTGACCCTGCACCTCGGTGAGCTGCTGACGGTGCACGTTGGCGAGGGTGAGCGGGTGGACCGAGTCCGGACGGCCCGCGTTGACCCCGGTCACCCCGTACGGCGCGTCGTTGTTCTGCCAGACGCGCCGGCGCAGCTTGGGCGGCGTCAGGTCGTTGGCCCGCTTGGCGGCCAGGTAGGAGAGCTGGTCACCGATCCCCCACTCCCACTCCCGGCGGTTGAGGAAGCCGACGTGGTTGGGGAACGAGTCGAGGTTGAGCGTGGTCTCGACCGTGAAGACCTTGACCGCCTCGCCCAGCACCTCGGCCATCCGGTCGTACGAGTGGTGCATGGCCGAGTTCGGCGGGTCGTTGAAGGACCGCGAGTGGCGCAGCGTGTGGACGTTGTGGTGGTGGCGCAGACTCTTGTAGGAGCCGAGCCCCACGGTGACCGACTTGCTGCCACCGCTCATCGCCGTGAGGTTGATGTTGGCGTACACGATGAGATCGCTCTCGGCCGCCCGCCGATTGATCTCCACGTCCTCGCCGTGCGGGGTGGTGCCGAGGTGGACCAGACCGTCCGGGTCCTCGGCGTCATGGTTGCGCAGGTGCTTGGGGAAGAACGCCCGGAAGACCCGCTCACCGACGATCCGCTTCAGCTCGGCCGGCGTCATCCGCCGGTGCAGCGAGTTCGCGGCGATCAGCTCGACGTCGTCCACGCCCGCCTCGGCGGCGAGTTCCAGCACGTTCTCGATCACCCGCTGCCGGATGTCCGGCGGGCGCATCTGCGGCAACGGGAGCGACAGGTCGTCGAAGACGATCGTCAGTCGCATCCCGGGGCGGAGCAGGTCGGGCAGCGGCGGGGAATCCACCGGATGCAGCAGCGCACGCTGGATGGCGGCGTCGACGTTGGCGATGGGCGGAAGCGAGTCCGGCGGGTACACCACCCGCGTGCCGAGCGGGAACCGCTCGAGGAGGAAGCCCTCCCCCTGGTGTACGAGCAGCGGCGGCGTACGCTCGTCGACCTCGAGCACGAAGCCAGGTCTGCTCATGAATTGTCCTCTCGTCGTTCCGGCTCGTGCGTGTGTGTCCGGCTGGTGGATCAGTTGCGGCTGGGGTCGAAGGCGACCTTGACGGCGCCCAACTGCCCAGCCTTGGCGGCATGACCGAGCGCCTCCCGCCAGCGCGACAGGGGGTAGACCGCGTCGACGTAGCCGTCCAGGGGCGCCTCGGCGGCCAACGCCATCGCCTCGGCGAACGTGCCGCCTGCGGGCTCGCCGGCCCCCTGCTCGTCGGCCGCGGCCTCGGCGGTGGTGGTCTCGGTGGCCGGGCGACCGCTGGAGGCGTACGACCCCACGAGGTTCAGCTCCCGGAACCACACGGGCGTCAGGTCCACGCCGCCGGAGGGCATCCCGGAGAGCAGCACCGTGCCACCCGCCCGGACCAGCCGCAGCGCCATGTCCAGACCGGCCCCGGCACCGGTGCACTCGAACGCGACATCCGCCCCGCCGAGGAGGAAGTCACCGCCGATCATCGGCTGCTCCAGCGTGCCGCCACAGGCGCGGCGCACCGCACGAGCCGCGCGCGACGGCTGGAACACCTCGGTGGCACCGAGCTCGCGCGCCCGAGCGTGCTGGTGCGCGTGCTTGGCGACCACGTAGATCGGGCCCGCCTTGGTCAGGGCGCGCAGCGCCAGCAGGGTCAGTAGGCCGACCGTGCCGGCGCCGACGATCAGCACCGCCGCCCCCTCCGGCACCTGCGCCCGGCGCACCGAGTGCACCGCGCAGGACAACGGCTCGACGAGCACCGCACGGCGGTCGTCCAACGTGTCCGGTACGGCGTGCAGCTGGGCGGCGTGGGCGACCATCTGCCGACCCCAGCCACCGCCGGTGTCGGTGCAGTAGCCGGTCTGCAGGCCGGCGGAGACGCGGCCGGCGGTGACCCGGTCGCACCGGCTGTGCTGCCCGGCGACGCACCAGCGACAGGGCTCCCCTCCGCGCACCGCGCAGGACAGCACCGGGTCGACCACCACGCGACTGCCCTTGGGCAGGCCGGGCAGGTCGTCCAGGGTCTCCGCGACCACCTCGTGCCCGGGCACGAACGGCATCGACACGACCGCGCCGAAGTACGGCGAGGAGCGGCCCGTCAGCAGGCTGACGTCCGAGCCGCAGATGCCCGACAGCAGCGGTCGCAGGCGGACCCAATCACCACCGGAGGGCAGGCTGGGCTCGGCCCGGTGCACCAGGCGAAGCGGCGCCACGTTGCTGGCCAGCACGCCGGACATCCGACCGCCGAGCTTGGTCGAGCTGGCGCCACGGGCGGCGAGGAAGCGAGGAGTCGACTGGCGGTACTCCAGGGCCGGCATCATCGGGCCGCTCCCCGCGCGCCGGGGCCGGCAGCCGAGGTGGTCAGCTCGACCATGGTCTCGACGGCCCCCACCGTGTGACCGCCCCACTCCTCGATGCGCCAGTTCTGGCGCTTGGCATGGCGGTACAGCTTGGGATCGGGGTTGACTGCCACCGGGTTGCCCACCCCCTCAAGAAGTGATCGGTCGGAGAAGCTGTCGCCGTACGCGTAGGAGCTGCTCAGGTCCGCGCCGATGTCGTCGGCGTGGTGGCGGAGCCAGGCCAGCCGGGCCTCGCCCACCAGGGGCGGCGAGGCCAGGAAGCCGGTCAGCACGCCGTCGCGTACGTGCAGGCGGCTCGCGACCACGTCGTCGAAGAGCGGCCGCAGCGATTCGATGAGGATGTCCGCGGTACCGGTGATCAGGATGGTGCGGTGACCGGCCGCCCGGTGCGCGCGGATCTGTCGGATCGCCTCCGGCAACGCCCGGCGCAGCAACGCGTCACCCATCCGCTCCTGGATCAGGTCGCGCAGGGCCTCCTCGGAGGCACCGGCGTACCGCCGCATGAAGGTCCGGATGAACTCGCCGCGACTGCGCTGCTCGGCGCGCAGGTAGCGCGGCGCGGCGCCGGCGAGCGCGGCGAACTCCCGGGCCCAGCCGCCCTTCGGCCGGTCGGACAGGCGGGCCCACAGGAAGGTCTCGATGAGGTTGGACGCCACCACCGTGCCCTCCAGGTCGAAGACCGCCACGGTGTCGCGGCCCTCGGGCAGCGGCCCGCGCCGGGTGGAGCGGGAACGCCGCGTCACCGACTGCCGCAGCAGGGCGGTGATGGCCGGGCAGTGCACCTCCTGGAGGTAGTGCGGCCAGTCCACCTCGGCGACGTCGAAGCTGCCCCGGCTGACCACCTCGTCGGGCAACTGGCGGTGCAGCGCCAGCACGTTGCCATCGGTGTAGATGGCCTCGACCTCGGTGTAGACGCCGTACAGGTCGGACAGCCGGCGCAGCGACTCGATCCGCTTGGTCTCCTTGTGCACCTTCGTCATCCAGTCACGGGTGCGCGGTGACGCCGGAAGCCGCAGCAACGCCCGTTCGGCGAACGAGACGGCGCGCTCGCCGGCACGCAATTTGCGCTCGATCTGGCTCGCGCCGGGAAAGCGCCACGTCGGCACGGCGATGTGGCCGCGACCGGCCTCGGGTAGCGGGTGACGACGGAAGTAGTTGCGGATGTTCTCGTCGAGCTGGCGCTGGGTGAGCGGGTTCCGTGCGCCGGTGCCGACGTGGTAGTAGACCGGCGCGGCGGGTTCCGGCTCGACGGCCGCGACCGCCAGCAGGGCGTTGGTGACGAGGTCGATGGGGACGATGTCCACCACCGCGTCGGGCAGGCCCGGGAAGTCCGGAAGTGTGCCGCGCCCGTACGACAGGATGATCGGATCCACCATCTTGAAGGAGTCGAACCACCCGGGGAACGGATGACGCAGAGCGCTCTGCACGATCGCCGGGCGCACCACGGAGAGGCGCAATCCCTCGTCGCGGGCGTACTGCTCGGCGACCCGCTCCCCCAGGGCCTTGGTGAACGTGTAGACGTCCGGCCAGCCGACGCTGTGCGCCCGCAGTCGGCCGTAGTCGACCAGCCGCTCGGTCACCTTGCGACGCCGCGCCTCCTCGGCGGCCCGCGCCGTCGCCTGCGGGCCCGCCTTGCCGTGCTCGGCGCGGGCCTCGGCCAACAGCGCGCGCAGCGCCTCGGGGCGGCGGGAAGCGCGCTCCACCTCGGCGCGGGCGGCCAGCGCGGCGGTCAGCTCGGCCTGCCAGTCGACGTCGTGGTCCAGCGGAGCCTCGGGCACCACGCCCTTGCGGGCGCCGGCCACGTACGCCGTGGAGACGTGGACCACGTGCGGACGTCGCGGCAGCGCGACCACCGCGTCGTAGAGGTTGACCAGGCCGCCGACGTTGACCTGGAACGCGTCGTCGATCGGCGGGTCGAAGGACACGGTGGACGCACAGTGCAGGACGGCGGTCAGGTCGTCGGGCAGCGCCGGAACCGAGTCGGTGAGGTCACCCTCGAGAACGCTGACCCGCTCGGCCAGCAACTGCGCGAGCGCCGGTCCGCCGATCCGGCGACGCAGCGTGCGGAACACCGGCTTGCGCGCCAACCCGGCGACGCGGTCGGCGCCCGACGTCGCGCCGCGCCCGCGCACCAGGACCGTCACCCGGGTGTTGGGATGGTCGGCGAGCAGCCGCTCCAGCGATGCCTGCCCCAGGAACCCGGTGACACCGGTGAGCAGGACGTGAGCACCGTCGAGAGACCAGTTCGGCGTGGCGGGTCGGTCACCCGGGTTGTAATTCACCAGATGAGGATAGCGTCATTCGGGCCGCGCGTCAGCCCACCGATTCGGGGAAAAACCGCGCCCTCCGTCAGCGCCAACGATCCGGGTCGGCGAGCAGCTCGTTCATCGATCCGGAGCGGAACGCCTCCACGGTGAGCGGCACGTCGGGAAACCCGGCCGCGCGGATCGCCGCCGCGAGCCGCTGGTCGGAGCGGGCCCGCTCCACGACGGGCGCGTCGACCTCCAGACGGACGCCGTCGCCCAGGTCACGGACCCGCAGGTCGACCACCCCGTGCGGGTCCAGCACGCGGTGCGCGGCCAGCTCGGCCAGCTCCACCCGGGCCAGTCGGGCCGGCGAGATGGGCACGCCGTACGCGATGCGGCTGGCCAGGCAGGCGGCTGCCGGCTTGGCGGCCGTGTCGAGCTCCCAGAGCCCGGCTATCGCGCGTACCGCCGGTTTGTCCAACCCGAGGTCCGCCAGCGGCGTGCGGGCCGCACGCTCGGCGGCCGCGGCGATCCCGGGGCGGAAGCCGGCCGCCACGTCCGAGGCGTTGGTGCCGGTCACCACGGTCGCGAAGCCGAGCCGGTCGGCCAGCTCGCGCACCGTGTCGACGAGTGTGCTCTTGCAGAAGTAGCAGCGGCGGGGGCCGTTCTCGCGGTAACCCTCGACCTCCAACTCGCGCGTGCCGAGCACGTGGTGCGCCACGCCGAGCCGGGCGCAGAAGTCGCGGGCGGCGGTCACCTCCGCGGCGGGCACCGCGGCCGAAACCGCCGTCACCGCAGCGACATCGGCCGGCGCCAGGGCCCGCACCGCCGCCGCCAGGGCGACGCTCGAGTCCACGCCACCGGAGAAAGCGACGAGCGTCTTGCCGTATCGTGTGAATTCCGCGACGAGCTGATCCGCGGCCCCCCAGGCCCAATCATCAGGTCTCACAGCTCGACAGTACTGGAAGGAGCGTGAGGTGTCCGCACCGGAATTCATCGACCTAGGATTCGCACGGATGGACGTGGACCGTCTGTCGCGCACCGGCGACCCCGAGGTGGTGTACGGCGCGGGCAAAACCCCTGAACAGGTGACCGGAGCGATGCACGCGTTACGCCTCGCCCACCCGGACACGCCGATCCTCGCCACCCGGCTCGCCGACGCCGCGATGGCCCGGTGTGTCGACGAGTTCGGCGCCGACGCGGTGGACCCGGTGAGCCGTACCGCGGTCGTGGGCCCGGCCCGGACAGCCGTGGGAACGGTCGCCATCGCCTGCGGCGGCACGAGCGACCTGCCGGTCGCCCGCGAGTGCGCGGCCACCGTCGCCGTCTTCGGCGCCCGAGCGGACCTCGTGGTGGACGTGGGTGTGGCCGGCCTGCACCGACTGCTGGCCGAGCGGGACCGCATCGCCCGCGCCGACGTGGTGGTGGCCATCGCCGGGATGGAGGCCGCGCTGCCGTCGGTCCTGGGTGGACTCGTCGGCAGTCCGCTCATCGCGGTGCCCACCAGCGTCGGTTACGGCTGGCACCTCGACGGCCTCACGGCGTGGCTCGCCATGCTGAACTCGTGCGCGCCGGGCGTGCTGACCGTCAACGTGGACAACGGCTTCGGCGCTGGCGTCGCCGCCGCCAGGATCGCCCGCCGCACGCCGAGCTGCGCAGACACGAATGGCTGAGCCGCGGACGATGGCCGAGGAGAGCACGACGACCGCACCGGCGACCGCCCTGTGGGTCGACCCCAGCAACGGCGCGGCCGGCGACATGCTGCTCGCGGCGCTGCTGGACGCGGGCGCGAGCCTGTCCGTCGTGGAGCAGGGCGTGGCGCGACTCGCGGTCGAGCCGGTGGCACTGAAGCTGGAGAGCGTACGCCGGCACGGCCTGCGCGCCGCCCACCTGATCGTCACCGCGCCGGACAGCGGCACCCACCGCGACCTGGCCGCGGTGACCGCCATCATCACCCGCGCCGCACTCCCGCCTGCGGTGCACGCGTTCGCCGTCGCCGCCTTCACCACGTTGGCCCGAGCCGAGGCGCGGGTGCACGGCGTACCCCTGGCGGACATCCACTTCCACGAGGTCGGCGCCCTCGACGCGGTGGTCGACCTGGTCGGTTGCGCCCTCGCGCTCGCCGACCTGGGGCTGCTCGACGCGCCAACCCGGGTCGTCGGTCCGGTCGCCGTGGGCTCCGGCGTGGTCCGCACCGACCACGGCCCGATGCCGGTGCCCGTGCCGGCCGTCCTGGAGATCCTCACCGCGGCGGGCGCCCCCATCGCCGCCCACCCGGCCACGATGGAGCTGTGCACGCCGTCGGGCGCCGCCCTGCTCGCCACCCTCGCCACCGGTTGGGGGCCGCCGCCGGCGCTGGTGCCCCACGCGGTCGGCGTCGGCGCCGGCACCAGGGACCCCGCCGGCCACCCGAACATCCTGCGCGTGCTGGTGGGCACGTCCGCCAGTCGGGATTCCGACGGCACGCCCTGGCAGGGCGAGCCGCTGCACCGGATCGACACGACAATCGACGACGTGGACCCGCGGGTCTGGCCGGACCTGCTGGAGCAGTTGCGGGCCGTGGGCGCGGCGGACGCCTGGTGCACTCCGGTGCTGATGCGCAAGGGGCGGCCGGGGCAACTGCTCAGCGTCCTGGTCGCACCGGCGCAGCTCGACCTGGTCTGCCGGCTGGTGTTCACCCGCACGGGCACACTCGGCGTGCGGGTGTCCACCGTGCAGCGTCGCCGGCTGCGCCGCGACCAGATCGCCCTGCCGTACGGCGACACGGCCGTACGGGTCAAACGCGGTTACCTCGGTGACCACCTGGTCAGTGTCCAGCCGGAGTACGACGACGCCCTGGCGGTCGCGCAGCGGGCGGACGTACCGGTCGCCCGGGTGCTGGACGAGGTACGCGCGGTGGCCCGCACCGCCGGCCCGTCTTCGGAGGCCGGTGCGCTCCCGGAATCGACGACCGCATGATCTGCCTCATGCCGCACTGCGGCTTCCTGTCCGCCACCTCCCGCATGCTGGAGATCTACCGGGCGCTCCGCCAGCGCGGGGTGACCGCCCGCATCGCGACGCACGGCGGCACCTACGAGCACGTGCTCCGCGACGTCGGCGTCCCGTACGACATCGTCGGTGAGCGCATGACGCCACAGCGGTGCGAGCGGTTCATCCGCGACGAGATCGGCATGGGGTACGTCGGTCAGAGCATGTACACCGACCGGGAGATGCGCGACTACGTCACCGCGGAGACCGAGTACTTCCGTCGACACGACATCCGGACCGTGGTCACCGGCTTCACCCTGACCACCCTGCTGTCCACCCGGCTGGCCGGCGCGTCGCTGGTCACCGAGCACGCCGGCAGTTGGGTGCCGCCGCTGTTCGAGCGCGGGATGCTGCCGGCCCCCAGCCAGGCTCACTTCGGCCTGCTGCCGGCGTCGGCGCTGCGGTGGTTGTCGAACTCGCTGCCACCCCGGGTCGGTTTCTACTGCGGCGGGTTCAACCGGCTGGCCGCCGACCTGGGCGTTCCGCGCGTGCCCAGCCTCGCCGCGCTCGTCCTCGGCGACCTGGCGCTCATACCGGAGGTGCCGGAGGTGCTGGGCGTGTCCGCGACGGACGTGGCCGACTGGCGGCCGAACGGCCGTTCCGGTTACCGCGCCAGCACGCGGCTGCGCTGCGTCGGGCCGCTCTACGCTCGACTGGACCTGCCGCTGCCGGAGCGGGTCGCCCGTTTCCTCGCCGAGCCCGGCCCGGTCGTCTACGTGGCGGTCAACTCGGCCGAGGTCGGCTTCGTGCGGCGCGTGGTGACGACCATCGCCGCGCTGCCGGTGCGCGTGCTGGTCGCGGGCACCCACCACGACCTGCACGACATGGCCGGCGACCGGGTCATGGTCGGCGGCGTGCTGCCGAGCCACCTGATCATGCCGGAGGTGGACCTGGCGGTCACCGCCGGCGGTCAGGGCAGCGTGCAGACAGCGATGGCCGGTGGCACACCGGTACTCGGATTCCCGCTCCAACCCGAGCAGGACCTGAACCTCGCGCTGCTGGAACGGATCGGCGCGGCGCGGCTGCTGGCCCCGAGGCACGTCGGCGCGAGGCTGGCCCCGCTCGTCGCGGAGATGCTGGCCGACCGGTCCTACCGCGAGGCGGCTCAGCAGGTCCAGCGCTGGTACGAGGCCACCGACGGGCCGGCGAACGCGGCCGACGCCATCCTGGCACTGCACGACGCCGACGAGGCCGACACGATCGGCCCCGCCGGCGTCCTGGGTTGATCCCGCTGGGTCGACCCGCTACGCGGCCGGTGGAGCGCCCGTCCCCGCCGGCCGTACGACCGGGCCGGTCGACCACTGCTCCTCGTGGTCGGCCTTGCGAAGGAGTTCGTCGGCGCTGTGCGCCACCCGGGACATCGCCAGGCGCAGCAGTGGGGGCGCCATCATCGACGTGACGATCGCGACGAGCGCGATGATGGTGAAGGTCGCGATGTCCAGGACACCGAGCCGCAGCCCCACCATCGCGACGACGATCTCGACCACGCCCCGCGCGTTCATGCCCGCGCCGACGGCCAGAGACTCCCAGTGGCCGAGCCGACTGGACCGCGCACCGAGGTAGGCGCCCGTGAACTTGCCGAGGATCGCCGCCGCCAGCACCACGAACGCGGCCAGCGCGACGTCCCGGTCGAGCAGCACGCCGAGGTCCATCCGCAGACCGGCGGAGGCCAGGAAGATCGGCGCCAGCACGGTGAGCACGATGGTCCGCAGGGGTGCCAGCACCGCCCGCCGCTCCCGGACCGCCTGCCCGATGAGAATGCCGGCGACGAACGCGCCGAACACCGCCTCCATGTGCAGGGACTGGGTGATCGCCGCGCCGGCCAGGACGATCACCACGGCGGTGACGATGGTCGGCCCGGTCTCCGCGGAGCGGCCGGCCATCCGTAGCGCGCCGCGTACCAGTGGCCGGCCGACGACGATCGCGGCGACCACGAAGGCGACCAGCAGCAGCAGCGACAACGCGACCTGGCCGGCGCGTACGCCGACGGTCGCCATGGCCGACACGACCGACAGCAGGAACCAGCCCACCGCGTCGTCGACCATGCCAGACGTCATGATCAGCTGCCCGACGTCGCGGTGGATCAGCTTCATGTCCGACAGCGTCTTGGCGATCACGGGGATCGCCGTCACGCACATGGCGACGGCGAGGAACAACGCGAACACCGGGCGTTCGGTGGTGTCCGGCACCAGGACGGCCGGAGCCAGGTAGCCGATGAGGATGCCGAAGCCGATCGGTATGAGCAGGCCGCCGAGGCTGACCCGGAGGGCCGTCGTACCGCGACGGCGGATGATCCGGGTGTCCAGCTCGATGCCGGCCACCCCCACCAGCAGCAGCACGCCGACCTGGGCGACCGCGTCCAGCAGGTGCATCTGCGCCGGGTCGGCGGGGAACAGCCAGTCGTGCACCGCCGGTGCCGCGTGGCCCAGCAGCGACGGCCCGAGCACCACGCCGGCCATCAGCTCGCCGACGATCGGCGGCAGGCCGAACCGCGCCACCAACCGGCCCAGGCCGAGGCCGAGCAGGAGCAGAGACGCGATCTGGACGAGCAGGATCACGACCTGTCCGCCAGCCAGCGGCATGATGGGTGAGTTCATACCGGCCGCACCTCCGTGATCAGGGCCGCCAATCGGTCGAGCCCCTGCTCGATCTGCGGTGGCTGCAGAAGGCTGACCGACAGGCGGAGTTGATGACGTCCGCCCCCGTCGGCATAGAAGTGGTGCATCGGCGTCCACAACACACCGAAGTCGCGGGCGGAGCGCTCCAGGAGCGCGTCGTCCACCACGAGCGGCACCGTCACGACGACGAAGAAGCCGCCACCGGGGGTGTTCCAGGAGACGCCGGCACCCTGCCCGAAGCGCGCGGCCAGGCCGTCCAGCACGTGCCGCAGATTGCGCCGGTACGCGTGGGCCTCGCGCTCGTTGGCGCGTACGAGACTGCAGTCGTGCTCCAGCAACTTGCCGGCGATGACCGCCTGCGCCAGCGGTGAGGTGTTGACGGTCACCATGCTCTTGATCTTGGATAGCTCGTCCGCCAGCAGGCCCGTTCCCGTGGGTCCGGCCACCGGCTGGTCGGCGACCACGTAACCCACCCGGGCGCCGGGCATGCCGGTCTTGGCGAACGAGCCGAGATAGACGACACGACGCTCGTCGTCCATGGCCTTGAGCGTGGCCGGGCGCTCGCCGCCCGCGTGGAACAGCCCGTACGGGTTGTCCTCGATGATCAGCAGGTCGTGTTCGGCGGCCGCGCGTAGCACCGCGACCCGGGTGTCGGTGTCCAGGCTCGCCCCGGCCGGATTGGCGAAGTCGGGCACCAGGTACAGCGCGCGAGGGCGCTGCCCCGCCGCCCGGGCGGAGCGCACCACCCGGGCGAGGTCGGCCAGATCGATGCCCCGTGCACCGTCCCGCACCGGCAACGTGGTCATGTCGACGAGCGACGCGGCCCCCCGAATTCCCACGTAGTTGGGCGAGACCGCCAGCAGCACGTCACGCGGATCGGTGCGCAACGCCCGCAGGACGAGGAACATCCCCTCCTGCGCGCCCACCGTCACCACGACGGCCTCCGGGTCGACGTCCATCCCCTCGTCGACCGACAGGTTGGTGGCCACCAGGTCGTGCACGATGCCCTTGGTCCGCCCGTACTGCAGCAGGACGCGATTGACCTGACGCTCACTCATTCCGTGCTCGGCGCGCAGGTGGTCGCAGTAGCGGCGCAGATAGCGGTGCACCGCCTCGACCTCGAAGAACTCCTCGTACGGCCGGCCCGCCGCGAAGGACACCGCATCCGGGAACCGGCCGGCGATCTCGTTGAGGAAGGTCATCGAGTCGAGCACCGGATCGGCCAGCGAACCGTGCAGGTCGGCCAGCGCGATCGGCGCGCGGGCCCCCACGGTGGTCGTCGCCGACACGCCCGTCACGGCGACCACCCCGCGAGGGTGTCACCGGACGATCGGCCCCGCACCGTCGACCCGGAACCGCTGGCGGCCACCGTGGTGCCGTGGCCCAGCGCCCGCAGGTCGGCGCAGCCCATCATCGCCATCGCATCCTCCAACTCGGTCCGCAGCAACGACAGCACCCGGCGGGCGCCGGCCCGGCCGCCCACGGCCAGCCCCCAGAGCGCGGGCCGGCCCACCAGCACGGCGGATGCGCCGAGGGCCAGCGCCCGTGCCACGTCCACACCGCTACGGACGCCGCTGTCCACCAGGACCGCACACCGGTCGGCCACGGCCGCCACCACCGGCTCCAGCGCCGCGATGCTGGGCACCGCGCCGTCGAGCTGACGGCCACCGTGGTTGGACACCACGACCCCGTCGACTCCCAGGTCCGCCGCACGCACCGCGTCGTCCGGATGCAGGACGCCCTTCACGACGATCGGCAGACGCGTCCGTCGACGCAGCCAGTCCAGGTCCCGCCAGGACAGCTTCGGGTCGAACGCGAGACCGGTGTGCACCATCAGCGCCGAACTGTGCGCGCCGCCGGAGTGCGCGGCCGCGCCGACGGCCGGCGGCAGATTGGCGGCCACCACGTCGTCGGGCAGCGTGAAGCCGGATCGCATGTCCCGCAGACGCCGGCCCATCCGCGGCACGTCGACAGTCAGCATGAGAGCCCGGCAACCAGCGGCCTCGGCCCGGGTCACCAGGTCGGCGACCAACCCGCGGTCGCGCAACCAGTAGAGCTGCATCCAGACCGCCGCCTGGGTGGCGGCGATCCGCTCGATCGGCTCGCTGCTGAGCATGCTGGCCACGAACACCGCGCCCTCGTCCCGGGCCGCCTCGGCGAGCGCCACCTCGCCGTCCGGATGCAGGAGCCGCTGGTAGGCCATCGGCGCCACCCCGACGGGCAGACCCATCGGGGTGCCCAGCAACTCCGTGCCGAGGTCGTAGGCGTCCGTGCCCGCCAGCACCCGCGGCACCAGGTGCACGCGGTCGAACGCGTCCCGGTTGTCCCGCAACGTCGACTCGGTGCCGCTGCCCCCGGCCACGTAGTCCCAGACCGGCTCGGCCAGCACCCGCCGCGCCGCCACCGCCACGTCGTCGAGGCAGAGCAGGGCGGCCAGGTCGGTTGCCCGATCCGCGATGGTGGTCACAGGACGTCGTGGGTCTTGGTCCGCTCCGCCTCGACCGCCTCGTACAGCGCCCGGATGTTTCCGCTGCCGAAGGTGCGCGCACCCAGCCGCTCGATGACCTCGAAGAAGAACGTCCGGCGCGGATGGGTGGACCTGGCGAAGATCTGGAACAGCTGCCCGTCGTGGTCCTCGTCGACGAGGATGTTGCGGGACCGCAGCTGGTCCACGTCGTACCTGGCGAGATCCAGTCGCTGGCCGAGCAGGTCGTAGTACGTCTCCGGCGTCCGCAGGAATTCCACGCCGCGATCGGTCAGCGCCGAGATCGCCGAGACGATGTCGGTGGAGCACATCGCCACGTGTTGCACGCCGGGGCCACCGTGCCCCTTGAGGAAGTCGTCGATCTGGCCGGCGGCCGCCGAGGCGTCCGGCTCGATGAGCGTGAGCGTGACCAGCCGGGACGGGCTCTGCACCACCTTGGAGAACATCGCCTGGCTGCCCACCAGGATGTGCTCCTCGAAGGTCACGTCGAAATCCAGCACCGTGCGGTAGAAGTCCACCGTCGGGTCGAGGGTGCCCGCCTCGAGACAGACGGCGAGGTGGTCGACCACGCCCAGTCCCGGCGTCGGGCCCGACTCCGGCAGGTGACCGCCCGGAAGACCGGGAGTCAGGCCGGGCAGTACCAGCCCGGCCGACTCCTCGGGTGGTTGGACGAACGTGTGCGTCACGTCGCCGAAGCCGCCGACAGTGGCGGTGACGAACCCCTCGCGCACGGCCGGTTCGGCCACCGCCCGCGCGCCGCGGGACACCGCGACCTCGAACGCCGCCCTCGCGTCCGGGGTACGCATCGCCAGGTCGGCGACGCCGTCGCCGTGCTGTTGCACGTACAGGCTGGCCGGGTGCGCGTCGACGAGCCCTTCGGTGACCACGAGAACTGTCGAACCCTGCCGCAGCGCCACCGACACGTGGTCCTCGACGCTGCGCGAGCCGACGACGGCGAAGCCGTACTGTGCGGCAAGCTCGCGTGCCGCCCAGACCGCGTCGGTCACGTGGAATTCGACGTGGTGCACGGCCAGGTCACTGAACACACTGCTGCCCACGCTCACTGATGTCCCCCTACCGGGGCCGCACGGCCCCCCTTGTGAATCAGAAGATGGGAGCCGCCGTCGGAGCCGACAGCTCACCGAGATACGGATGCCAGAGATGTTCGGGGTCCTGCTCGACGGCCCGGATGGTGTTCCGCATCTCGACGAGCGCCTTGGGCTCGGCCTCGTCGTACATGTTGCCCTGCAACATCTTCAGCACGTCGAGTCGATACCGCGGGTCCTGGACGAACGCGGTGAACAAGATGTTGAGCCGGTAGTAGACCGAGATGAACTCGTACCAGTTGCGTACACCGCGCCGCAGCAGCATCTCGTAGGTGGCGAACCGCTCGCGCTTGAAGTCGCCCGCCTCGGCCGCCGCGATGATGTCGTTGCAGGCCAACCGGGCGCTGTTGAGGGCGATGCTGACACCGGTGGAGAAGATGGGATCGACGAAGCGGGCGGCGTCGCCGATCATGACGAAGTTGTCCCCGCAGATCTGCTTCATCGCGTAGCTGTAGTCGCCCTCGGCCTTGAACGGCCGCACCTGCTCCGAGCTGCGCAGGGCCGCCTCCAGCTCGGGCCGGCTGCCCACGCACTCCCAGAAGAACGCCTCGAGATCCTCCCGGGCCGCCTCGGCGAACCGGCTCTTCTGGGTGACGACGCCGATCGACGTGATCGTCTCGGTGATGGGGATCTGCCAGACCCAGGTGTCGGTCAGCGGCAGGAAGTGGATGAAGATGAAGTCGGACTTCGACTGCTCCGCCGACAACGCCTGCCGGTCGAAGCCGTCGAACCAGGTGTGGATCGCGTACTGGTTGAAGACCGAGTCGGCCACCTTCACCTTGAGCTGGCTGCCCAGGGTGGTGCTCCGGCCGCTGGCGTCGACCACCATCCGCACCGACACCTCGCGCTGCCCCTCGTCGGAGCGCGTGTGGATGACGGGATGCTCGCCGTCGAAGTCGACGCGGTTGACCCGTACGCCGTGGTGGACCTCCGCGCCGAGACTCGCCGCGTTCTCCAGCAGGATCTGGTCGAACTTGCCCCGGTCGACGTGGAAGGTGTAATCCCGGTCGACGCCGGCCTGGTCCCGCTCGTTGAACATGACCTCCGCGAGCCGGAAGTCGTGGGTGAGGTTGGAGAAGCCCATGTGGCTCACGGGCCGCGACTCGGCCGACGTCCACGCCGCGCCGAACTTGCGGGGGAAGCCGGCTGCCTCGACGGCGGCCATCGCCCCGGTCTCCAACAGCACCGGCGTGGTCGCCGGTACCAACGACTCACCCACGTGTTCGCGGGGGAAGTGCGCGCTCTCGAAGACCACGACGGACAGCCCCGCCTTGGCCAGGTAGGCGGCGGCCGTCGACCCGGCGGGCCCGCCTCCGATGATGCCGATGTCCCACTCTGCTGGCTTGGTGTTCATGGCGCCTCCTCGGCAGGCCTGTCAGGCGCGGGGCAACGACAGGATCAGGTCGGTGATGGTGTCGAGACTGCGGAAGTGTCGTCCCGTGATGTGCGAGGGCGGCACGTCGACGTCGAGCTCCGCCCGGACGAACGCGATGAGCCGAGCCGTGTTCAGCGAGTTCAGGACGCCCCACTCCAGCAGCGGCGAGTCGGGGCGCAGGTCGACTCCGGTGACCCCCTCGTCCTGGTCGCCGATCAGCTCGTGGCGCACGTACACCATCAGTTGGCCGAGTATCTCGTCGCGTTGGTCTGTCGGCACAAACCCCTCCCAGGTCGCCGGACGTGGTCTCCCCCGTTGAGCTGTCACCCGGGAGGCCGCGAAATCCGGCGGCTTTCCCCCTCTGATGACATCCCTACTCGGTGAATTCTAGAAGCCCGGACGGGTTCGTCAAGGGGGATGCTGCGCAAGGATCGACGCCGGCCAGTGGCACGACGATTGTCGTGCCAGTTCAGAGCGGGCGGATCAGGCCAGGACGCCGGTGAGGTAGGTCTGGATCGCCTTGCCCGTACCCGCGGCCAGAGCGGCGGCGGTGAGCTCGGCGATCGCCGGTACGCGGAAGACGTACCGGGTGGTGGCGAGACCGATCAGATGCGAGCCGACCATGGCGGCCCGCAGCTCCGGCTGGGTGTGACCCAGCGCCCGGGTCAGCGGCAGGATCACCTGGTCGCCGAGGAAGTTGCGGACGGCGTCCGCCGCCATGTCGTTGGCCGTCATCGACCGCAGGATGCCGCCGAGCCGCGCCGCCGTGTCCGGCTCGTCCCAGTGGCTGAAGAACAGCTCGACGGTGCGCCGGCCAACCTGGCCGCGCGGGCCCTTCATCGCCCGCTCCACCAGGTCGGGTGGCTGCAGGGCACCACGCACCGCGGCCTCGAACAGGCCCTCCTTGGTGAGGAAGAAGTGGTGCACCAGCGCGCTGTCCACCCCCGCCTCCTGGGCGATGGTACGCACCGTGGTGCCCTCGTAGCCGCGCTCGGCAAACTGGCCACGAGCGATCTCGAGGATGAGCTGATGGCTCACCGTCGGCCCGACACGTCGCCCCGTCCGTCGTCGTGGAGCACCGTTCGGGGACACCTCCGCGCCCACAAGTTCACCTTTCCCAGTTCATCGCATGCCCTATTCATCGTATGGGGGCAAAGGACATAGTATCGCCTTCCTACGTGCGGAAATACGGAGGATCTGCGGCGAGGCAACAACAACAGTACGTAACGATGCCTTGACACGGTGCCCCGCACCCGCCGTAGCATGGCGCAGTGCTACGAACACGGGCGGTCGTCGGGAGTCTTGTCTTCTTTTGCGCCGCACCGGGCGTGGTCGCGGGCCTCGGTCCATGGTGGATATCGGACTGGGAGGTCGAAACACCGTTCGCCTTCTACCAGCCGGTGCGAGTCCTCGGCGCACTGATGCTGGTTGCCGCGGTGGCGTTTCTTCTTCAGTCGTTCGTGCGGTTCGTCGTGGAGGGCCTGGGCACTCCGGCCCCGGTGGCGCCGACCGAGCATCTGGTGATCGGCGGGCCCTACCGGTTCGTCCGCAACCCGATGTACGTCGCGGTGGTGACGGCCATCCTCGGCCAGGCGCTGATCTTCGGCCAGGCGGCGCTGCTGTGGTACGGGTTGGCCATCGCCCTCATCCAGGCAGCGTTCGTCCGGTTCTACGAGGAACCCGGTCTGCGCCGACGGTACGGCTCCGAGTACGACACCTACCGCGCCGCGGTTCCAGCGTGGATTCCCCGGCTACGTCCATGGAAGGGTGCCAGCTCACCGCAGATGTGACCCGATCACCAGACCACCCGAGGTGCGGCCGATCCACCGAGCCGCCGACCCGCGAAGGGAGTGCGATGCCGTCATCCCCGAGGGCTGTCCACCCCCCGCCGCACGACGGGGGGCGACCAGCCTTCTAGGACACCCGCTCCCGGGTCGGCAACTCCGCCTGCGTCACGGATGCCTGGCAACTGGCGGTCAACACCGGTAGCCGACCGGAGACCTCTGCGATCAACTCGCCTCGCAAGAGGTCGTCCCCGGCCGGTTCCCCCCAGATGATGAGCCGGCAGTTCACCTGCTCCGCGCGCACCGACGCCGAGGCCGTCCAGATGATGGGCATGCGGTGTCGTGCCGCTCCCAACAATTCCACTGTGACGAACTCGGGTGCCGTCTTGTCAGTGCCATCGCACTGCTCGAAGCCGACGTGCGCCGTAATCTCACCACTGCCCAGGTAACTCAATTGAAACATTACGCGATACTCGCGCCCACCTACATCCGCCGGCAATAATCCCGCTGTCAATAACAGCCCTTCCGGCTCGTAGAAGAGTACCTGGACATCCGTAACAGCTAGCGCTGATGCTTTCATATCCCTGGTGGCCCCATCCCCCATTAGCGTACCGCCAGTTCATCGATGGATGTTATCCTGTCGAGGGCCTCGCTGTCCCCCCCCTAATTGGGTAGGCCATGGCGCGGCACGGTCGGGTTGCGGACCGTTCCGGCCGGAATAGGTCTCATCGGGCATGGCGCGCCGAGGCCGATGTGTCGTACACGAATCCCAGCACGGCAATCGGCTGCGGCACGACGGTCGCGTTGACGTGGGACAACGCGATATCGAGCCCGACGTACCGCGCACATCACACCCCGGCGCCGCCGCCCGGACGCGCCCCGACCGGTGCCGTCACACCTCTCGCGCGGCACCCGGATTCGTCCTTCGTAAGGCCTGCCAGCATTCCGACACCGGGTGCCGGCGGCCCACCCCCGGACCGCTCGACACGACGCCGACACCCGCCCAAGCCTCCATCCGGCATCGACGGGCGCCCGCGTCCCGGCCACGTCGGCGCCGCGCCTGTGGCCCACCGCCCGCTCATCGCTCAACTCGCCGCAGGCACCACCCTCAACGGGCGCGGTCGAGGCCCCGACCGTGGGGGTCGGGGCCTCGATCCGGTAGGACCACTCAGGTCGGGGCGCCCGCTGCGAGGACCTCTTCCTCCTCCTCGACGGCGTGACCGTGCCCCTGTGTGCGCAGGTGCGGGATGAACAGCGCGATCAGCGCGCCCGCGGCGAGCGCACAGGCAGCCACCAGGTGGGCCTCCTGCAGACCGTTGACGAACGTGGCCACCGACTCGTAGCCGCCGTTCGCGCCGAGGATCGCGCCGCCCACCGAAACACCCATCACGGTGCCGGTCTGGCGGATCGCGTTGGAGACACCGGAGGCGACGCCCTCCAGCTCGGCGGGCGCGAAGCCGAAGGCCAACCGACCGATCGGCGCGAGGAAGATGCCCAGGCCGAGGCCGGTGATCACGAACGGCACCACCAGCTTCGAGTACGTCAGGTCGTCGACGACCGAGCCGATCCAGCCCACGCCGATCGCCTGCATCGTCAGGCCCAGGATCACCAGCGGCTTGCCGCCGATCTTGTCGGTCAGGATGCCGGAGATCGGGGCCGCGATCATCGGCATGGCC
This sequence comes from Micromonospora sp. NPDC005174, assembly GCF_040608495.1. Classification (NCBI taxonomy): domain Bacteria; kingdom Bacillati; phylum Actinomycetota; class Actinomycetes; order Micromonosporales; family Micromonosporaceae; genus Micromonospora; species Micromonospora sp. NPDC005174. The sequence continues at coordinate 250,023 of NZ_JBEXIJ010000005.1, read as the reverse complement.
GTCCACGGCAACGTGCGCAGGCCTGCCTCCAGTGGCGAGTAGCCAAGGATGCTCTGCAGGTACTGGGTACCGAGGAAGACGGCCCCGAAGACACCGAACGGCATGATGATCGTCGCCACCATGGTGAGGCTGAAGCCTCGGCTACGGAACAACGACAGCGGCACCATCGGCGTACGTGCCCGCGACTGCCAGAAGATGAACACGAGCACGAGGATTCCGCCGACGATGAACCCCGCCAGGACGGAAGGGCTGTCCCAGCCTGCGCTGTTGCCCCGCACGAGGCTGGACACGATGCCGAGCATGCCGGCGGTGATCAGGACGACGCCCACCGGGTCCAGGCGACCGTAGCCGCCGCGGCTCTCGCGGACGCGCGTCATCACCGGCAACAGCAGCAGACCGATGGGCACGTTCACCCAGAAGATCCACTGCCACGACCAGGCTTCGGTCACCGCACCGCCGATGACCGGCCCGAGGGCGATACCGAGACCCACCATCGCGCCCCACAGCCCGAACGCGTGGCCGCGCTGGCGTGCCGGCACCACGCTGGCCAACAGGGTGAGGGTGAGCGGGAGGACGACAGCGGCACCCAGGCCCTGCACCGCACGTGCGGCGATGAGGAATTCGATGTTGTCGGCGAGGCCCGCCAGCGCAGACGCGAGGGTGAAGACCAGCAACGCGATGGTGAAGACCTTCCGTCGGCCGAAGCGGTCACCGAGCGCCGCGCCGGTCAACAGAAAGACGGCGAATGTGAGCGTGTAGGCGTTGACGATCCATTCAAGATCTTCAAGGCTCGCACTGAGCTCGGTCCGGATGACCGGTAGCGTCGTCGTGACGACGAGGGTGTCGATCGCGACCATGAACACCGCGACCAGGGCCGCTATCCATGTCCATACGGTGCTGTGGGTCGCTGGTTGGTTCTTGTCCACTCTGTTTCCCTACTCGAGATGGATTGGCTGGGAAGGATCGCTGGGGCGCTGCCCGTTGCGCTCCTCTCGTCGGTAATGGGGTTGAGCGACCCGGACGTACGTCCCGCGCCAATACCCCAGCGGGAATCGGTCCGGCGTCGTCGCGCCGCCGACGAGGCGGCCGAGCACGATGACGTGGTCACCGGCGGCGATCACGTCGTGCAGCGCGCACTCGGTGAAGGCGACGGTGGGTTCCAGCCGCGGCATGCCGGCGACGTCGCCGGGACGCCAGGCCACGTTCGCGAACTTGTCGCTGTTGTAGCTGGCGAACAGGTCGGAGACCTCGTGGCCGTCCGCGTCGAGGAAGTTGACGGCGAATCCGCCGGTCTCCCGGATGGCGTCCAGGGTGGAACTCACCTGCCGCACGCAGAACAGCAGCAGCGGTGGGTTCTTGGAGACGCTGCACACCGACGACGAGGTCAGGCCGTGCGGCCGACCGGACGCGTCGAGCGCGGTCACCACGCTGACGCCGCTGGCCAGCGAGCCCATGATCGCTAGGAACGCACTCGGCTCCACGTTGACTAGTTCGGTGCCAGTAATGGTCCACCTCCTTCGATCGCCGCCAGAAGCGCGGCTCGATCGGTCTTTCCGTTCGGGGTGAGCGGTAGGCTCGTGGCCGCCTGGACGGAGTCGACGATCATGTAGGTCGGCAGTTGTCCCGCGCACCAACGCTTGATTTCCAGCAGGCCGGGGCGGCGGTCGCCCGCCGGCACCACGACCGCGTGCAGCCGCGCGGCCAGCCCGACGCCGGCGACGACCACCGCGGCCGCCGCGACGTCCGGGTGCGCGGCGAGGACGGCCTCGATCTCGCCGGGCTCCACCCGGTTGCCGCGCACCTTGGCCATGTCGTCGCGTCGGCCCAGATATTCGAGAGTGCCGTCGGATGCCAGCCGCCCGAGATCACCCGTGCGGTACGGCCCACGCTGCGGCTCCCGGCCCCAGTATCCGAGCATCACCGTGGGCCCGTCGGCCACGATCTCGCCCTCCGGGACGTCGCCGCCACCGTCACCGTCGACGCCGGTGGACGCCGGCGGGTCCAGGGTCAGCACCGCGCCGCTGGCCGGGCGGCCGATCGGCAGCGGACGGTCCCGCCCGGTGTCGGCGTCGGTCACCTCGTACGACGCACACACGTTGGTCTCGGTGGGCCCGTACCAGTTGAGCAGCCGTACGCCCGGCCAGGCGGCACGCAGCTCGTGCACGTACCGGATCGGCATCACCTCGCCGGCGAAGACGCAGGCCCGCAGTACCGGCGGCGGCGGACCCTCCAGCATCCCGCCGTCCCGGATCATCAGCGTCAGCGCGGACGGCACCGAATACCAGATGGTGATGCCCTCCTCGCGCACGAATCGGGCCAACTGGACCGGCGCGTACGCCAACTCGGCCGGGACCAGGTGCACCGACGCGCCCGCGCGGAACGCCGCGTACAGGTCGAAGACCGACAGGTCGAAGTTGAACGGGGCGTGGTTGGCCAGCCGGTCCCCTGGCGACACCGCGAGCAGGTCACCGGCCCACTCGACGAACGCGGCCGCGTTGCGGTGGCTCAGGCAGACACCCTTCGGGGTCCCCGTCGACCCGGAGGTGTAGAGGATGTACGCGGGGTCGTCCGGGGCCGGCTGGTGCACTGGTGGCGCGTCGCCCTCGGCCCCCCGCCGCTCCAATTCGTCGAGCGTCACCAGCGGCGGCCCGCCCGGGGCACCGCCCTCGCGCGCGACCCGCTCGGCGGCCGGCCCGTCCGCCACGACGACAGTCGCCGCGCAGTCCTCCGCGATGCGCCACACGCGGGCGGGTGGATTCGCCGCGGACACCGGCACGTACGGCGCGCCCAGCGCGAGCGCCGCCTGCATGACGGCCACCGCGGCGGCCCGCTTGTCGGACCAGAGCACCACCCGGTCACCCGGGGACACCCCTGCGCGCGCCAGCCCGGTCGCGAGGCGACGCGCGGCCGCCGCCAGCTCGGCGTACGTGAGCTGCTCGTCGTCCGCGATCACCGCCGGCGCGTCCGGTGTACGCCGAGCCCACGCGGCCACGTAGCCGTGGATGCCCGCGCCGTCTGGCGTCTCGGACCGGTCCGCGTCCCGCACTGTCGGCACCTCCCTGGTCACGGTCGCCGCCCTCACAGACCCAGCTCGCGGGCGATCAGCAGCCGCTGGACGTCCGACGTACCGGAGAAGATGGTGCTGGGTACGGCGTCGCGGAGCACGGTCTCGATCCCGGCGTCGCGCAGATAGCCGAGGCCTCCGAACAGGCGCACCGCGTCCAGCGCGCTGGCGACGGCCGCCTCGGAGACGGCCAGCTTCGACAACGCCACGTTGAGCTCCGAACCGGCGCCGTTGTCCATCTCCCAGCAGCAGCGGTAGAGCAGCAGCCGCGCCGACTCGGTCCGCAGTTTCATCTCCACGATCCGGTTCGCCACCGCCTGGAAGTCGCCGATGCGTCGGCCGAACTGTCGGCGCGATCTCGCGTGCTCGACGCAGCGCTCGATCAGGCGGTCCAGCAGGCCGACGTATCCGGCGAACAGGCAGGCGCGTTCCCAGCGCATGGAATGTTGGAAGATGGCCGCGCCCTGGCCCGGCTCACCGAGCACCCGGTGCGCCGGCACCGGACAGTCCTGGAAGGACACCCGGCCGGCCGGCGCCGACACGAGGCCCATCTTGTCGAACGGCTCGCCGACCGTCAGGCCGGGAGTGTCCCGGTCCAGCACGAACGCGGTGACACCGAGGTGGCCGGCCGTCGGATCGGTGGTCGCGTAGGTCACCAGCACGTCGGCGACCGGCCCGTTGGTCACGAACGTCTTCTCGCCGCTGAGCAGGTACCCGTCCGCCGTCTCCGTCGCCGTCACGGCGAGCCGTGAGACGTCGGAGCCCGCGCCCGCCTCGGTCATCGCGTTGCCGGCCACCACCTCGCCCGAACAGATCCGCGGCAGGAGGCCCTTCTTCAGCTCCGGCGTGCCGAACCCGGCGATCGGCACCGCGCACGCGAACTGGTGTGCGCTGGCGGCGAACACCAGCCCGGTGTCCGCGCACCCCCGACCGAACGCCTCGACGCGCAGCGCGGTGTCCAGAGCGCCCAGCCCACCCCCGCCGTACTCTGCGGGTATGCAGAGGCCGAGCAGCCCCAGCCGGCCGAGATGCCGCCAGGCGTCACGGTCGTGCAGCCGGCTGGCATCGGCGGTCGGCGCGAATGTCTCCTCGACGCTCGCGCGCACCTCGTCGTACGCGTCCCGCTGTTCAGGCGTCCAGGCGAAGTCCACGCTGCCCCCTCGACCGCGCGGTGAGACGGCGCGGCGGAATTGCCGGCTTGCAGGAGCAACCCGGACCGGACTGACATATCCTCAAAGGTCTAGACTTAGGCATTTGATCGGGCCGTGCGCTCGGGCGTACGGGAACTCGTAAGAGGTTGCCTTGACGACGCAGCAGGGATTCGACGGTGGCAACGGCATCCGGCAGGCGATCCTCGACGTCACCCGGCGGGAGATCTCCGAGTGCGGCCTGACCGGGGTGAGCATCCGCAGTGTCGCCCGGCGCGTGGGTGTCGACCCGCGGCTCGTCCGGCACTACTACGGTTCCAAGGAGCAGCTCCTGCGCCACGCGGTGCAGGTCGACGGCAACCCCGTTGAGCTGGCCGAACAGCTCCTGGGGGGCAGCCGCCGCCGGTTGGGCCGGGCCACCGCGACCGCCCTGCTCGCGCACTGGGACAGCCCCCGTACGACGATCTCCTACCGGGCCCGGCTGTCCGCCTCGCTGACCAGCGACGAGATCGCCGAGCTGATGCGCGACGAGTTCGTCCGCGCGTTCTTCGGCACGCTGGCCGAGGGCGTCAGCCCCGACCGGCACGAACTGCGGGCGGCGCTCGCCGCGTCCCAGGTGATCGGCCTGGCCCTGTGCCGCTACCTGATCGACGGCACCGAGCTGTCCCGGCACGACCGCGACGATCTGGCCCGGATGATGGGTCGCACGATCCAGCATTACCTCACCGCCGACCTGGCTGAGTGACGCCCGGCGCGTCGGCAGCCGAGCCGTCCGCCAGCCCGTCGTCGTGGGCGGCGAGCCGCCCGTCGTCCGCCGACGCCCGCTCCCGCACCGGCGACGGCGCGTCATCCCGCCGGCCGGTGACGTTGTCCTTGGTCAGCAGCCGCTTGAAGTCCGCGGGCGCCACCGTCATGACCCACGCCACCATGAGGAGGCGACGGGGCATCGTGAAGTGGTAGTACCGCGCATTCGGGTCACCGAAGCGGTACAGCGGCGGCACGAAACGGGCTCTGCGCAGCTCGCGGAAGATCATGTCAGCCGCCTGGGCCTGCCTCAGCCCACCGTCGCGTACGCGGGCGAAGACCTCGAAGAACCAGTCCAGCATCTGGCGCAGGCCGTCCGGGGTGCGGAACCACAGCCCACCGTCGGCGAACCGCTCGACCGGCTCCCACGTGCCGGCGGCGCGGGCATCGTTCGTGGCCCGCTTGAGCGACAGGTGGGCCAGGATCTGCCAGAGCAGCCACACCCGGCTGTACGCGTTCCACAACGCGAAGCTGCCGGCGGCCGTACGGGCCGCGGCCAGCATCTGGTCGTTGAAGTCGATCAGGGCGTCCTGGAACGCCGCCGCCTCGGCCAGTACGGCGCCCGCCGCCTGCTCGTCGCGTACCGCTCGCGGCAGCGCCGCCCCGAGCGCGTGGACCACCTCCGCGGTCATCGTCACGTCCCGGGACAGGAACTCGTCGGTACGGCACGCCGAGCGCTCCATGGCGAACCACCGCGGCCCGTGGGTCAGCGCCGCCCGGCGCTGCCACTGGGCCGAGGTGGTCCAGCCGCCCTCCGCCGTGGCGGACGCGAACTGCTCCGCCAGGCTCGGAAATGGCGCCACCAGCGCCCGGAACGCGGCGTCCGGGTCAGCCGGTAGATCGCCGAACCGGTCGTGGTCCAACCCCACCGTCACGCTGCACAGATCGTTGGCCGCGTCATCGTGGTTGCGGAAGTCCACCACCTGGATCCAGCCGCCGTCGAAGAGGTGGTGCACCGTCCCCCGCGACCAGGTCGTCGCCCGGTGGTAGTCGCTGAGCCGGCTGCACTCCTCGAACTTCCGGACGTCACGCAGGTAGGCGTGCATCATCCGGGACCGCAACAGCAACGTGCCCGGATCGCCGTCGGCGGACGCCGCCCGCAGCGGTGACTCCTCCCCGCAGGCGTCCACCACGAACCGCGCGCTCGCCGTCTCTCCCGAGGCGAAGGCCAGGTGTACGGCATCGGGCGCCAGCCGGACCTCGGTGGTGGACGCCTTCTCCGCGAGCACCGACGCGCCGTACCGGACGGCCAACTCCCGGGCGTACTCGTCGACGACCGGCCGGTACAGGTGCCACTCGCTGTGCTCCCCCGGCACGTGGAACTGCACCGCGTGCGCCGGGTCGTGCCTGCGGCCCGCGGTGTGGTGCAGGAACGCGAGGCTCTTCTTGATCCCGCTGCTCCGGCGCACCGGCTCCGGGAGGTCCTCGAAGGCGGCGAAAGAGGCGATCTCCGGCACGTCGAACCGCTCGGCCAGCAGGTGCAGCACGGCGGTCGTGTACGGCACGGTGCTGTCGCCCGACGGCAGCACCGTGTCGTCGGGCGAGCCGACGAGCAGAACCCGCAGGTCCTGCTTGGCCAGGACCGTGGCGAGCAGGCCGGTCGCCAGATGGCTGCCCAGGATCACGACGTCGTACATCACCGGGGCGTCGCGTTCGGTGGTGGTCATTCGGTCTCCTAGAAGATCTTCCGGCCCATGAGCTGCTCCTTGCCGGCCTCACGCAGGAAGCCGAGCATCAGCCGCCGCACGTCCGGCGGCGCCTTGGTCGCCGCCCACAGCATCGTTCGGCCGATCTTGAGCGGAGTCGGGTTGATGAACCGCAGGTGACGGTCCTTCCAGCCCCAGTGGTCCGGCACGAAGGGCGCCCGGTTGAGGTGGTCGTAGAGGGCGTCCGCCGCCTCGTCGCCGGTGATCTTCCCGGCCTCGAAGTCGCCGCACTGCTTGACCATGTCCTCGAACAGCTCGCCGTAGCCCTCGTGGTCGGACCAGTGCAGGCCCGGGTTCTTCACCTCTTCCAGCTCGTTCAGATGCTTGTCGTCGCCGGTCGAGCGCCAGCGGCGGTACGCCTCGTGGGCGCGGAAGGTGCCGGCGTTCGAGCCCCACGCCCAGATCCGGAAGACGGCCGTCCACAGCGAGTAGTGCTCGAACGAGGCGTACGCGGCGTTCACCAGCTTGTCGTTGCCGTCGAACAGCGCCTGCTGGCGGGTGTCGACGCCCTCGAAGCGGTCGGCCGAGAAGTCGTCGTCGCCGACCGCCCGCAGGATCCGCCAGGCCAGCACGTTCACCGCTTCACAGGTGTTGGACAGGCCGCGGGAGAACAACGGGTCGATGAACGCGGCGGCGTGTGCCAGCAGCACCCACCGGTCGCCGACGGTGGTCTTGGACGAGTACTGCACCCGGTCGGTGCCCACCCACTCCCGCATCGGCCGAGCGCCCTCGAACTGCGCGGCCATGCCCGGGAACCGCTGCATGTGCTTCCAGAAGTCCTCCTCCGGCGACATGCCGGGCGTCTTCGGGTACTTGCGCGGGTCCATGGTCAGACCGACGCTGCACAGCGGGTTCTTCGAGTCCTTGTGGTTGTTGAACGCGATCACCCACGACCAGCCCCGCGGGAACAGGTGGTGGACGGTGCCGTCGTAGAACGGCACCGGCGGCTTGTCCGCCCCGGTGCGCTTGAACACCTCGTCGGTGGTCTTGAGGTCGATCATGTGGTTCCAGACGGCCCGCGAGTGGTGCTTGTAGCGGCACGGGTCCTCACGCAGGCCGAACTTCTCGGCCAGCGGCGAACGGTAGCCGCTGGCGTCCACCACGTAACGGCTGCGGAACTGCTCGCCACGGGTCGAGCTGACCGTCACGCCGGAGTCGTCGAAGTCGACGTCGGCGATCGTGAAGTTCACCCGGGCGGTGCAGCCGTACTTGATCGCCGCGTGGAACAGGTACGCGTCGGTGTCCTGCCGGTACATGTGCGGCGTCTCGTGCAGCAGGCTCGGGAAGTTGAACATCGTGACCTGCATCGGGTCCTGCGGCTTGCCCTCCTGGTGGTTCAGGAAGGCGAAGTGGTCCTTCTTTCCGTGCCAGGGCGAAATGATCTTCTGGCAGGCGGTCAGCGTCGCCAGGGTCATCAGCTCCGGCACCTTGTACCGCTCGGACATGGTGCGCAGCGACACCAGCATGTTGGGGATGGTGGACTCGCCGATGGCGAACTTCGGGTGCGCCTTGGCGTCGACCAGCAGCACCTTCGCGCCGTTGCGGGCCAGGATCGCGCCGAGCATCGAGCCGGCGAACCCCGCGCCGAGAATGGCGACGTCATATGTGGCCTTCTCGGCCTCGATCAATTCACTCACCGTGTACTCCAATTCCTCGTTTTACTTCGGCTCGGGGACGCGCAGCCGGGAGCCGAACACCGGCCAGCCGGAGAGCTTCTGCTTGATTTCCTCGACCGGCTCGAACTCGCCCCGGGCGAAGCGCTTGCGCATGAAGAGGGTCAGACCCTCGTAGGTCAGCTCGCCGATCGCCGGCGGGGCGTCGCGCTTCGCCCAGCGCAGGGTGCCGAGCACCTTGGCGGCGGAGGCGCCCGTGATCCGGATCGCCGGGTCGGCCAGCCCGAACGCCGGCGGCACGAACCGCGCGCGGGCGAGCTGGTCGCGGATCTGCTTGGCGACGTCCTTGGGCTCCGCCTCCCCCGCGTCGACGGCACGCATCATCCGGCTGACGCCGGCCAGGAACTCGAGCACCTCGGCGTGGTCCGGATCGTCCACCTTGGACCTGTCGAACTCCCGCAGCTCGACCCGCCACCACGGCCGTTCCATCCGCCGCAACACGGCGGGGTCGCGGGTCTTGGAGTAGAGCGCGTAGCCCCGGTTGATCTCGAAGGTGGAGAGGATCTGGGTCAGCGCCCAGACCCGGAACCAGGCGTCCCACAGGTCCCAGTCCCGGAACGCGATGTACGCGTTGTTGACCAGGTCGTCGTTGAAGTCGAGTTGGCCCTGCTCGAGTTCCTGCACGTACTCGAACCGCTCGACGGCGAAGTCGTCGTCCTTGAGCGCGTCGAGCAGCCGCTGGGTCAACGCGTTGATGATCTCCATCGTGTTCGACAGACCACGCGAGAACAGCGCGTCGACGAAACCCGCCGCGTGCGACATGAGGCACCAGCGGTACCCGACCGTCTGCTTGGGCGAGTACTGCAGGCGACCCGTCCGCACCCACTCGCGCACCGGCGTGGCGTTGGTGAACTGCTGCGCGATGCCCGGGTACCGGTCGAGGAACTGGCGGAACTCCTCCTCCGGCGAGCAGTCGGGCACCGGGTACATCCGCGGGTCGAACTGCACGCCGACGCTGCACAGGTCGTTGGTGGACCGGGGGTGGTTGTCGAACGGGATCACCCACATCCAGCCGCCCTCGAAGATGTGGTGCAGCGTTCCCTCGTGCCACCGGGTCGGGTTGCCGTAGGTCTCGCGCGGGGCGAAGTCGTCGTACGGCCGCACACCGACCATGTGCGTGAACAGCGACCGGGAGTGGTGTTCCAGCCGGGTCGGCTCCTCCCGCAGGTCGAACTGCTCGGCCAGCGCCGAGCGGAAGCCGCTGGCGTCCACCAGGTAACGAGCCCGCACGGGCGCGCCGGGGCCGACGTCGAGCGTCACGCCGTCCTCGTCGACCTGCACGCCCACGATGCGCGTCTGCTGCCGGATCACGGCGCCGTACTTCGCGGCGACCGTGAGCATGAAGTTGTCGATGTCCTGCCGGAAGAAGTGGTTCTCGGTGTTCAGGATCTTCGGGATCTGGAACATGTTCGCTTCTTCGGGCCGCTGCTGCTCGCCCGGCCGCTGGTAGACGAAGCCGAAGTTCCTCTTCACCCCGCCGGTGGTGTTGATGTGCGCGTACACCGACTCGAAGGTGCTCAGGTACTTGATCTCCGGCACGCCGTACCGCTCGCTGATCAACCGCATCGCCATGGAGGTGTACGGGATGGTCGACTCGCCGACGGCGAAGCGGGGGTGCGTTCCGGCGTCGATCACCAGCGTGTGCGCGCCGTTGGCGGCCAGGCACGCCGCCAGGGTCGAGCCGGCGAGCCCGGAGCCGATCACCACCACGTCGAACATCCCGTTGTGCGCGGCAGCACCTTCCATCATGGACTCCTTATCCATCGAATTCACTTCGGCGTCGGGACGCGGAGCCGCTTACCGATCACGGGCCAGCGCGCGAGAAGGTGCTTGAGTTCCTCGCCCACGGCGAACTCGCCGGGCGAGAAGCGCTTCTTCATGAAGAGCGTCAGGCCGTCGTACGTGAGGTCGCCGACGGCCTTCGGCGCCTTCTTGCGAGCCCAGCGCAGGGTCTTGCCGATTTCGAAGAAGTTGGCGTCGGTCCACTGGTTGTCCGGGTCGGCGAGGCCCCACGCGGGCGGCACGAAGTCCGCCTCGCGCAGCAGCCGCAGCAGCTCGGCGGCCGTCTCACCGGAGTCGGCCCGTCCCTCCTGCACGGCTCGGGTCATGTCGTTGACCTGCTGCAACAGGACCATGACCGCTCCGTACGGCGAGTCCTGCGGGATGACCCGACCCCGCCACCACGGCCGCTCCAGCGGGGCCAGCACCGCCGGGTCGCGGGTGTCCAGGAAGCGGGCGTACGCCCGGTTCACCTCGAAGGTGGCGATGAACTGCCCGAGCGACCAGATCCGGAACCAGGCGTCCCACAGCCGCCAGTCACCGAACGACGTGTACGCGTTGGCGACCAGGTCGTCGTTGAAGTCCAGCAGACCCTGCTCGAACTCCTGCATGTACTCGAACCGCTCGACCGAGAAGTCGTCGTCCTCGATCGCGGACAGCAGGCGGTGCACGAGCGCGTGCATCGTCTCCAGCGAGTTCGACAGTCCCCGGGAGAACAGCGGGTCCAGGAAGCCCGCCGCATGGGAGGTCAGGCACCACCGGTAGCCGACGGTCTGCCGCGACGAGTACTGCAGCCGGCCGGTGCGGGTCCAGTCGCGCACCGACCGGGCCTCGGCGAACTGCGGCTCGATGTCCGGGTACTGCGCGATGAAGCGGCGGAACTCCTCCTCCGGGGTGCAGTCCGGAACCGGGTGGATCCGCGGATCGAGCTGCAGGCCGACGCTGCACAGGTCGTTGGTGCCCCGCAGGTGGTTGTCGAACGGGATCACCCACATCCAGCCGCCACGGAACAGGTGGTGCAGGGTGCCGTCGTGCCACGGGCTGGGGTGCCCGTACCGGGACTTGGGGGCCAACTCGTCGTACGGCCGGATACCGACCATGTGGGTGAACAGCGACCGCGACTGGTGACGGAACCGGCTCGGCTCCTCCCGCAGGCCGAACTGCTCGGCCAGCACCGAACGGAAGCCGCTGGCGTCGACGACGAACTTGGCCCGGAACTCGCCGCCGGTGTGCGCCAGCGTCGCGCCGTCGTCGTCGATCTCCACACCGGTGATCCGGACCTGCTGGCGGACCGTGGTGCCGTACTTGGCGGCGACCGTCAGCATCCAGTTGTCGATGTCCTGGCGGTAGAAGTGGCTCTCGGTGTGGGTGACCTTCGGGATCGGGAACATGTGGGTCTCGCGCGGGTTCTGGCGCTCCCCCGGCCGGTGGTAGACGAACCCGAAGTTGCGCTTGACCCCCGAGGTCGTGTTGATCTTCGATTGAACGCCCTCGAAGGTGGACAGCCACTTGATCTCGGGCACGTCGTACCGCTCGCTGACCAGCCGCATCATCATCGATGTCGCCGGGATGGTCGACTCGCCGATGGCGAACCGGGGATGGGTGGCACCGTCGACGATCAGCACCTTCGCACCGTTGCGGGCCAGGCACGCGGCCAGCATCGTGCCGGACAGGCCGGACCCGATGATCGCGACGTCGTACTCCGGCGTGCTGCGCGGATGATCAGTCATGTCGTTCGAGCTCCTTCATCAGCCGCTGTGGGAGCGGGCAGGTAGCCGGTCCGCACCATCCAGCGCAGGTAGGTGTCGAGTAGGTCGTCATCCAACGGCGGGCATCGGAGGTCGGTGTCCCGCAGTTGTTCCTCGGTGTTGCCGACGGCGTAGTGGACGGCCTCCTCGCCGCCGACCACGAACTCCTGGACCACCGGCATGACCGGGTGCAGCTCGTTCGTGCCGACGGCATAGGTCGCCTTGAGTGCCTGCCACCACTCCTCGACGGGCACGACCTCGACCGCGAAGCCGTGCCGGCGCAGCGCCCGCACCACGTCGGCGAACAGGGCCTTGTACGGGCTCACCAGGTGGTACGTGCCACCGAGGGCCGGGCCGTACCGGGAGATGTGCACCAGCGCGCTCGCCACGTAGTCGACAGGTGTCATCTCCACCTTGATGTCGATGTCCGGAGCGAGTCCGAGCTGCACGCAGCCCTTCATCACCCGAGTGGTGAAGTGGGTGGTCAGGCTCGCGCCGGTGCGGGAGTCGCCCAACACCCGGCCGGGCCGGTAGATGTCCGCCGGCACGCCACGTGCGCGGGCCAGCTCGACCAACCGCTCCGACGCCCACTTGGTCTGCACGTAGCCGGTCACCAGTCGGCCGGCCGTGGCGATGTCGTCGTCCTCACCGACGACGTCCCGGCCCGGGGCCGGCAGGCCCCAGATGCCGTACGTCGAGACGTGGTGGACCGCGGTCGGCCGGCCACGCGCGGCCAACCGCAGGATCTCCTCGGTCCCCGTGATGTTGTCGGGGCGGAGCTGGTGGTAGTTGTAGCCGAAGTGCACCCGGGCGCCGCAGTGGTAGATCCCGTCCAGGTGCTCGGACAGCTCGTCGTACCGGTCGTCGGACAGGCCGAGCCTGGGCTGCCCCAGGTCGCCCGGCAGCACCGTGATCCGGTCGACCGCCTCCGCTGGCAGCGGCAGGTAGCGCTGGATGTTGTCCAGCAGCCGCCGCAGGCCGGTCTCCTCGTCGGCGCACCGCACCAGGCACGACACCCGGGCCGCGGTCGTCTCGAGCAGGGTGTGCAGCAGATAGCCACCGACGAAGCCGGTCGCGCCGGTCAGCAGGACGTGCCGGGGGTCGCGTACCCGGGCCGGCGGATCGCCCACCACCCGGATGTCCGGCGCGAGGGTCACGTCGGCCGCGATCCACGCCGGGTCACTCGCCTGGTCAGCCGCGAGGTTGTCGCCGGCCTGGTCGGCGGTGGGCTCGTCGCCGTCGGCGGACGTGTCCACCGACCCGTCGGCCAGCAGTCCGGCGAACAGGTCCGCCCACTGTGCCGGGCTGGCGAGGGTGAGCAGGTCACCGGCGCGCACGGTGAGGCCGAGGTCCCGTCGACAGCGGCGGACCGCGTCCATGACCATGAGCGAGTCCATGCCGCTGGCCAGTACGTCGCTCTCCTCGTCGAGGGCACCCGAACCCACGCCCAGGACGTCGGTCGCCACCTCGACCGCGTACGCGCCGAGCATCGCCCGCACCCGACGCGGGTCGCGCTCGGCGCGCAGACCGGCCAACAGCGGCGCGTCACCGGCCTCGTCCGTCGCCGGTTCGTCGGCGGTGATCCCGCGCAGCATCGGCCGCTCCGTGCGGGCCTGCATGACCGGCTTGAACACCGACCAGTCCACCGCGCACACCACCCGCTGCGGGGCGTCACCAGCCGCGAGCGCGCTGAGCATCCGGATGCTCTGGTCGGCCGGCAGCGGGCGCAGCCCGGTGGCCTTCAGGAACGCCATCACCTCGGCGCCGAACAGCGCCGAGGGCAGGTCCCACGGGCCCCACGCGACGGACAGGGCCGGCAGGCCGGCGGCGTCGCGGTGCCCGGCCAGCGCGTCGAGGAACGCGTTGCCCGCCGCGTAACTGGCCAGGTGCTGCGAGCCCCAGGTCGCGGCGATCGACGAGAAGCCGATGAAGAAGTCCAGTTGGGCGTCGCGCGTGAGCTGGTGCAGCAGCCAGCCGCCGACGACCTTCGGCCGCCACACCCGCCGGTACGCCGAGGCGGTGGCCGCACGGGCGAACTCGGGCTCGGAGACACCTGCCGCGTGCACGACCCCGCGCAGCGGAAGCGGGTTGCCCGCCAGCTCGGCGAACACAGCGGTCATCGCCGCTTCGTCGACCACGTCCGCGGCGACCACGTCGACGCTGGTCCCCAACCGCTCCAGCCGACGTACGGCCGCGATCCGCCGCGCCGCCTCCCCGGTCGCGTCCGCCCAGCCGTCCCGCTCCGGCAGCGGCGTGCGGGCGAGCAGCACGAGACGACCGGCGCCGGCGCGGGCCAGCCACTCCGCGACGGCCAGGCCGATCCCACCGAAGGCTCCGGTGATCAGGTACGTGGCCTCGCCGTCGACCGGCGGCCGACGACGCAGCGCCTCGGGTGCCAGCGGTGCGGGCACCAGGCGCAGCGCGTACCGACGGTCGGCGCGCAGCGCCTGCTGGTCGTCGTAGCCATCCTCCGCGTCGGCGGGACCGCCGAGGGACGGATCACCGGTGACCAGCCCACCCGTGGTCAGCGCGGCCAGCAGCAGTCGGTCCTCGCCGGGCCGGCGGTCCGGGTCCAGGTCGAGCACGCCGCCCCACCGGTCCGGGTGCTCCAACGCCAGCACCCGACCCAGACCCCAGAGCGTGCCGGCGACCGGGGCGGCGGCGTCCGGGGCGGCGGCGTCCGGGGCGGCGGCGTCCGGGGCGGCGGCGTCCGTCGGCACCCGCATGGCAGCCCGGGTCACCAACGAGAGGCGCGCGTCGGCGCACTCCGGATCGTCGAGCATCGCGCCGAGGAGGGCGAGGATCGTCAGGTCCGCGCGCCCGGCGTACTCCTCCAGGCTCCCCGCGTCGCAGTTCGCCGACGCGGGCGCGTCGAGCCCGGTCAGGACCACCGCGAGCGAGGGGCGGCCCGGGCCGGCGGACCAGGTGGTCACCAGCTCCCGGACGGCGTCGGGATCGGGCCGGCAGTCCGGACCCTCCCCCACCACCGGCGGCGCGGCCACCGTCACCTCGGCGTCCCGCTCGCGCAGCAGCCCGGCCAGCGCGGTCACCAGCGCGGCGTCCTGACCAGCCGGGTCGGCCACCAACAGGTAGCTCCGTCCGGCCAGGTCGGCCGGCGGCTGCGGGGACGGCCCGGGCATGGGCACCCAGGTCTGTTCGTAGAGCAGGTCGGCCGGATCGTCCCACTGCGCCGGCGCGGGCACCGGCGCGACGATCACGTCCCGGGCGTAGCCGATCGGGGCGCCGTCGGCGTCGAGCAGGTCGACGGCACCGGTCACCGTGTCACCGAGCGCGCGCACGGACCCGGCGCGGACCCGCACCGCCCGTACGCCGCCCGGCGCCACGGGGCCACTGGCCGCTGCGGGCGCGCCGCCGAGCGCGCCGCAGCCGGCGATCATCGACCCGGCCTCCGGCTCCGCCACGCCGGCCACCGTGACCGCGAGACGCGCGGCGTCGAGCACCTCGTGCCAGCCCGCGCCGTCCGGCACCGAGATCTCCGGCATGGACGCCGCTTCCGGTTCGGGGTACGGGCGGTCGGCCGGCCACCGACGACGCAACAGACCGCTGGCGTGACGGATCCACGGCGCGGCCAGCGCCTCGCGTGCCGCCGTCGCACCGAGCAGCTCCCAGGCGGCCGAGCCGTCGTCCCGTGCCGTGACACTGAGGCGCAGGTGCCCACGGTCGCCGGTCGGGACGGACGCGTGGACGGTCAGATCCTCGGCGCACCGCCACACGCCACCCAGACAGTCCGCAGCGGCCCGGGTCGCCACGTCCAGCACCGCGCCCAGACCCGGCGACTCGCCGGGCAGCGCCTCGGCCGTCACCTCGTACGCCGGCACCGGTCCCGGTAGGCGGCGGCCGACGCCCGGGATGTCCCCGCCCACGACGGCGGCCCCGGTCTCCTCGCTGGCGTCCGCCGCCGGCACCGGCGCGGCCACCGGCCCGACCTCGCGGAACCAGTAGTGCGCGCCGCGCCACGGCGTCGTCGGCAGCGGTACGGCGCGCACGTCCTCGCCCTCGTGGAAGGCCCGCCAGTCCGGGCGCGAACCCCGCAGGCTCACGGTGCCGACCGCGCCCAGCACCTCGCGCAGGTCCTCGCCGCCCCGCCGCAGCGTCGGCACGAACGCGCACTCCGGCTCACCGGCGAGAGAACGCGCGGCGAGAGCCGTCAGCACCGGCGCCGGACCGAGTTCCACGAAGGTGCGGACGCCCGCCTCGTGCAACGCGCGTACCCCGTCGCGGAAGCGGACCGCGCCGGCCGCGTGCCGCAGCCAGTAGTCCGGGCCGACCTCGTCGTCACCCCACAGCCGTCCGGTGACGTTGGACGCCAGCGGAATGCGCGGCGGGTGGAACGACAACCCGGCCAGCACCGCGCGGAAGGGCTCCAGCATGGGCCGGATCAGCGGCGAGTGGAACGCGTGCGACACGCTCAGCCGCCGGGTGCGCACACCGTCGGTCGCCAGCCGCTCCAGGACGGTGCCCAGGTGTGCGGCGATCCCCGAGATGGTGACGTCGGTAGGCCCGTTGACCGCCGCGACGGCGACCGTGTCCGCGTACCCGTCGATCGCCGCGACGGCGACCTCCTCGGTGCAGCCGACGGCGGCCATCGCGCCACCCGACGGCAGCTCGGCCATCAGCCGCGACCGCGCGGTCACCAGGGTCGCGGCGGCGGGCAGGTCCAGCACGCCGGCGACGCAGGCGGCGACCAGCTCACCGATGCTGTGGCCGCCCACCGCCGACGGCCGCAGGCCCCAGGAGAGCCACATCTGGGCCAGCGCGTACTCGACCGCGAACAGCGCCGGCTGGGTGTACCGGGTGTCGTCGAGCGGAGTCGCGCCGTCGGCCCACAACACGTCCGCCAGGGGCCGGGGCAACCCGGTGTCGAAGAGCGCGGCGACCTCGTCGAACGCGGAGCGGAAGGCGGCGTTCCCGAGCAGTCCCCGGGCCATGCCCTGGTACTGGGCGCCCTGGCCGGTGAACAGCCAGGCGACCTTGCGATCGCGGCGGCGGGGCAGCGCGGCGACCGTCAGCCCGCGCGGTTGGCGGCCCTGGGCGTACGCCGACAGGACGTCCGCCAGTTCGTCGGTGTCCGCCGCGGTCACCGCGAGACCGTGGGTCTGGACCGCGCGGCCGACGTGCGTCGTGTAGCAGGCGTCGCCGAGGGACGGGGCGTGGGGACCGCGCAGCCACCGCGCGTGCCGGTCGGCCATCTCGCGCAGCGCCTCCTCCGTGCGCGCGGAGGCCAGGAACAGCCCGTACGGCTGCGGTGCGGCGGTGCGGTCGGCACCGACCGGCGGTGCCGCGAGCACGACGTGCGCGTTGGTTCCGCTGGCGCCGAAGCTGCTCACTCCCCCGGTGCGCGGGTGACCCCGGTCCGGCCAGGGCGTGCACGCGACAGGCACGCGCACGTGCAGACCGGACCAGTCCAGGTTGGGGTTCGGCTCGCTCAGGTGCAGGTGCGGCGGGATCTCACCGTGCGACATGGCCAGGACGACCTTGAACAGGCCGGCGATGCCGGCGGCCGGCTCCAGGTGCCCGATGTTCGTCTTGACCGAGCCCACCAGCAGCGGGTCGTCGGAGCGGCGGTGCCGGCCGATGACGGCTTCCAGCGAGCGCAGCTCGATGGGGTCACCGAGCGAGGTGCCCGTCCCGTGCGCCTCGACGTAGTCCACGCCGTCCGGCCCGACGCCGGCCTGGGTCATGGCCGCGCCGACGACGTCCTGCTGGGCGAGCGGGTTCGGCACGGTGAGGCCGCTGGAACGACCGTCGTGGTTGACAGCCGAGCCACGGACGACGGCGACGATCGGGTCGTTGTCGGCCAGCGCGGCGGACAGCCGCTTGAGCACCACGACACCCGCGCCCTCCCCACGGGCGTACCCGTCGGCCGACGCGTCGAACGTCCTGCACCGTCCGTCGGCGGACAGCCCACGGAACTTGCTCATCATGACGAAGCCGTACGGGGACAGCAGCAGGTTCACCCCGCCCGCCAGGGCCAGGTCGCACTCCCGCAGCCGCAGCGCCTGGCACGCCTCGTGCAGGGCGACCAGTGACGACGAGCAGGAGGTGTCGACGACCTTGCTCGGCCCTCGCAACCCGAGCAGGTACGAGATGCGGCCGGCCAGGAAGCTGGGCTCGCCGGTGAGCTGGTAGAAGTCCACGTCGTTGATGTCGCCGACGGCCTGCCGGGCGCGTACGTAGTCGGTCGTGCTCAGCCCGAAGTAGACGCCGGTGCGCGAGCCGTCGAGCCGGTCGGGCGCGTAGCCGGCACGCTCCAGCCCCTCCCAGCAGATCTCCAGCGCGATGCGGTGCTGTGGGTCCATGCCCAAGGCCTCGCGTGGGGAGATGCCGAACGCCTCCGGCTCGAACCGGTCGACCTGGTCCAGGAAGGCGCCCCGGATCGTGTACGCCTTGCCCGGCTCCTCCGGGTCCGGATGGTGGTACGCGCGAGCGTCGGCGCGCTCCGGCGGAAACTCGGAGGTCGTGTCCACCCCGTTGCGCAGCAGCGTCCAGAACTCCTCCGGCGAGTGCGCCCCGCCGGGAAAGCGGCAGGCCATCCCGACGATGGCGATCGGCTCGTCGAGCCACCCGTCCCGGCTGTCGGCCAGACGACGGCGCAGATCCTCGATGGTGCGCAGCGCGTCGGCCATCAGCCGTCGGCTGTCCGGGGTACGCGGAGCGGTCGTCGTCATCTCAGCCTCCCTCCGCGAGCGCGGCCGACAGCCGCGCGATCAGCTCGTCCTCGGGCATCGCCGCCAGGTCGTCGTCGGCCTCGTCCAGCGCGCCGGACACCGTGGTGGTCGGCGCGCCATCGGCCGGACTGGCGACCGGGTCGAGCACCGTCAGCAGGTGATCGGTGAGGGCCGCCGCGTTGGGAAACTCGAACGTGAGCGTCGCCGGCAGGTCGACCCCCAGCGCGCGTTCGAGCCAGCCGCGCAGGCTCAGCGACATCACCGAGTCCATGCCGAGGTCGAAGAAGCCCTGGTGGGCCAGGACGTCCACGCCGGACGTCTCACCCAGCACCTCGGCCACCGCGTCGAGCACCGCTTCCAGCAGGTGCTCGGCCCGCCGATCGGCCGGCAGCGCCAGCACGACGGCGGCCAGTGGCGCGTCGGGCGTCCCGCCCTCCGGCGTTCCGCCGTCATCCGCCGCGGGCTCGACGCCGATCTCGGCGAGGAACGCGCGGTCGGCCCGCTCCCGACACACCCGCGCATACCGCGGAGCGTCCACGTCCGCCACCGTGACCCGGGTCAGGCCCGCCCGGAGCGCCACCTCGAAGGCCTCGCCCACGTCCGCGCCGGCCAGCGGTCGTAGGCCGCTGTCCACCATCACCATCCGGTCCCGGCGGGACAACTCGGCGGGGTCGTCGACGGGCATGAAGCGGACCACCTGCACGGGCCGACCGGCCCGCTCCCGGGCGGTGGTCACCGCGTCGACCGCGCCCTCTGCCGCGGCCCGCGCGACCATCCCGGCGGCTCCCCAGACCGCGGCCGCCGCGCCGGTCACGCAGAACAGCGGCGGCGCGAGGTCACGGGTCGCCAGATCCAGCCGGTGTACGACGTCGGCCCAGCCCAGCGCCCTCGACACCGCGTCCTCGTCGAGGGTGTCGATCGGGGCCGCCGACGCGGGCGACCCGACGATCAGCACGCCGCCGAGCGGGGCACCCAGCGCCTCCGGTGTCAGGTCGGCCGCGACCTCCGCCGCCGTACGGTCCGCCGCCGTCAGGTCGATGTGTCGCACCTCCACGCCGGACGCCGTCAGCTCGCCGAGCCGGACGTCCCCGGGGGACGCGATGTCGGACGGCATGGCGTCCGCGACGATCAGCCGGCGCAGGCCACGGCGCACGAGCACGTCGACGAACGGCCGGCTGGCCGGGCGCAGGGCGTCGGTCACCAGGTACCAGGCGTCCGGGTCGCAGTCGAAGTCGGACAGCGCCACGGGCAGTGGGTCCGCCGTCGACAGCCGGGAGGCATACCAGATCCCGTCGCGCAGGCACACCTCGTCCTCGGCCGGCTCGGTGCGGGGCGCGCGCGATGCCGTGAGCGCGCCGGCCAGTCCGGCAGCGTTGCCGGGAGTCCAGCCGGCGTCCGCCTGGCCGGGCTCGCCGTCCGCGTCGCGCGGGCCGGTGCCGAGCACCCGCGGGTCGACGTCGACCAGTCCGCCCCACCCCGGTGCCGCCTCCATCGCGAGCACCCGCCCGGCCGTCCAGACCGCGGCCTGCGCCGGATCGACCTCGCCGTCGCCGGTCGGCTGGTACGCCCCGGCCGTGACGACGCGCAGCCTGCCGGGTGCCGCGTCGAGCCCGTTGCGAAGGTGACGGGCCGCCCGCACCAGACGCGCGACCAGGACCTCGCCCGACACACTGCCGGGTGCGGCCGCCGCGACCAGCACGATTCCGTGGTCCGGCGGAACATCGGTCCACGGCGCGTCAACCTCCGGTACGCCGTCGGTCGGCGTGCCCGCCCGGTCGTCGTCGCGGGCCGAGCCGACGGACGAGGGCCGCCAGGTCGCCTCGACGCCCGCGAGCCGCAGGCCGTCGACCACCCGCAGTCCCGTCTCGACGGACGCGTTCGTGAGTGGCACGACGAGCCACCGTCCGGTCGCCTCCGCGCGGGGCGCGGGGACGCGGCGCCAGCGGACCGCGAACGTACGCGCCGCCCAGCGGTCCCGGACGTCGTCGGACAGCGCGCGACCGACGGCGCCTCGGGACTGCACCTCGGGCACGACACTCGCGGCGACGGCGGTCGAGACCACGGTGGCGGCCGCACCGGTCGTGACGGCCACGGTCGCGGGGGCCGGCCGCTCCGCGACGGGTGCCGAGCCGTGCACCTGGTCCGGCGTGTCCGCCCAGTGCCGGCGTCGCTGCCACGGGTAGCGCGGCAGCACCGCCCGGTACGGGCGGCGGCCGAACAGCGTCTCCCAGTGGATGCCGACCCCGCCCACGTGCAGTTGGGCGACGACGTCCAGGAAGCCGTCGGGGCGGCCCAGGTCCGTCCCGACCGCCACGAGATCCGTCTCCCGTCCTGCCGCGACGGTCGCGGCGTCCGGCCCGGCGTCGACCGCGAGCAGCACCCGCTCCCCCGCCGCCACGAGTGGCCCGGCCAGCGCGTCCCAGTCGGGGGCCGGTGAGCGCAGGGCCAACGGGTGCGTACCGGGAACCGGCCCGCCCGTCGACGCCAGCCACAGCACGGGGGTCGCCGGCAGGTCGGCGGGCGTCGCCACGGTGACCGTCGCGCCGTCGAGGGCCGCACGGACCGCCCGCGCCCGGTCCAGCGCACCAGCCGCACACGCCGCCGCCACCTCACCGACGCCCCGGCCGACGACCACGTCGGGCCGCAGCCCGTACGCCTCCCAGACGGCGGTCAGGGCGAGTTGGACGGCCAGCACTGCGACGGGCTCGCCGCGCTCCGCGCCACCGGCGACCAGTGCCGCTCGCACGAGACCACCGTCGTCGAGCGCGTCCACCGTGTCCCCGAACGCGGGCTCGTCACGCTCCAGGGCACGCCAGTCCACCGTCACACGGTCGCCGTACACCAGCACCAGGCGCTCGGCCGCACCGGAGGCCACGCCCTGGTGCGCGCCGTCGTCACCGGACAGCCCGGCGGTGAGCGCGGCGGGCCCACGGCCGACCACCGCGAACCGGTGCTCCAGGTGAGCCCGGCGGGCCGCCGCGGCGTAGCAGATGTCGGCGAGGTCGGCGCTGGCCGAGGCGGAGAGCGCCCGGACGAAGCCGTCGCGCGCGACGGCGAGGGCGCCGTCCCCGGCGGCCGACAGCACCAGCAGGTGTGCGCGGCTGGAGACGATCGCGCCGGCCCTCGACGCCGCACCGCCGCCCGACGTGAGGTGTGCGGCACCGTCCTGCGGCGACGACGCCGGTGCGGACGGCCCGCTCAGGACCACGTGGGCGTTGGTACCGGTGAAACCGAACGCGCTCACCCCGGCGACCCGGGACCGTCCACCGGTGGCCGGCCATGCCGTGGTGGACGTGGTGATCCGGACCGGCAACCGCGCCCAGTCCACCTGGCCCGTGGGCTGGGAGACGTGCAGGTGCGCGGGCAGCTCGCCGTGTCGCAGCGCCAGCGCGGTCTTGATCAGCCCGGCGATACCGGCGGCCGCCTCCAGGTGACCGATGTTGGTCTTGACGGACCCCACCAGCAGCGGCCGGTCCGGCTGACGCCCGCCGCCGAGCGCACGGGCGATCGCCCGCACCTCCACGGCGTCGCCGAGGACCGTCCCGGTGCCGTGCGCCTCCAGGTAGTCCACGTCCGACGCGGGGACGCCGCCCACCGCGAGCGCCGCCCGGATCAACTCCTCCTGGGCCTCGCCGCCGGGCACGGTCAGCCCGCCGCTCGCACCGTTGTGGTTGACCGCGCTGCCGCGGATCACCGCGTAGACCCGGTCGCCGTCACGCTCGGCCTGCGCGAGTGTCTTGAGCACCACCACGCCGGCGCCCTCACCGCGCCCGTAGCCGTCGGCGCTGGCGTCGAAGGTCTTGCAACGCCCGTCGGGCGACAGTGCGCCCGCCGCCGACATAGCCAGGTGCACGGTGGGCCGCACCATCACGTTGACCCCACCGGCGAGCGCGATGTCGGCCTCGCCCGCGCGCAGGCTCTGCACGGCCAGGTGCACCGCGACCAACGAGGACGAGCACGCCGTGTCGATCGCCAGGCTCGGGCCGCGCACGTCCAGGAAGTACGACAACCGGCCGGCCGTCCCGCTGAAGGAGTTGCCCGTGCCGTAGTAGAGGTCCACGTCCCGGGCGCGCCGGGTGAGCAACTGCTGGTAGTCGGTGGTGTTCATGCCGACGTACACGCCGACGCGGGCGGAGCGCCGGTGTTCGAGCGTGACCCCGGCGTCCTCGAGCGCCTCCCAGGCCACCTCGAGGAAGAGGCGCTGCTGCGGGTCCATGGCCCGGGCCTCACGGGCCGAGATCCGGAAGAACGCGTTGTCGAACAGGTCGATCCGGTCCAGGAAGCCGCCACGGCGGGTGACCACCGTGCCGGGTGCCCCGGGCCCCGCGCCGAGCAGCGCCTCCGCGTCCCACCGGTCCGCCGGGACGTCGCCGGTGGCGTCGACGCCGTCGCACAACAGCCGCCAGAACTGTTCCGGGCCGTCGGCCTGCGGCAGCCGGCAACCGATGCCCACGATCGCCACGGGCTCTGCCGGCCCACGCGGGGTCGACGCGGCCGCTCCGGACGGCCGCGACACGACCGACGTAGTCGTACCCGACGTGCCACGCCCGAGCACGCTGGCAGCCGGCGCGATCGCGTCACGGCTCGGTAGCGGTGCGGGCTGGAGGGTCGGCCCTGCCATGAGGAGTGACCCGGTCTGACGCAGCGGCTCGACTGCGCGCGAGGGCTCGGCCTGACGCGGGGGCTCGGTCGGAAGGGCCTCGGTGAGGAGGTGGTCGGCGAGTGCGTCGATGGTCGGGTGCTCGATGCCGACGGCGGCACCGAGGACGGTCCCCAGCTCCCGTTCGAGCCGACTGACGAGCGAGACCAGGGCGAGCGAGTCCATCCCCAGTTCGAAGAACCCACGCCCGCGCGCCAGACGTCGGCCGGGCTCATAGCCGAGAGCCTCGGCGGCCGCGTCGTTGACCAGGGCCGCGATCCGCTCCCGTTCCCACGCCGTGCCGGCGCGGGTGCCGGAGCCGTTGGTGGCGTCACGGCCGCCGACACCGACCCCGCCACCAACGTCGCCGCCACCGACACCCGCGCCTGCCGCACCAGCGCCGTCGCCCGTCGCGCCGCTGGCCGTCCCACCATTGGCCGTCCCACCATTGGCCGTCGCGCCGCTGGCCGTCCCACCATTGGCCGTCCCACCATTGGCCGTCGCGCCATTGGCCGTCGCGCCGATGTCCGTCGCGCCGCGGGTGTCCGCGCCGGTCGTACCCGCGCCGTTGGTCTCGGCGCCGTTGGTCTCGGCGCCGTTGGCTCCCGCACCGGTGCCGAGTCCGTCGCCGAGGGCTCTGCCGTCCCGGCCACCGCCGCCGTTACTCGCCGATGCCGCCGGCACTCCGACCCCGGCCAGTGTCTGAACGACGGTGCCGTCCGGAGCGATGAGGCGTACCTCGGCTCGCAGCTCGCCCAGGGCCACGCCGGCGAGGGCATGCTCGGACCCGGCATGCTCCGGGGAACCCGCTCGCACCGTCTCCGGCGACGCCGGGACGACGGACGCCGCAGTCGGGACCGCCGGGCTCGGCAGCCAGTACCGCTCGCCGCTCAGCCGGACCGGTGGCAGCGGACTGTACCGCCGACCTTCGCCGTGCACCGCAGCCCAGTCCACCGCGACACCGGCGGTGTACGCCTCGGCGAGCGCTCGTGTCAGGGTCTGCACCGGCGGTCGCCCCCGCACCAGGCTGCCGATCGCCGCGCCCCGGCGGGACCGGGCCGCGAGTGACGCCGTCAGCGGCCCGGTGAGGACCGGGTGTGGGCCCAGCTCCAGGAAGACCGCCGGCCGCCGGGACAGCAGCCGGTCGATCGCCGGCCAGAACAGCACGGGCTCACGCACGTTGCGGCCCCAGTAGGCCGGCCCGAACTCTGCTACGACACCGGTCGGGTCGACGCTGGACAGCATCGGCACCCGCGGCGCGGTCCATGGCAACCCGTCGAGTTGGCGCTCCAGCTCGTCGCCGTACGCGGAGACCGCCGGGCTGTGGAACGCGTAGTCGCCGGCCAACGGCACGCACCGCGCTCCGGCGGAGGTCAGCTCGGCGAGGAGGCGGTCCAGGGCGGCGGCCGGGCCGGCGACGACGACCGAGCGCGGCCCGTTGACCGTGGCGATCACGACCTCGGCGTGCCGTTCGAGGGCGGCGGCGACCTCGTCGGCGGACAGCGCGACGGCGGCCATCCGCCCGCTGCCGGAGGCGGGCTGCAACAGCTCCCCGCGCAGCACGATGACCCGCAGCGCGTCCTCCAGCGACAGCGCGCCGGCGGCGCAGGCCGCGGCGACCTCGCCCATGCTGTGGCCGACCACCGAGTCCGGCGGAACGCCCCACCGCGCCCAGAGCCGGGAGAGCCCGATCTGGATCGCGAAGATCGCCGGCTGGGCGAACCGGGTGTCGGACAGCCGGCTGCCCGTACGGCGGCCCAGTTCCTCCAGCAGCGACCACCCGGCGATCCGCCGCGTCACCGCGTCGCACTCGTCGAGCGTGGCCCGCATGGTCGGGTCGGCGCGGTAGAGGTCGAGGCCCATTCCCGGGTACTGCGAGCCCTGGCCGGAGAACACCTGCACCACGTACGCCGGCCCGTCGTGCAGCAGCTCACCGCTGACCGTGCTGGCGGACCTCTCACCACGCTGGTGACCGGTCAACGCACCGCGCAGGTCGGCGGCCGTAGCGCCGGTCACGGCGAGCCGGTGCGTGTGGTGGCTGCGCCGGGTGCCGGTGCTGAACAGCAGGTCGCCGAGCTGGTCGGGCTCTGCCGTCGCGGAGTCGTCGAGCAGCTCCGCGTGCCGCGTGACCTGGTCCGCCAGTGCCGACTCGGTGGGACCGGACAGCACCAGCACCGGCCAGGACACGGGTGCCGGGGTCGGGGCCGGGCGGTCCTGTTCGGGTGCCGCGAGCACGACGTGGACGTTGCTGCCGGACAGGCCGAACGCGCTGACGCCGGTCAGGCGGTGCGGGGTGTCCGGCAGCGTCGTACGGGTGGTGGGGACCGCCAGCCCGGAGCCGGACCAGCCGAACCGGGGCGTCGGCTGGGCCAGCTTGATCTGCGGCGGCACCACGCCGGTACGCGCGACGAGAAGCCCCTTGAGCAGGCCGAGGATGCCGGCGGCGGAGTCGAGGTGGCCGAAGTTGGCCTTGTGTGAGCCGATGAGCAGCGGGCGTTCCGGTGCACGCTTCGGACCGAAGACCGCCGCCAGCGCGCTGAGCTCGATCGGGTCGCCCAGCGGTGTGCCGGTGCTGTGTGCCTCGACGTACCCGACGTCCGCGGGCGCCACGTCGGCATCGCGGAGCGCGGCGCGCAGCAGCTGCTCCTGGGCGACGGCGTTCGGCGCGGTCAGGCCGGCGCTGCGGCCGTCGTGGTTGGTCGCGCTTCCCTTGATGACGCCCCAGATCCGGTCGCCGTCGGCGATGGCGTCGGCGTACCTCTTGAGGACGACCACGGCCCCGCCCTCGCCGCGTACCACGCCGTCGGCGGCCGCGTCGAACGGGCGGCAGAGCCCCTGCGGCGAGAGCGCCTGGATGTGCCGCATGTAGAGGGTCAGCTCCGGACCCACCATCAGGTTCACACCGCCGGCCAGCGCGGTGTCGCAGTCGCCGGCCGCCAGGGCGCGCGCCGCGAGGTGCACCGCCAACAGCGAGGACGCGCAGGCGGCGGTCAGGGTCATGCACGGCCCGTTCAG
The DNA here is from genome assembly GCF_040608495.1 of Micromonospora sp. NPDC005174. Taxonomy (NCBI): domain Bacteria; kingdom Bacillati; phylum Actinomycetota; class Actinomycetes; order Micromonosporales; family Micromonosporaceae; genus Micromonospora; species Micromonospora sp. NPDC005174. The sequence continues at coordinate 223,758 of NZ_JBEXIJ010000005.1, read as the reverse complement.
GCCGAACGTGTACGCCACGCGCCCCGAACCGAAGCTGAACTCCTTGCCGCTGGCGTAGTGCGCTCCCACGTGGTCGACACCGAGGGTGCGGGCGTGCAGGACGGCGTAGTCCATGGCCAGGATGCCGAAGTAGACCCCGGTGTTGCTGCCGGACCAGGTCGGCAACGGCACGCCGCTGTGCTCCATGGCCCGCCACGCGAGGGTGAGGAGGAGGCGCTGTTGCGGGTCCATCTCGCGCGCCTCGCGCGGCGAGACACCGAAGAACTCCGCGTCGAACAGGTCGATGTCGGGCAGAAACCCGCCGACGCCGACCGTGTCGAGCGAGGCCGCGCCGGGCCGCCCGGCCGGCACGCGGCCGGTGACGTCGCGGCCCTCTTCCAGGACGCGCCACAGCGAGTCGAGGTCGTCCACGCCGCCGGGGAACCGGCAACCGACGCCCACCACCGCGATGTCGGTGACGCCTGCCCTGGAGGCTGGGCGACGGTCGCGGCGCATCCCCACGGCACCCCCCACGCGCATCCGCCTTGGTGAACCACGGCGGCCATTCCCCGCCTGATGATTTCCCTGTACGTTGAAGTACATCGGACGAGAAGCGAGATGTCAATGCTGATAGATCACGTCCCGTCGGACGAAAAAGCTCTGGAGAACGGCAGTTCAGCTCCGTCGTCCCTGACCGTGTTCGGCTTCCCGGCCGCAGGCGGCTCGGCAGCGCATTTCACCAGGTGGAGGCGATGGCTTCCGGCCGGAGTGACTGTCGAGCCGGTGGAGCTGCCCGGGCACGGCACCCGCCGGCAGGAGCCGGCGATCGACGAGTGGCCCCGGTTGGTGGCCACGACGTGCGACATGTTGCGCGACCGGGTGTCCGGTCCGTACGCCCTGGCCGGGCACAGCTTCGGCGCGCTGCTGGCGTACGAGGTCGCGGCGACGCTGCCCCGCACCGGCCCGGGCCCGGCGTTGTTGATCGCCGCGGGGCGTAACGGGCCCGCCGCCGGTCTCGCCCACCGCCCCCTGCACGCGTTGGACGACGACCGTCTGATCGAGTCGCTGCGACGTCTCGGCGGCACCCCGGCCGACGTCCTCGCCGAACCGGCGCTGATGCGGCTCGCCCTGCCGGTGCTGCGGACCGACCTGCGGCTGGCGGAGACCTACGCCCGCCCGCCCCGGCCGGCGTTGACGTGCCCGATCGCCACCGTGGTGGGCCGGCACGACCGGATGGCCGACGCGGCGGGCGCACTGGCCTGGCAGCAGGAGACGGTCGACCGCTTCGACCTGACCGTTGTCGACGGGGGGCACTTCATCCTCGACCATCCGCAGGTCATCGCGGCGGTGACGGCGCGAACGACCGAGCTGCTCCGTCCGGCGAGTCGGTCCGGGGCCGGTACCACCAGCGGTTGACCCGTCCCGCCACCACCACTGCCAGCAGTGCGAGGGCCGTCCCGGCCAGCAGGTCGACGGCGTAGTGCTTGCGCAGGTACAGCGTGGACAGCACCAACCCCAGGCCGATCGGCAGGTACCACCAGAACAGCCGACGGGCGTCGCGCCACAGGTACACCATCAGCACCACCGTCATGGCGGTGTGCAGGCTCGGAAAGAGATCCCGCGCCGGGCCCTGGACCGCGGTGATCGCGTCCAGCGCGCCACCGATCGACCCCTCCTGACCGGGAAGCGGGTCGGCGTACGTGTCGGTCTGGTAGATGTGCGGACCGACCCCGGGCACCAGCACGTAGCCGGAGTAGCCGACGACCGCCGTGATGGAGATCGCGAGCGCGAAGTCGTGGTATTCGCGCAGGCGGCCCCGCAGGTACGAGGAGATGGCCCACGCCGCCTGGGACAGGCCGTAGCTCAGGTAGCAGAACGCCATGAACAACGTCAGCGCGGGTGAGCCGAGGGTGTCGTTGAGCCAACGGCTCACGTCGGTGCCGAAGACGGCCCGGTCGAACTCGATCAACGCCGGGTCGACGAGTGGGAAGTCGAGCTCCGGGGTGACGACGCGCAGGCTCGAATAGATCACCACGCAGGACAGGAACGGCACCGCCGTCCTGGCCACCCCACCGACGGTCCTGACCAGCCTGGCCGCGCCGCTCGCCCGCACCGGGACGCCCGACGCGGCGTTGCGCCGCCGCCTCGACAGCGCGAGCCCGGCGATCAGCGCGCCGACCAGCACGGCCGACGCGGCGAGCAGCGCCCACGAGAGCGCGCCGGTGAGCAGGGCGAGCCCGGCGACGAGCGTGAGGGCCACCGCGAACAGGCACTCCTCCGGCCAGAGCAGTGGGTCACGCCGGCCATCGCCCCGGTCCCGTGCGACTGCCACGGGCCGGGGCGTGCCAACGGTCATGCCGTCTCGCCGGGAGCGGACGACGACCGCCACAGCACCGGGCAGAACTGCGGGTCGCTGTAGTCGGGCAGACCCGCCTCGTCACGACGCACCAGGGAATCGTGGTTGTAGACGACGAGGTCGCCGTCGGAACGGTGGAACCGCCGGTACTGGTTGTCGCCGTCCTGCAGGTGCAGCGAGATGGCCCGTCGGGGAGCTGAGCTGCGGTTGGCACCGCTGCCGTGGTAGGTGCGGCAGTGGTGGAAGCTCATGTGTCCCTTGGGGATGTGCATGGGGATCTTGTTGACCTGAGCGCCGTTGAACTCGGCGTTGCTGACGAGCAGATCCTCCAGCTCGGAACGGTCCCGCTCGGCGAAGTGCTTGGTGGTCTTGTCGTCGCCGCCGATCTCCTTCCAGGTGTTGCTGCCGTCGACCATCGTGATCGTGCCCATCTCCTCGGTGCACTCGTGCATCGGGATGAACGCGGTCAGCATCCGCTCGGACGTGCAGGTCTGCCAGTAGTGACGGTCGAAGTGCCAGGGCACGATGTTGGTCGGCTCACCGGGGCTCGGCGGCTTGAGGATCAGCGTGCTCTGGAACACCCGGATCTCGGCCGCCTCCGCCAGCCGGGCCGCCACCGCCCCGATGATCGGCTTACGCAGGATCGCGGCGACCTCGTCGCTCTCGTAGTGCACGTAGTCGTTGTGCCGCTGCACGTCGCCGTGCTCCGGCTCCCAGTAGGCCAGCTTCGCCGGCCGCCGGGGCAACCGCCGGTCACGGTGACCCGCGTAGAACCGCTCGCTGGCCTCGACGAGCGTGTCCACCTCGTCGTCGGTGAGCAGCTTCTGGCTGAGGTACCAGCCCCGCTCGGCGTACGACCGGACATCCTCGTCGGTGGGCAGCGCGGCCCGCTCCGCGTCGGTCAGCGTGAATTCCGTCGTTGTCATCGCGCTCCTCTCATGGTTGATCCCTTGTGGTGACCGCCCCCGCGTCCGCCCCCCGGGCCCGCGCCGTCGACGGCGGGCCGAACATCAGGCTGACGTTGTGTCCGCCGAACGCGAAGGAGTTGGACAGCACCGCGCGGGGCCGGACCGCTCGCGCCTGACCCCGCACGTGGTCGAGGTCGCAGGCCGGGTCCGGCTCGTCCAGGTTGTGAGTCGGCGGCAGCATGCCGTGGGTGATCGTGAGGGCGGTCGCCGCCGCCTCCACGGCTCCGGCGCTGCCCAGCAGGTGTCCGGTCACACCCTTGGTGGAGCTGACCGCGGGAGCGTGCGCGCCGAAGGCGCTGTGCACGGCCCGGCTCTCGGCGACATCGCCCAGCTTGGTGCTCGTACCGTGCGCGTTGATGTAGTCGACGTCGGTGGGCGCGACGCCGGAGTCGGCGACCGCCCGGCGCATGCTCTGCGCGGCGCCGACACCGTCCGCGCGCGGTGACGTGGGGTGGTGGGCGTCCGTGGTGGCACCCCACCCGATGATGTCGGCGTAGCCGGCCGCCCCTCGCGCGTCCGCGTGCTCGGCGCGCTCGACGACCATGATCCCGGCGCCCTCGCCGAGCACGAAGCCGTTGCGACGCCGGTCGAACGGGCGACTCGCCTGCGTCGGGTCGGACCAGCCGGTGGCGAGCGCCCGTGCGTTGGCGAAACCGGCGGTGCCGGTCGGCCCGAGCGGCGACTCGGCGCCACCACACACGACCACGTCCGCGTCGCCGGCCCGGATCAGCCGCAGCGCTTCCGCCACCGCGTGGGCACCGGCCGCGCAGGCGGTGGCGATGCAGGAGCTGTAGCCCTGGATGCCGTACCGGATGGCGATGCGGGCGGCCGCCATGTTGGGGAGGAAACCCGGATAGAGGTACGCGCTGACGGCGGTACGGCCGCGCGCCTCCCGTGCCTTCGCCTGGGCCTCGTAGGTGGTGAGGCCGCCCGCGCCGCTGGAGACGACCACGGCGACCCGAAATGGGTCGACGTCGCGGCCGACCTCCAGCCCGGCGTCGCGCATCGCGTCGTCGGCGGCGGCCAGTGCCATGATCAGGAATCGGTCGGCGACCAGCACCTCGTTGCGCGGGAGCACGGTGGTGGGGTCGATGTCCGGAGCGATCCCGACCGCCTCCGTGGCAGCGGCCGCGCCGTGCCCCTCGGGTGGGCGCACCAGCCCGGAGCGCCCGTTGCAGATCGCCGCGAAGAAGTCCTCCACGCCCCGCCCGACGGGCGTCACCAGCCCCATGCCGGTGATGGTGGCCGAGGGTCGGGTCGATCCGGTCATGTCAACCGCCTTGTCCGCCGCCGGTCGGCGGCCTGGTCGTCTCGTGGTCCGGCGTCAACAGCAGGGCCGTCGCGCCGGAGGGCTTGGCCGGGTCGGCGTCGTGCTCGACGACGATCACCAGCGCCTCGGCGGCGTCCCCGTCGGCGAACAGGCCCTCGGCCACCGCCCGACCCTCGCCGAAGGGATCGCCGGCCGGACTCAGGCACACGACCGGGCCGGTCAGGGCCCATTCGGTGGCGACGTGCCCCAGGACCGAATTCGGCACCGACTGGAAGAAGTACATCGGCGACACCCGGCGGCCCCCGTCCACCTCCGCGACGATGGCCGCCGCGGTGGCCTGGTCGGCGTAGGCGCTGACCAGCACGACGGCGGTCGGCCCGGCGGGCCCGGCGCCCATGCGTCGCTGTAGGCAGCGACCGACGACGGCCACGACGAGCGGGGGGAACGGCGAGGCGACGAAGCCGCGGATCGCGGGTGGCCGGCCGACGTCGCCGGGCTCGGGCCACGCCGCGCGGGCAAGCTCGCGGATCGCGCCGGGCGCGGTGTCGAGGCCGCTCACACCGTCTCCAACACCAGCGCGGTGTTCGCGCCGCCGAAGGCGAGGTTGCAGCTCAGGGCGTACCGGCCCGCCAGCGGAGCGGGCTCACGCACCACCCGTACCGGGCACTGCGGGTCAGGCTCCCGGAAGCCGGCGTTGACGGGCAGCCGGCCGGCGTCGAGAGCCAGCGCGGTGACCGCGAACTCCAGCAGGCCGGACGCCTCCAGGGCGTGGCCGTGGACGGACTTGGTCGAGCTGACCGCCACCGACGCCGCCGCCGCGCCGAGGCCGACGCGCAGCGCGCTGCTCTCGGCGGCGTCGGCACGTGTCGTGCCGGTGCCGTTGGCGTTGACGTACGCCACCTCCTCCGGAGTCACCCCGGCCCGGGCCAGGGCGGCCCGGATGGCCGACCCCATTCCGGCCCCGCCCGGGTCGGGTTGGCAGACGTGGTAGGCGTCGCCGGCCCGGGCCCAGCCGGCCAGCCGGGACCGCACCCGGGCGCCCCGCCCCTGGGCGCTGGCCGCCGACTCCAGCACCACGGCGACGATCGCGTCGCCCAGCAGCATCCCGCGCCGACCGTTGCTGAACGGCCGCACGGCGCCGTCGTCGGCCAGGGCCCGTCCGGCGTCGAACAGGCCCTGGTGGTCGGCGTCGACGAGGAAGCCCCCGGCGACCACGGCGCGATCGCACCGACCCCGGGCGATCATCGAGGCGGCCTCGGCCAACGCGGTGCTACCCGCCACGCAGGCCGACGTGTAGACCCGTGCGACGCCGGAGAGCCCGCAGCGCCGGGCCACGGTGGCGGCCAGTTCGGCCGGCCCGTTGCCCGACCCGCCCGAGCGGGCCACCGTCGTGCCCGTGCCGGTGGCGAAGAACAGCGGGCACTCGGCACGGCGGTACGCCAACCCCGCGTCGTCGCAGGCAGCCGTCACGATGGCGACCAGCTCGGTGCCCAGGTCGCCGGTGTCGGCAAGCGTCGCCGCCGCTCGGACCCGGCTACGGCCGGGGTCGAAGCGACGGACCTCGCTGAAGGCGGGCTCGCCGGCCAACACCGCCGCCAGCAGCGGTGCCGGGCCACGGCCGTGAGCCGTCAGCAGGCCCAGGCCGGTGACCACGACAGTCGAACCGGTCACTCCGGCTCCGCCGCCGTCAGGGTGAGGCGGTCGAGGATCTCCGCCGCACCGGTCACCGTGGACATGGTCGCCAACTCGTCGTCGTCGAGGTCGAGGTCGAGGCCGTAGCGCCGCTCTATCTCGTAGACCAGCCGGGCGAGCTCCAGCGAGTCGATCCGCTCACGCGAGGCGTCGACCGTCCGGTAGCCCACGTCGGCGAGGATCGACAGGATCTCGTCGCGGCGATCGCTGCCGCCCACCGTCACTCCGCCGCGGCGGCCGGTGCGGCGGGTGCGCTCCGCGCCGGCTCCGCACGCCCGGCCACTTCTGCGGCGAACCGGTCGAGGGAGTAGTCGGCCAGCTTCTCCAACTCCTCGTCGGTGAACTTGACGCCGAACGTGTCCTCGACACGGACGGCGAGTTCGGCGACGGCCAGCGACTCCAGGTCGAGCCCTGCCGGGCCGAGCACCGTGTCGCCGGTGACGTCGTCGACGTCATAGTTCATCTGTGCCAGCGCATCGACGATGGACTGGCGAACCTCATCTGACATTGCTTGACTCCTCCCATGGAATGGGTCGTGGTGCGGATTGCGACGATCACCGGCGACCCCAGGGGTCGGGCGTCGGAACATCTGGTGAGCACCGCCGCCGACCTGCTGGGCGCGCCGGCCGGCGAGGTGGGCGTGGTACGGGACCAGACCGGCCGGCCGAGGCTCACCGGCGCCGCGCGCGGGTTGCACGCGAGCATCAGCCACGGACGTGGCGTGGTGGCGGTGGCCGTGTCGGCGGTGACGCCGGTCGGCGTGGACGTCGAGCGCGACCGCGAGCTGCCCGGTGCGGTGTTGGCCCGACGCTGGATGGCACCGGCCGACGCCGACTGGCTGACCGACCAGCCGGCTCCCCTGCACACCAGCGCGTTCCTGTGGCTGTGGACGCAGAAGGAGGCCATCGGGAAGGCACGCGGCACCGGCCTACGCGGCGGCGGTCTACGGCAGCCGCTGGTGCTGCCGGCCCGCTGGCCGGACCCGCCGGGGTCGCTGCCGCTGCGTCCCGTTCCCGACAGTCGCGCCGGGGTGGCCTGCGGAGCGCTCGCCGGCGGCCTGGTGCTGGCCGTCGCCGGGCAGGAGCGGCCGCGCCCAGGCGACATGGACGGTATCCGGCTGCTCACCGGTCCACCGGAGGCGATCGCAACCTGACGAGCCGTCGACGGTCGCGCCACACACGTCCCTCGTCGGCGCGTCATGACGGCGTCGGCTCGGCCGACGCACGGCGCAACACGGCCACGTCGCGCACCAGCTTGCCGCTGGACGTACGCGGCAGACGCTCCAGGAGCTGCCACCGCAACGGCCGCTTGTACGGAGCCAGCACGTCCTCCAGGGCGGCGTCCAGCTCGGGCCCGGTGAGCGGCTTGTCCACGGCCGTGTACGCCTCGATCGCGCCACCGTCGAACGTCACCACCGCCTCGGTGACACCGGGCAGGTCGAGGATGGCCTGTTCGACTTCGGTCAGGTCGACCTTGAGGCCTCCGATGGAGACCTGCGAGTCGAGGCGGCCGCGGATCGTGACCAGGCCCGTCACCGGGTCGATCGTGGCCGCGTCGCGGGTACGCAGCCAGCCGTCGGCCCAGCGGCTCTCGTCGACGAGCCCCACGTACGGCGTGACGGGCCGGTGCACCTGAAGCTCACCGTCGACGACCCGTACGTCGATTCCAGGCGCCGGGCGCACCTCGGGCCGGTGCACACCGAACAGGTCGGTGGCGATGACGCCGACCTCGGTCATCCCGTACATGTTGCCGAGGACGGTGTCGTAGCACTCGGCGAAGCGCTCGGGGACGCCGGGCCGGACCAGCTCGCCCGCCGTGGTCATCCGAACGAACTGCGGCAGTGGCCCGGCGGGGCGACCGGCCATCAGCATCTCGAGATGGACGGGGACGCCGATCACCGTGGTCGGCGTGGAGTCCCCCGCGATGACGCCCAGCACCCCGCCGACCGTCATGCGCTCGGGCAGCGTGAGCGTGACCCGGGCGTGCAGAGCGTAGAGCAGGCCGCCGACCAGACCGAGCACGTGCGCCATCGAGGCGAGCAGTACGAGCCGCTCGCCGGGCCGGGGCACGCCGTCGGTCAGCGTGTAGCGCTCGATCTCGGCGACCAGGTCGTCGACGGTGCGTCCGATGACCTTCGACGGACCGGTGGACCCGGAGCTCAGCTGGATGAGCGCGTGCGGCGTCGATGCCGGCCGGCCGGCCGGGCGCGCGATGACCGTCTCGTCGACGGTGACGAAGCCGCGCAGCGGTGGGAGTACGGAGTCGACGGGCTGCACGAGGAACTGCGCGCCGACGCGTTCGAGTGCCCGCTCGACCTCACCACGGGACAGGCGGTGGTCCAGCAGCGTCACCTGGGCCCCGATCCGCCAGGCGGCGAGCAGGTTGGCCACGTACGCCAGCGAGGAGGGCAGCCGTAGCGCGATCGCTCCGCCCGGGCGCAGCCCGGCATCGGTGAGTCGGGCCTGTCGGGAGGCCACCTCGGCGCGCAGCTGCGCCCGCGTGATCGGCGCTCCGAGGACGAGGCAGGTCTCGTTGCCCGGGCCGGCCAGCAGGACGTCGTCGACCCAGCCCGTGCCGAGGGCGGGCAAACCATGCCGCGCGGCAGCCAGGGGTGAATCTATAGTGGACACAAGGCCTCCACGCTGCTCGAACGGCGGGCCGGCTCGACTCGACGGGTAGGTACGCGCCGAACGGAGGAGCTTCCTCATCTGATGACATCCCGGTTCGATGAATTATATCGGCGCGGTCCCTACCGTCAAGCGCCCTACGGACCACGTGCGGAGACGATGACCACACAGAGTTACGGGGGTGGGGAATGGCACCGGACGTGTCGCCGCGCAGGGCCAGGGCCATGCTCGTCACGCTCTCCCTGGCCGCGTTCGCGTTCGTCACGACCGAGCTGCTGCCTGTCGGCCTGCTGACCCACATCGCGGTCGATCTCGACCGGTCCCGCTCGCGGGTGGGTCTGCTGGTCAGCGGGTACGCCGTCGTGGTCGTGCTGGCGTCCGTCCCGCTGGCCCGACTGACCCGACGAATCCCCCGTCGTCACCTGCTCGGCGTCACGATGGTCCTGTTCGCCGCCGCGAACGGCACCGCCGCGCTCGCGCACACGTACACCATGCTGGCCGGTGCCCGCCTCGTGACCGCTGTCGCCCAGGCGCTGTTCTGGTCCATCGCCACGGCGACGGTGATCGGGCCCTTCCCCCTGGCGGTGCGGGGCAGGGTGGTGGCGCTGTTCGGGGCCGGAGTGACGCTCGCGCCGGTGCTCGGCGTACCCCTCGGCACCTGGATCGGACAGCAGGCCGGTTGGCGCGCGTCGTTCGCGGCGCTGGCGGGGATCGGTCTGCTGATCGCCACCGCGGTGCTCGTCCTCCTGCCCACCTACCCGCCGGAGGCTGGCGGCGCGGCCCGGGGCACCGCACCGGACGGTCGGCGCTTCGGCGTGCTGCTGACAGCCACCGCCCTCGGTATCGGCGGCTTCATGACCCTGCAGACCTACATCGCGCCGTTCCTACTCGACGTGAGCGGCTTCACCGACGCGGCCCTGACGCCGCTGCTGTTCACCGCCGGCGTCGCGGCCGTCGTCGGCACCCTGCTCTCGGCCCGGACCCTGGACAGTCGGCCGATCGCCTCGCTGCTGACGCCGCTGGGCATCGGTACGGCCGCGCTGTTCGGCATGTACGGGCTCGGCGTGCTCCGACCCGGCGCGGTCGCGTTCCTCGCCGGGCTCGGCCTCGCCTACGCGGCGTTCGCCTCCGCCGTACAGAACCGGATGCTGCACCTGGCCCCCGGCAGCACCGACATCGCCTCGGCTGGCGTCAGCACCGCCTTCAACGTCGGCATCGCCGGCGGTTCGCTGCTCGGCGGTGCCCTCCTGCCCACGTCGGGGGCGCGCGTGCTCGCGCTCGTCGGCGGACTGCTGACGCTGGCCGCGCTCCTGCTGCTCAGCCAGGACGCGAGGACGTCCGCCCGGTCCGACAGACTTCAGAAAATGTCAACTGGCTGACGTCAGTATGTCCACGCAAGGCATCCCTCCGCGAGGACAAGGCACCATGACCACGTCAGAGAACAGCACCCGGCTCCAGCCGGCGTACCCCGGCATCCACGACGAGCCGGACGAACCCCAGCGTGACGCTCCAGCGCGGCGGGCTACCGCCGCGCGGTCGGGTCCCCGACCGAAACTGACCCTCTTCGCGCTGGCCCTGGGCACCTTCGCCATCGGCACGGGCGAATTCGGCAGCAATGGGATCCTGCAACTCTTCGCCGCCGACCTGGACGCTTCCATCCCAGTCGCGACGTACGCGATCAGCGCCTACGCGTTCGGCGTCATGATCGGCTCGCCGGCGATCACACTTCTCGCGGCGCGCGCCAACCGCCGTACCCTCCTGCTGGGTCTGATCGCGCTGTTCCTGGTCGGCAACGTCCTGTCGGGCCTGGCCCCGAACATCGCCACCCTCGTCGTCTTCCGCTTCATCACCGGGAGCGTGCAGGGCGCGTTCTTCGGCGCGGGGGCGGTCGTCGCCGCGTACGTCTACGGCCCGGGCAAGGGCGGCAGGGCGTTCGCCACCGTGATGGGCGGTCTGACGGTGGCCACCATCCTGGGGTCGCCGCTCGGCACCCTCGTCGGCCAGCACGCTGGATGGCGTGCGACCTACTGGACCGTTGTCGCCCTGGGCCTGCTGGCCGGCGCGGCGCTCCTGGCCTGGCTGCCCCGCACCGACGATCTGCACGGCAGCTCGGTGGGGCACGAGCTCGCGGCCCTGCGACGACGCGAGGTCTGGCTGATGGTCGCGGTCGCGGCACTCGGCATCTCCAGCATCTTCGCCGTCTACACCTTCATCGGGCCGTTCGTCACCGACGCGGCCCGGGAGAGCACGTCGCTCATCCCGGTCGCCCTGGCTGTCTTCGGCCTCGGCATGGCCTTCGGGAACTACTACGGCGGTCGGGCCGCCGACCGGCACGGCAACCGGCCGCTGATCTACGGCTTCGGCTACGTCCTGGTGCTGCTCGTGGTCATCGGTCTGCTCGGCCGTGAGGTCCTGATCCTCCTGCCGACGCTGTTCGGCGTCGGCGCGACCATGATGTTCGCCATTCCCACCATCCAGGTACGGCTGACCGAATTCGCACCCGACGCGCCGACCCTGATGGGTGCGCTGAACCTGGCCGCCCTCAACCTCGCCAACTCGCTCGGGGCCATCGGTGGTGCCATCGCTCTCGGCGCCGGGTGGGGAACCCTCTCCACGGTCTGGGCGGGTTTCGTCCTCACCAGCGCCGGCCTGGTTCTCTTCCTCACCACCGTCGGTCGGACCAGGCCAGCCGTCACGCCCGCGTAGTCGCCGACCGGCGTCGGCCACAGGTTGGCCGACGCCGGTCGCGGTACGCAGCCCGACAGAGATCAGTGGGCGGTTCCGTCCGCCTGACCTCCGGTGCCCCGCAGCTGGCTCCAGGGGCGGCCATCCGCACCGGGAAGCGGGGTCGTGGCGAAGCGCTGGTCGACCTCGGCGAGCTGCTCCGGCGTGGGGTTCGGGCCCAGGCTGCCGAGCTCCTCGAAGAGCTGCTCGTTGCCGGCCGGCGCGCTGACGAACAGCAGCTTGCCGCCGGTCGGGGTGACGAACGTGTGGTAAGCGCCCCGCGGCACCACGACGGTGGTACCTGGACCACCGGAGAATTCGGCGTTCCCCACCCGGAAGTGGTACTCCCCTTCGAGGACGTAAGCGATCTTCATGAAGTCGTTGTGCGCGTGCGGTGGGTTCTCGGCGATCACGTCGTGATGGAACAGGAACGCGCCCAACGCCCCATCCACCTCGGCGCCCCGGACGAGGATCTCCGGCCGGTGCGGGCCGCCGAGTTCGATCAACTTCCCCTCGCCAGGCTGGACCGCCCACCCGTCCAGGCCCCAGTTCGCGTGGCGTGTCACGGTTGTTCCTCTCTCGTGCCGGTACAGCGCGTCAACTCAACCCCAGGGCACAGGATTTCCAGTGACCAGCAAGTTACCGCTGGCCGCGGCCGTCGCGACGGTGAAGCCACCGAAGCCACCCGGTGGGAGATGTCGACGTAAGTCAGTGAGGGTCCAGTTCTCGTCAACACCGGCCATCTAGTCTTCGGGGGTGAGCACCGGAGACGCCGACGGTCCTGTCCTGGACGCGGAGCAGTTCGACCGCCTGGCCAGCTACGGCACCGAGGAAGAGGTCCGCCAGGGACAGCACCTGTACGCCGCCGGCGACAGCTCCTACGACTTCTTCCTGCTGCGTACGGCGACAGCGGAGGCGGTGCGCAACGCGACGTCGCTCGAGCCCGAGCGGCTCATCTACCGGCGTGGGCCGGGCGAGTTCCTCGGCGAGCTGAGCCTGTTGACCGGACAGCAGGTGTTCCTCACGGTCCGTGTCGTCACCGCCGGGACGGTCGTGCGGATCACCGCCCCCGACCTGCGCCGCGTACTCGCCGACCAGGTCGACATCGCCGACGTGCTGATCGAGACCTTCCGCGCCCGGCGCGAGCTCATGCGCGGAGCGGCCGGCAACGCCCTGGAGATCGTCGGGCGGCCGAACGTGGCTGGATCGCTGGAGCTGCGGACGTACGTGAACCAGATGCTCCTCCCGCACGCCTGGCTCGACGCGTCATCGCTACCCGGGCGGGCACTCATGCGGGCAGAGGGTGTCGGCGAGGACGAACTTCCGGTCGCCGTCACCAGCAACCGCGTACTGCGTCACGCCACTCCCGGCACGGTCGCCGAGGCGCTCGGCCTGACCTACGTACCCACGGCGCGTGACCCTGACCTGGTCGTCGTCGGCGCCGGGCCGGCCGGGCTGGCCGCGGCGGTGTACGGCGCCTCCGAAGGTCTCGTGACGGTGCTGCTGGACGGCACCGGTATTGGCGGTCAGGCTGCCAAGAGCGCGCGAATCGAGAACTACCTCGGCTTTCCCGAGGGGGTCAGCGGTGAACAGTTGGCCCGGCTGGCGATGCTCCAGGCGTTGAAGTTCGGCGTCCAGATCTACGCGCCGTGCGCGGTGGTCGGCCTGGACGTCTCCGACGAGAGCCGTCCCGTCGTGGAGTTGGAGGACGGCACCCGGATCGCGACGTCCGCGGTCATCGCCGCCACGGGAGCGCGTTACCGACGCCTCGACATCGAGCGGTGGGCGGAGTTCGAGCAGAGTGGCTGCGTCCGGTACGCGGCGACGGAACTGGACCTGCGCGGGTACGAGTCCCAGCCGGTCGCCGTGTTGGGCGGCGCCAACTCGGCCGGGCAGGCGGCGCTCTCCCTGGCCGCACGCGGCTGCTCCGTACACCTGGTGGTGCGCTCCACCGATCTCGGAGCGAAGATGTCGGCTTACCTGACCGACCGGATCCAGGCCAACCCGAGGATCACCATCCACACCGGCAGCACGCTGCGTGAGCTTCAGGGTGAGGACAGCCTGGCGGCGATCGTCGTGGAAAAAGAGGGTGAACCCACCAGGCTGGACTGCCGGGGGCTGTTCTGCTTCATCGGTGCCGAACCGGAGTCCGCGTGGATGAAGGGCATCGCGATGGACGAGAGCGGTTTCGTGCTGACCGACAGCCGGCTGCCGTCCGACACGCACCAGTCGCCACTGCCGTTCCAGACCAGCGCTACCCGCGTCTTCGCGGTGGGCGACATCCGCTCCGGCTCCACGAAGCGGGTGGCGACAGCCGTCGGCGAGGGTGCCGGCGCGGTCTCCGCGGTCCACACCGTGCGGGCCCGCTGAGGTCGCCTACGACGCGTCACGGCCGGGATCACCCGGTACTCCGTCCGGCGGGAACCACGCGTGTGGCCCCGCCGGACGGAGGTGACCGGCGTTATTCGCCGGCCACCAGTGAGATCAGCTGATCCGCAGCCGGACCCGAGGATGCCGGGTTCTGGCCGGTGACGAGCAGCCCGTCGCTCACCACGTACGGCTCGAAGTTGCCCGCCTTGGAGAAGTCGCCGCCCTTCGCGACCAGCTCGTCCTCGACGAGGAAGGGCACGACCTTCGTCAGGCCCATGTACTCCTCCTCGCTGTCGGTGAAGCCGGTGACCCGCTTGCCGGCCACCAGAGGCTCGCCGTCGGGCGTCACGCAGTGCCGCAACACCCCCGGGGCGTGACACACCAGCGCGATCGGTTTGCCCGCCGCGACGACCTGCTCGATCAGCTTGATCGAGGTGTCGTCCTCGGCGAGGTCCCAGAGAGGGCCGTGGCCGCCCGGGTAGAAGACGGTGTCGTAGCCCGCGACGGAGACCGAGTCGAGCCGTACGGTCGTCGCGAGCTGACGTTCCGCCTGGGCGTCCGCCGTGAACCGGCGGGTCTGGTCGGTCTGGAAGTCCGGCTCATCGCTCTTCGGGTCCAGGGGCGCCCGTCCACCCTGGGGCGAGGCGAGCGTCACCTCCCACCCGGCGTCCCGGAACCGGTAGTAGGGCGTGGCCAGCTCCTCCAGCCAGAACCCGGTCTTGCGGCCGGTGTCACCCAGCTGGTCGTGCGAGGTCAACACCATCAGAACCTTGGTCATGCACCGCTCCTTGACATCATCAGGCCGTTCCGCGCAGGAATGAGCTCCTGCGTCATGTCGAGTACGACGATGGCGGACCCCTGCGGGCCGCCACCGCCGTCCGCCGTGCCGGCGGACATACCCACGGTCCGGCGACTCAGACGCCGAACGCGACAACCTCGAGCTGGATGTTGTCGATGTCCCGGAAGACGACTGTCGAGTAGAGGAACGGGTCCCTCGCGGTCTGGATGCCGGAGTGCGCGACGCCCAGGCTGTCCAGCCAGGCCGACCAGGCCTCAAGCCCCTCGCGCGTCTCGACGTTGAGGGAGAAGTGGTCGAGGCCCGTGCGAGCCTCGTTGAACTCCTCGCCCTGGTTGCCCTCGTTGTGGTGCAGACCGATGGAGAAGCCGGTGCGCGGATCGATGACCAGTTCGGCGTACCCGGACCACTCGCGCCCGTAGTGCGGAAGCTTGCCGTCCGCGAGCGTGGCCTGGAAGACCTTCTGGTACCAGGCCACGCTGGCCTCGAGGTTCCGAACGGTGAAAGCGACGTGGTGCACGCCGCTGAACGACGGTGCGGTGACGTCGGCCATGAATACTCCTTCGTGCTACGTGATGAACCTGCACCAGGAGTTGTAGGCAACGTGAGTTGAGGAGCAGTTGACAGGAGCTGGACAGGCGAGCCGAGCCGCCGCGCCCGGTGGCGTGTAAAGGAACGCGCCGACATGACGTGGGCCAGCGGCGTCTGGCGCGCAGAACACGACGGAGTGGTGCCAATACCCCAGGTACAGGCACCACTCCGTCTACGCAGTCAGCATTCGAGCTGAACCGACACCGCTGACCTATCGAACGGTCATGCCGGTATTCCAGGCGGCCGCCCTGCGCCTTGATAGTCTTCCAGCAGATCGATCAACATCTCCGTTAGTTCTGTGTCAAACTCGGAAGAAACCTGCTCGAATCCAATATCGCCCCCGAGGATCGCGGGCACCTTCGTTGATGCGATGACATAAGCCCAATGGAGCCTCGACTCACGGTTGAGCAGTTGATCAGCGACGTAATCCCGAAAGCCAGACAAGGGAGTTCCATCGAATGCAGTGTCGTAGCCCTGCACGAAGGCAACCGCCGTGGAGAACCGATCATCCAGCAGATACATCCTGCGTCGACGCCGGAGATGGAAGCACAGGTCAGCCAAGTTCACGGTCGGTCACCCCACTGGCGTGAATGAAAGATAATCGCCATATTGCCACTGGGCACGATAGGCATCCAGCGGCATGCCGCCTCGCCCTGTGAACCCATCGTAGACGGTACCGTCCTTGATTACGGCGTAGTGCTCAGTCCACTTGCCGGCAGGGTCACGCACCGATGGCCCCAGCCCTGGCGCACCATATGCGTCCTTCACATGGACGATATCTCCCCCGATTATCCTCTGGATTTCCGTTGCACAGGCCTGGCAATTTTCCATCGTTGGCACGGGCCAACCGTTGGCGCCGATTTTGCAAGCCGGCCCGGTGTTGTGCACGAGCACCGGGGTGTCGCCGGCGAGCACATAGTACGTGTGGATCCCGGCAACGGTCAGGTTGTAGGCCGTACCCCGCTTCGAGGAGTCCGCCACCCGCTCGTCGACCCGTACCGTGCCACCGCCCGACGTCAGCAGCTCGTCACCCGGCGCAAGCGCCTGCGCCGGCTGCCACTTTCGCTTGCTGGCATTCCAGAACGGGTGGTCCTCGGTCGTCGTCAGCTCCGCGCCGTCGACCTCGAGGGCGCGAAGGTCGTCCTCGTGGATCCACAGGTTGGTGACCCTGCGGTTCCCCTTCTCCCCCGTCTCCGGATCGGCGGCCTGTACCTCGTCGCCGACCTTGAGTTCGCTGATCGGTTTGGTGCTGCCGTCGGCCATGAGGATCCGGGTCTCGCCGCTGAAGCTGCAGAGGCCCATGGTCACCGATTCGACCTTCACCGCACCTCGCGCGCTCAGGTTGCGCAGCGCGGCGAGCCCGGAGCTTTCACCACCGATCAGAGCACCGGTGGCAGCAAACTCACCCTCCGCTGCGGCGGCCTCCAGGAAGCACGCGGGGCCGGTCATCGCGCAGGCCAGAGCACCGACGATCAGCGCGACCTGCGCCAACTGCTCAAGCTTCGACAGCTTGTGGAACGGGTTGTCGAGACCGCACTTGAGCCGGTCGTTGCCCATCACGTCCGCGCACAGGAAGATCCAGTTGTCGTGGTACTCCGATGCCCAGTCGCGAAGGTCGCCCCAGGTCATGGTGGCCGAACCCGTGTAGCCGCGGGCGCGGATCATGTCCCGCTTCGTCTTGTCGAGCGGCGCCGCGTAGGTCATGACGTCGTTGACCGTCGGCGGCTTCTTGTGGGCGTACGGGTCCACGGTGTTGCTGCACCCGTTGCAGCCGTCGTTGTGCCCGTCGACGTAGTGGTAGACGCCGTTGACGTCCTCGTAGTCCGCCCCTGGGCCGCAGGCGTCGTCCGAGCACGCCTTCTCGCCGGTCGGGTCGCTGAACGTAATCGGGCTGTTGTTGCCGTAGGCGTACGCGTTCCACTGTTGGGGATCGGTGACGTCCTGCACCGGGTCGACCGAGATGAACCGGCCCAGTTGCGGGTCGTACTCGCGGACACCGATGTGGGTCAGGCCGGTGGTGTCGATGTCACCGCCGACGAAGCCCTTCTTGTTCACCCAGGTCGGCTGCTGGCCGCGCGGAGCGCCGTACGGAGTCTGCCGCCGGACCGTCACCGTCTGCGTCAGCGCGTCGACGGCCACGCTCTGCGTGCCCTGGTGGTCGTCGAAGAGCCAGGTGAGCCCCGCGCCGTTGCGGGAGGCGACGGTGCTGCCGGCGAACCCGTAGTAGCGGGTCCCCGACGTGAGGTTGTTCTCCCGCCGTACCTCCTGGCCGGGCAGGTAGAGGGTTGCTCCGGTGGCGTCGCGGTGGACCAGTCGGCCGCCCTCGGCGTCGTAGATGTTGCTGCCGGCGGAGGCCGCCGAGCCCGACACGGACGTCAGCCGACCCTCGGAGTCCCAGCTCAGCGACTGGGCGTTGGCGTCCGGAGGACAGGTGTTGGCCGTCGTACCGGCCGGACGGCAGGTGGTGTTGCCCGCCTTGTCGTAGTCGAAGCGGGTGGTCACCGGGGACTGGCCGGGCGCCGCCACGGTCACCGACTTCACCGCGTGCGGCCGGACGACGTCCTTCCCCGCAGTGGGCACCTCGTAGGTACGGGTGGTGTCCCCGCCGAGCGCGTGCGAGATCTCCTTCGTCCGGTTGCCGATGCTGTCGATCGTCCAGTCGGTCCAGTACGGAGCCGGACCGCCGAGGTTGGCCATCGTCGGCGACGAACCGCAGTTCACTCCGGCCTTGGGAGTCCAGGCGGAGGTGAGCCGGCGCAGGTCGTCGTACCCGAAGCACTGGGTGTCGGCCTGCCCGACCGCCGGGGCGTCGGCGACGGAGGTGATGTTCCCCGCGTCGTCGTACCCGTAGGTCAGATCCGCGACGGTGCCGGTGGCGGTCTCCGGCTGGACGCGGCTGCGGGCCAGCCGGTGGGTGGTGAGGTCGTAGTCGAAAGCCTGCTCGACGTAGACCCCGCCGTCGATCTTCCGGGTGTTGACCGTCGGCTCACCGTAGATCGTGTACTGCTGCCCGATCACGTACCGGCCCACGTTGATCAGATTGGTGTCCAACGACGTCGGCAGACCGGTTACCTGGTCGTACCTGGTGGTGACGGTCTCCGTGGGAAGGTTCGCGACCGCGGGCGTCGTGACCGAGGTCGGACTGCCGTCGTACGGCGAGTAGCCGTAGCCGTAGGACCAGGTGCCGGTGAGCCCCGTCCCCTCGGCCGACGGGATCACGTACTGCATCCCGGTCGGCTGGTACCGGGTGTTGAAGCCGGTCGGACGGATCGTGTACGCGTTCACCGAACCCGGCGGGTCGTACCGGATGCTCTGGGTCAACTGCCCACGCAGGGTCTGACCCGTGTACAGCGTGTCGTACTTCCACTCGGCGCGCTTCGTGGCCGCCGACTTGCTCCCGTCGTACAGGCCGATCTTGCGGCCGATCGGGTCGTAGTCGTAGACCAGCACCTTGCCGTTGGCGTCGGCGGACTCCGTCACGTCACCGAAGGCGTTGTGCTTGGTGGTCGTGGTCCCCTTGTCGGGGTCACTGACCGAAGCCTGCCGGCCCTGGATGTCGTACGTGTAGGCCCACTCGTCGCCAGCGGTGTCCCGCATGCCCGTGAGCTGCCCCTTGCGGTTGAAGGAGTAGCTGGTCGAGTGTTGCGGGCTCACGTGCTGGCGCAGTTCGACCGTGTTGCCGCGCGCGTCGGTGACGGTCGTGACCGGAGCGTTCTTCGCCGGCGGCGTCACCTTTGTCGAGTCGCCGAAGTACTCGGTCGTGGTGCGCCACTTCTCCACCAGGTTGGTGACGCCGTCGGTGCCGTAGAAGACCGAGGCCCTGGTGCGGCCCGCGTCGTCGTAGACGGTTCGGCTCACCGCCGGAACCGACCACTCCGGCTCCCACCAGAGACCACCGGAGGGCGCGCCGGGCTCGCCGTGCGCGGCGTAGCTGGTCACCGCACGGCCGGCCTTGTCGTACAAGGTGTCGGCGACGACCCGGCCGCCGCCCACACCGGCGGTCTGGGTCTGGCGCGGCCGGAACAGCGCATCCTGGATCTGGTACGAGACCAGATAGCCCCCGCCGGCGTGCAGGGTCTTGGACATGGTGTACGGGTAGGCGTCCCGGTTGGCGGCGAACACGTAGCTGTGTTCCACCGACGGGCTGGTGGGGTGATCGGCCTTCGTCCACCCGACCTGCCACGCGCGGGCCAGTCGCCCGAGGGCGTCGTACTCCCGCTCACTGGTCCGCCCGTTGAGATCGGTGGACTTGGTGGGCGCGCCCCGGTACGGGTCGACCTCGATCGACGAGCTCCAGCCGGTGGTGCCGCCGGCGGGATCGGGGGCGGTGGTGGTCACCTTCAGCAGGGGGCCACCCGTGGCCGGGGTGTAGCTGGTCTTCGTGACGTTACCGCGAACGTCGGTGGTGGTCAGCGGGCGCCAGTAGGCGTCGAAGGTGCCCTTGCTGATGACCTGCCAGGTCGTACCGGCCGCCTTGCTCCAGTCCTTGAGCGTTTCGCGCCGGGTGACCGCGCCGAACGTCGGCGACGTGTCGACGCTGGTGGCGCCGTCGTAGTAGTTCCGCTCGTCGGAGATGACGTCGTCGGTGGTCTGCGGCGCGCTGCCGCAGGCGAGGGCGGTGACCGTCGTCTGCTTGACCAGCGACACCAGGTTCTTGCCGGTGTCGCGGTTGTAGCTGTGGGTGGTGCACCGCTCGTCGCCGGTCTTGCCGGTGTCGCCGTCGTCCTGGACCTGCGTGACCATGCCGTAGGTGTCGTCGAAGCTGGACTGGGTGCGTGTCACCCGCCAGCCGGAAGCGCCGTCGACACCGAGGGCCGTCCCCGAGTAGGTGGCTCTGGTGTTGGTGAACCGGGCGGTGACGGTGTCGCCGTTGATGGTGCGGGTGGCCGACGCCGGCGACATCCAGGGAACGTTCACCGTCTTCGACACCGGCTTGGTGTCGACACCGTTGTAGACGACCTGCTCCCGGACCATGCCGGCGAACTGGTCCTCGTCCTTCACCGTCTCGGTGCCCAGCGACGCGCCCACGGTGACGTCCCGGGTGCCGCCCGAGGTGGATTCCTTGTCGCCGTGCATTCCGCGCAGGTAGGTGGTGCGGGTGAGTGTCTGGCTCGGCGCGTCACCGACCCGGGTCTCGACCGTCGCGTAGCCGCGGAACTGGTTCCAGGTCTTGCGCTTCGGCTTGATCAGGCCGTTGTCGTCCGCGTAGTGCCAGGCCGGTGCGCCGACATAGGTGTAGAAGGTGTTCTTGACCGGTTGGCCGTGGTCGGTGCCGTTGACCACCACCATCAGGTCGGACTCGGAGACCTGGGTGACCACGTACTTGTGCCACCACTCGGTGATGTCCGGGCCGTCCGCGTCGTACGGGTCGGGGCCGAGGACCGGGTAACACCGCTTGGTGTTGCCGTACGTCGTCGCGGGCAGGTTGCCCGACGAGCAGTCCGGCAGGCTGTAGGTCACCTGGATCTTGGCGCCGCTCTCGGTGACGATGTTGCCGATACGCATCCGGTTGTTCGTGGTGTTGTTCTTCGTCAGCACGCGGTTGCGCAGAGCCACCGGCTCGAAGGTCACCGGAGGCATGGTCACCGTGCTGCCCACGTGACCCGAGTGCACCACAGAGGTGAGGAACATGCCCGCGTAGTCGCTACCGTCGCCGACCGCCGGCCAGGAGTGGGCAAGAGTCCAGGAGTCCACCGGCTGCCAGGCGGGAGTGCTCTTGGTGGTGTCCCACACCTGCGCGGTGATCTTCGACAGACGCTTGGTCGACCAGAACGTCGGCGCGTAGTTGCTACCGCAGTTCGAGGCGGTCGAGGTGCACTCCTGATCCCACGGCACGTCCTTCCAGTGCGCCGCGTCGTGGGTGGAGCAGCTGGTGTCACAGCGATCGGCGGTGGTGAAGAGCACCTGCGCGGTCGGCGCGACCGACCGGTCCGCGGTGCCCCGATCCCAGGTGCCGTAGTCGATCCGCTTCAGCGTGCCACCGCGGACGTAGGAGGCCTTGTTGGTCGTGGTGAAGTTCTTGGCGTAGTAGTTGGTCTCCTTGTCGTACCAGTACGACATGGTGTTGCCTCGCGGGTCCACCACGTAGTCCAGGTTCCAACGCCAGGCCTGGTCGCAGAACGAGGACGCGAAGCTGGATCCGTTGCAGGGCTCGCCGGAGTTGTTGCCGGCCACCGGACTGGTCCAGGTGGAGCTGGTGGTCTCGGACTTCCCGGGCAGGTTGTGCAGGCCGAAGAAGTACTGCATACCGTCGGTGGAGGTGACTTTCCAGTACTCGCCGTCGTTGTCGCCGTTGGACGCGCCGGACAGCTTCTCAATCTTCGAGCCGTCCTCGCTGCGACTGTGCCAGCCCTTGCCCGACTCGTACACCAGCTCGGCGCCCCGGCCGTTGAGCGACAGGGTCCCGTTGTCCGAACGCCAGCACTGGTCGCCGGTCTTCTGGCTGTTGTTGTGGTCGCCGGTCATGTCATCGGAGCAGCCGACGTAACTGCGCTCGATGTAACCGGGCCAGTAGTCGAAGCCCTCGCCGAGCCAGGAGGGCTGGTTGTTGGATGCCTCCGACTTGCCGTCCACGGCACTGCTGGAGTAGGCCAGCGTCATCGACGGGGCGGGGCCACCGATCGCCGCCGGGAACTGCAGCGGGTAGGACCAGGAGAAGTCGCCGGTGGAGCCGCCCGCCGACCAGGTCGAGGAGGCGGCCAGGGGCGTGGCGGAGAAGTCACCCTCACTGCCGGACGCGCCCGCGCTGAGCGCGACCAGCGTGGAGGCCGAGGCCGTCGCCGCGTTGGTCCGACCACCCGCGTAAACCGCCGGAAGCGGCACGTCGGCGCTGACCGCGCCGTCCGCGTTCCGCGACTCCAAGGGTATGGCCGCACAGCCCGCCTTCTGCGGACTGGTCAACGCGCATTCGGGTACCTGCCAGAGCCTCAGCCGGGACGACCAGCTGCCACCGTAGGCATTCTGGAAGCTGCGGTAGTCGACGGAGACCGTCGCCGCGCCCGATCCGGTCGACGTCGCCGCGTTCGCCGTGGCGCTGGTGTCCGAGACCTTCAGGAGCAGCCCGTCCTGCCATGCCTCCGGCGCCGCGGCGCGGTCCAGCACCTCGACCGAGACCACGTCGGTTCGGGATCCCGCAGTGCCGGACGCCCGGCTCACCGTCACCGGCAGAGCACCGGCGCGCACCGGCGAGGCGGTGGCCCCACGCTGGCCGGCAGCCGGGGCGGGCAGCGTCACGGACGCCCGGCCCGGCTTCGGCCAGACCGGTGCCGCGAGCTGCGCGCTGGGCACCTTCTTGACGGGCCACGCGCGGCCCTTCGCCGGCGCGCCGTCGGCGTCGAGCTTCTCCTGCTGCGTTGTCAGGTGCGGGCGCGGCTTGGCCGCCGCCTGCGTCGGCACGGACAGCACCGACACGACCAGCGCACCGGTCAGCATCGCGGCGACCACGCTGCGAAGTCGGCTGTCCCTCGTTCGTGGGCGTAGGAATGTGCGGGTTCTGGAAAGGGCGTGTTTCACCCATGCCTCCACAGGCGACGGTTTGCGAAGATTGGTTGACGTGCGGGGACGACCGCGAAGGGTTCGCGCCGGCCGGCCCGGAGGCCGACCGGCGCGAACCCCGCGAGCAGGTCAGTCCTCCGGGATGACGTCCGCCCCAGACTGCTTCTCGAAGAGCTGCTCGACGTCGACGTTGGTCAGCGCGCCCTGGTGGAGGGTGAGGTTGGCGACGTCGCCGTCCCACTTGTCGACGACCTGGGTCGCCTGACCCGGCGGCGTGTAGCGGGAAGCGCCGACGTAGATCGGGCCCGTCGCGTTGAACGCGCCGGTGAAGGTGCCGGGGAACGGCAGGTTGGCCTCCAGCCGGCCGTTGACGTAGAGGCGGGCCTCCCGACGTCCCCGGTCGTAGACACCCACCAGATGAGTCCAGGTGGACAGGTCGTCCTCCTCGTTCATCTGCCGTGACGTCATCATCACGTCGACGACGTTGCCGTACTGCGGCGACGTGTCGAGACCGAAGAGGCTGAAGGACCACCAGTTCCCGGTCACGCCGTTGACGGCCTTCGTCCGCTGACCGAGGTAGAAGGCGGAGTTCTGGTTACCGATCTGCGCGACGGCGGTCTGGATGCCGAGTGACTCCGGGCGCAGCCAGACCGACACCGAGAACGAGTCATTGGTGTTCAGCACCCTGCTGTCCTGCGGAACACCGCTGACGTCCTTCACCGATCGGCCGTACTCGGTGGTCACCTTCGACGGATCCTGCAGATCCTCCGAGTTGAACCGCAGGAAATTGCGGCTCTCACTGCCGGTGTCGGTGCCGACGGTCAGTGCGAGCCGACGCCCGAACTGCCCGGCCTCCGGAGCGCTGCAGAGCGTGGGATCGGTCGACGCCAGGTAGCAGGGGGTCGCGCCGCCGAAGTCCCACTCGCCCACCTGGATCGGACGGAGAATGCCCGGCTCGTCGAATCCACCGGAGGTCGGCTCCTCGGCCAGCTGGCCGGTGAAGTCCTGACCGACGAGCACGCGGTCGAAGGCCTGGACATCGGCGAGGGACCCCGTGAAGTAGTTGTCGGCCACCCCGGTGTTCTGTGCCCGGTTCCGGCCGACGTGGAAGGGGCCGGTGGCGCTCCACGCGGTCGTCCACGGCGTGGATGCGACGGCCGCCCCGTCCAGGAACAGCGTCAGAGTGCGGGCGGCCGAGTCGTAGGAGAAGGCGACGTGACGCCAACGGTTGACGTCCGCCTGGCTGATCGCGGTGGGCGAGTAGAGCGGAGTCCAGGCGGCGTTCGTGCAGTCACCGTTGCGCATGGTGACGTTCCACCTCGGCGCTCCGGACACCATCACGATGCCGAAGAAGAAGCCGAAGTCGCAGTTTCCGCTCTGGGTCGCGATGGCCGCGTTCTGCGTCGGCATACTCGGCAGTTTCACCCAGGACGCCACACTGTACGACTTGGTGGTGTCGAGAACCGAGTTGGCCATGAGGTAGGACCAGCCGTTGAAGGAGGCCGTCTTGCCACCGACGAGGCGTCCGTCGGTCTCCCAGAGGAGGCCCGTGGGCGAAAGCGGGGTGTTGCCGCCCAGCGCGGGCTGACCGTCGGCGAGGGCCTGCGCCTCGGTCACGCCGGGGTAGGTCTCGAGCCCCCAGCGGGCCACCGCCGGTGAGGGACGGGCCGCCGTGAACTCCACCGATGCCTGACCCTGATTTCCGGCACCGTCCACGCCCTTGGCGTGCAGCGTGTTGATGCCGTACTTCGGCACCACGAGGGAGACGGTCGCGGTCTTCACGCAGACGGTGCTGCAGGAGGTGGTGGGCGTCAGCACGGTGACCGCCGACGTCCAGCCGTAGAGGAACTTGGTGACCGTGGTGTCGGTGGAGCTGATGACGAAGGTCGCCACCGAGCCGGGCAGGGGGTTGGGCGCGGAGGTGAGGACGACGGTCACCGGGGGCAGCTTGGTGTCAACGGTGAACTCGCACCACCCGGAGAACGCGCTGGTCTTGTCGTACGGCGCCGGGTCGGTTGAT
Source organism: Micromonospora sp. NPDC005174 (assembly GCF_040608495.1). NCBI lineage: Bacteria > Bacillati > Actinomycetota > Actinomycetes > Micromonosporales > Micromonosporaceae > Micromonospora > Micromonospora sp. NPDC005174. The sequence goes on along the minus strand of NZ_JBEXIJ010000005.1, from coordinate 198,871 downwards.
CGGGTACGGAAGGCGTAGGCGCCGCCCTCGACCAGCCCCGACAGGGCAGCGGTGGTGGATCTGCCGTTGGCGGGCACGGACGCGCCCGCCGGCGCGGTCTTTCGGGGGGTGGAGTCGTTGTAGCCGCCGGTGGCGGGGATCTGGAGCCACTCGTAGCCGGTACGGAGTGCCTGACCGGTGTCGGCGTCCGGGAAGATCGCCGAGAAGGTCGGGGTGAGGGTGCCGATGCCGATCCGCTGGCCGGAGACGCAGGCGACGCCGGAGACCTGGAGGTTGTTCGGCGCGCCCGGAATCGAGTCGTAGTCGACGACGAGCTTGGCGTTGTTCGGCCAGAACTTCTTGTAGCGGTCGGTGGTCGACTCGCCCGAACCGTCGGTGGCGCTGCACGCGCAGAATCCGAAGGTGATGTTCGTCGTGTTGTTGGTCGCCTGGGTCTGGATAAGGGTGGTGACGGCCGAGCCGGTGAAGTTCACCGTCATGTCCGGCTGGGGCGAGTCCGAGCAGCCGGAACCCTCGTTGGCGTGGGACTGCGCGGTCGACTTCTGGCTGATCAGCTTCGGCGCCCACGCGGTCCGCGGCGTCGTGGAGATGCCCGCCGAGTGGTACAGGTACGTCGGAGTGTTCCCGCACGACCACGAGTGGTCCAGCTTCATCTGGACGTACGCGGACTCGATGTGCTTGCCCTTCATCGACGTCAGCGGGAAGTCGAAGTACGAGCGGTAGAGCTTGCCGCTGTCCGGGTCCCGGCCGACCCGGGCCACCGACGTGTCGGTGTTGTTGCTGTTGTTGTTCGTCGCGTACGCCCATCGGGTCTTGCCCGTCGACCAGGCCGGGTCGATGAACACCGGGTAGGCCGTCGCGGTCGACAACAGGCCGGCGTCCGGACGGAGCACGAGGTCACCACCATCGACCTCGACATCGACGGCAGCCGTCCTGGCGACGTCGCCCGGCGCCGCCGCCGTTGACCGGGCCAGCTCCGGGCCGCCCTGGGTGTCGTCGGCGGCCATCGACCTGGCGGCCGACGACGGCGTGGTGTTGGAGTCCCACATAGCGGCGGGTTCCGCCGACGCCAGCACCTCGGCGCCGGCCATCGCGGTGAGCCGCCCGTCGGCGCCGCGCACGACACGGGCGTTCCCGCCGAGGTCGAAGCGCAGGGTGCGCAGGGCGGGGTTGGCGGCGGCCTTCGCGTTCTTGACCGCGAAGACGTGCGTGAAGCCGGTGCGGGTGGCCCGCAGCACCAGATCCGTGCCCGGCAGCACCTCCGCGTAGGTGGCCGAGTCGCCGCTGACCGTCGGCTTCGGCAGCCCACCCGGCCAGGCCAGGGTCAACGTCTTGCCCTGTCGCACCAGCGTCACCGCCGGGCCCTTGCCACCGGCGGAGAACCGCACGTCGGCCACCGAGGCGACCGGACGCAGCCAGCCTCCCGCCCCGGCGCGAAGCGAGAGATCGACCGATGCCCACGACCCGTCCGCACGGCGGACCCGCTGCGGCGTGACCGCCGACTCCGACGTGAAACCGCCGGACGGATTCGCGAAGACCTGCGTCAGCTCGGTGCGCGCGTTGGCCACCTCCACCCGCTGGCCGGAACGCTTCGCCTGGGCGACGGCCGAGGCCGCGTCCGGTGCGACCGACGGATTGGCGGGCTTGGCAGCGGGTGCCGCCGCCTCGACGGACGACGGCGCGATGAGCAGGGAACTTACGACCACAGCCGCGACGCTGGCGGCAGTGAATCGGGAACGTTTCAGGAATAAGGCAGGCAGCATCGAGCGGCCAGGCATCATCTCAACCCCCGTGATTGAACGTGAACCGGTGGCGAGACTGTAGGGCTCACACGCCTCCGTGTCCACATCGGTCACGTTCGGTCATCCTGAATCGGGCATGGGCGCCCATAGGAGCACTGCCCGCGACGGATGGTGACGGCTGTGCGCGGGGGTGCGCCCGGGGGGAAGCACTCCCGCTACCCGGCCGCTCCGACGCCGGCCGGGGCGGTCGCCGTGGCCGAGGTACGGCGATCGGTTCACCACCAGGGCATTGACGCTGGGCAATTGACTGGATGTCCAGGATGCCTCTATAACGTTGTACGGGTGGTGATGGATGTCAATCTATTTGCCATGACCTGTGGGGTGTGAATCCCGCCGACATCCGCCGTCCGCGCTCCAGAAGCCACCCGATTCCCACCGCCCGCGCGCTGCGGGCTCAGCTGCACGGCCCGCGGCGACCCGCCCCTCGGAGACGGCATGACACGTCAGGACCCCGCCCGCCCCGCCCTGTCCCTACTGCTCATCCTCACCCTCGTCGTCGGAGTGTTCGCCGCACCGACCCGACCGGCGCAGGCCGCCCCGGCCAAGACGCCGCCACTGACCACACCGTGGACCAGCCAGGCGCTGGCCGGGACGCCCCTGCCCGAGTACCCGCGACCACAGATGACGCGTCCGGACTGGCTCAACCTCAACGGGGAGTGGCAGCTGCGGCAGTCCGGCACCGACGACGCCCCGCAGTTCAACACCGACCTGCCCGAACGGGTCAATGTGCCGTTTCCGGTGGAGAGCGCCCTCTCCGGTATCCAGCGGGCCGCCAACGACAACCGCAACTACCTGTTCTACCGACGCACCGTCACCGTCCCGCCGAACTGGTCGGGTCGGCGAACCCTGCTGCACTTCGGCGCCGTGGACTGGCAGAGCACGGTCTGGGTCAACGGCGTACGGCTCGGTGCGCACACCGGCGGTTACGACGCCTTCACCTTCGACGTGACCCCGCAGCTCAACGGCGGCGTGAACGAGATCGTGGTGAAGGTGTGGGATCCGACCGACACCCGGCAGAACGGCAGCCTGCCACCGATCGGCAAGCAGACCAAGCAGCCCGGTGGGATCTTCTACACGCCCAGCTCCGGCATCTGGCAGACGGTGTGGATGGAACCGGTGCCGTCGGCGTCGATCAGCAGCGTGGACGTCTACCCGAACCTGGGCGCCAACACCCTGCGGGTCCGGGTCTTCACCCGGGGCGACGTGAGCGGGCACAGCGTGCTCGCCGAGGCGTTGACCGGAAGCACCGTCGTCGGCTCCGCCACCGGCGGCTTCACGGACTTCAGCGTCCCGGTGCCCAACGCCCGCCGTTGGTCACCCGACGACCCGTTCCTCTACAACCTGCGAATTCGTCTGCGCAACGCGGGTGGCGCGACGGTCGACCAGACCGTCCATTACTTCGGGATGCGGGAGATCACCACCGGCGTGGTCAACGGGGTGCTACGACCGAAGCTCAACGGACAGTTCGTCTTCCAGGTCGGCACCCTCGACCAGGGCTTCTGGCCGGACGGCCTGTACACCGCGCCGACCGATGCCGCCCTCGCCTTCGACCTGCAGATGCACAAGGACCTGGGCTTCAACATGGTGCGCAAGCACATCAAGGTCGAGCCGCAGCGCTGGTTCTACCACGCCGACCGGCTCGGCCTGCTTGTCTGGCAGGACATTCCGTCGCTCACCGCGCAGAACATCGACCCCACCGATGCGCAACAGGCGCAGTTCGAGACCGAGGCACGCGAGATCGTCGACGAGCACCGCAGCTCCCCTGCGGTCGTCGCCTACACGCCCTACAACGAGGGATGGGGCGAGCGCACCCTGGCCGACACCCGCCGCGTGGCACAGAACATCAAGAATCAGGACCCCACCCGCCTGGTCAACCCGCACAGCGGCCACAACTGCTGCCAGTCCCTCGGCGACCCCGGCAACGGCGACATCGACGACTGGCACGTCTACCTCGGCCCGGACTCACCCTCGCCGTCGAGCAGCCGGATCGCGGTACTCGGCGAGTTCGGCGGCCTGGGCCTGCGCACACCCGGCCACGAGTACAGCCCCAACGGGCAGTTCTTCGCCTACGAGTGGCAGCCCACCTCCGCCGCGCTCACCGACCGGTACGTGGGGCTGGTGCAGGGCGCGCAGAACCTGATGCTCGGCAAGGGTCTCAGCGCCTCGATCTACACCGAGATCGCCGACCAGGAGGGAGAGTTGAACGGCTTCCTCACCTACGACCGGCAGGTGGTCAAGATGGACCAGGCACGCGTCCGCGCGGCCAACACCGCCCTCGTCAGCGCGTCCAAGGCGATCGGCAGTTCCGCCCCCGTCGCCCTGCCGGTCAACACGCGGCGCTCGTTGCAGGTGACCACCCCCGGCTACACCAACCGGTACCTGCGCCACCAGAACAGCCTGGCGTACACGGAGGTGGTCGACGCGGGCAGTTCGGCGCTGCTCAAGAACGACGCGACGTACGTCATCCGGCCCGGCCTGGCCGACGGCGCCTGCTACTCCTTCGAGTCGGCCAACTATCCCGGTCAGTACCTGCGGCACCAGGACTCCCGGGTCCGCAACTCGCCGAACGACGGCTCGGCGCTCCTGCGGGCCGACGCCACCTGGTGCGCCCGGGTGGGACTGACCGGAAGCGGCGTGTCGCTGGAGTCGTACAACTTCCGTGGGAAGTACCTCCGGCACTACAACTCGGAGGTGTGGCTCAGCAACGGCACGGGCGGTGACGCTTACAACAGCCCCACCCTCTGGGCGGCCGACAGCACCTGGAACATCGCCGCTCCCTGGGCCCCCTGACCACGACGGACCGCGCTCCGATGATCGGTGCGGGCCGGCGGAGTGCCGCCGGCCCGCACCAGCTCACGTGTCGGCCTGCGCGTCGCAGAGCACGTCGAGATGCACGATCCGCGACGTGCCGTCACGGACCGCCTGCTGCTGGCTGCTGTTCAGGTCGTCGTCGAGGTAGTCCACGGCCTTGGCCCGGTCCCGGATCTCGTACACCGTCACCGAGCAGGTGCCCGTGTCCGGATCGGTGCCCTGGCCGTAGGCCAGGTAGTCGTAGAACAGGTACGAGGTGTCCGTGCCGCCCGAGCTCAGGGTGAGCCCGGGGGCGGTGACCGGCGGAGCCCCTTCGCCGGCCGGCCCCAGGTAGGACCGACCTTCGCCGTTCGAGTACGCCGACTTGACCAACGTGAAGCCCTCCACCCGCACGCGGTCGGCGTACCGCTGGGTCTCATTGCCGTCGCCGCAGCCGGCCGCGCCGACGACCAGCAGTACGGCCGTCACCACGATCAGGGTCCGGCGGGGCACCGACGTCAGGAACACGTGAACACTCCGGAGTGGCAGACCATCTGATCGGCCGTCCAATAGTAGCGACCGATGGTCGTGGCGTAGACCGTCCCGCTCGGACCCAGATCGCCACGCTGCCGCACCGCTTCGTTGTAGTTACGCTCCCCGACGTTGTAGATCCCGGCGCCCACCTGCTGGGGCGTCCATCTCTGCTTCATGCCCACGGTGGCCGTCCGTTCCGCCGCGGCCGTGGTGTCCTTCAGCCGGTACGCCGTCACCTTGATGGAGAGGTCGTTGTGCCAGATGAGCGAGGACCAGTCGACGTCCCCCAACGCCTCCGGGTGGTTCACCTTGGTGCTCTCGAACGCTTCCTGCTGGATGTTGCCCCAACCGATCGACGGGGGATTCGCCTGTTCGCCCTTCTTGAAGCCCGTCACGTTGCCCACGAGCTGCTTCAACGGGCCGTAGATGCCCAGCTTGTCGGCCACCACGCTGGCCGCCTGGACGTTCTGGTCGATCGACGCGTACTTCTCCGAGTTACCCACCTCGGCCATGAGCACCGCGAGCAGCCACCGCGGGTCGATGTCGGCCTCCTGGGCCGACTCGACGGCCATCAGCATCCAGGCCGCCGGACCACTCGGGTTCTTCCACCACGTGGCGCCGACCACCTTCTTGTACTTCTGCTCCCAATCCTTCGTCTTGGTCAGGGTCGGCGGGCGACGTCCACCCCAGCCGTTGCGCACCGGATCATTGAACAGCCGCCTGCGGTTCTCGACGTCGTGCAGGATGTCCTGCTGGTATTCCTGCATCGAGACACCCTCTGGGATGGTGCCCGTCGGGTCGGAGGCCGTCACCGGAGAGTTGTTCGCGTACGCGTAGGCGTGGAACTGCTGCGGGTCCTTGAGGTCCTGGACCGGGTCCACCGACACGAAGCGGCCGAGGCCCGGGTCGTAGTCGCGTGCCCCGATGTGGGTCAGACCGGTCGGGTCCTTGTCGCCGCCGACGAAGCCCTTCGAGTTGCGCCACTGCGGCTGGCTGCCGCGTGGGTCGCCGTACGGGGTCTGCCGGCGGGCCGAGACCTGCTGACTGAGCGCATCGACGCTGACCTGCTGGGTGCCCTGGTGATCCGAGTAGTGCCAGGTCAGTCCGTTGGGGTCACGGCTGGCGACCGTCCTGCCGCCGAAGGTGTAGTAGCGGACGGCAGACGTCGTCGAACTACCGGTGCGCCGGATCTCCTGTCCCGGCAGGTAGAGGGTGGTGCCGTTGGCGTCCCGGCGGACGAGCCGGCTGCCGTCGACGTCGTAGACGTTCGACTCGACGCTCTGCCCACCGACGGTGACGGTGGCGAGCTTGCCCTCACTGTTCCAGCTCAGCGCCTGGGAGTTGGTGTAGGCGGTGTCGCAGGTGTTGGTGGCGGCCCCCGTCGGGCGACAGGTCATGTTGCCGGTGCTGTCGTACCCGTACCGGGTCGTCACTCCGGCGCCGCCGTTGGTGACCGTGGCCACCGAGTCGACCCCGTGTGGGCGGACCTTGTCCTTACCGCTGTCCGGCACCGCGTAGGTGCGGACCGTGTCGCCGACCGTGGAATGCACGGTCTCGGTACGGCGGTTGCCGATGTCGTCGATCGTCCACTCGTGCCAGTACGGGGCCGGGCCGCCCAGGTTCGCCACCGACGGCGCCGTCGCGCAGGCGACGCCCGCCTTCGGTGACCACGCCGAGGTCAGCCGCCGCAACGAGTCGTAGCCGAAGCACTGGTTGTCCCCCGAACCCACCTGCGGCGCGTCGGTGACCGAGAGGATGTTGCCCGCGGCGTCGTACCCGTAGGTGGTGTCCTGCACCGTGCCGGCCGCCGTCTCGGGCTGCACCTTGTACCGCTCGAGCCGTCGGGTGGTCAGGTCGTAGTACGCCGCGTCCTCGACGTACACGCCACCGTTGATCTTCCGGGTGGTGACCGTCGGCTCGCCGTAGGCGGTGTACTGCTGACCGATCACGTAGGCGCCGACGTTGATCAGGTTGGTGTCCAGCCCACTGGGCAGACCGGTCGTGGCGTCGTACCGGGTGGTCACCGTCTCGGTGGTCAACCCGTTGGCGGCCGGCAGCGTCACCGAGGTCGCGTCGCCCGTGTAGGGCGAGTAGCCGAAGCCGTAGATGTACGTCCCGGCGATGCCCGTGCCCTCCACGGTCGGCACCACGTACTGCGTGCCCGTCGGCTGGTACCGGTCGTTGTACCCGCTCACCCGGTAGGTGTACGCGTTCGCCGATCCCGCCGGCTCGTAGCGGATGCTCTGGCCCAACTGGCCGCGTACCGTCTGGCCGGTATAGAGCCGGTCGTACGTCCACGCGGCCCGCTTCGTGCCGGCCGAGACGGTGTCGTCGTACACGCCGATCTTGCGGCCGAGCTTGTCGTACTCGTAGACGAGCACCTCACCACGGGCGTCGGTGGTCTTCACGAGGTCGCCGTAGTCGTTGTACTCGCTCCGGCTCGTGCCCTTGTCGGGGTCGACGGTGACGGTCTTGCGCCCCCGGATGTCGACGGTGTACCGCCACTCGTTGCCCAACGAGTCGGTGACGGTCCGCAGTTCGCCCTTGCCGTCGTAGCCGTACCGCGTGGTGAGGGTCTTGGAGCCGGTCTGCCGAAGCTCGACGGTACGCCCGAGGGCGTCCACCACCGTCGTGGTCGGTACGCCACCCGACGGCGGGGTGACCGTCGTGGAGTCCCCGAGGTACCTGGTGGTGGTACGCCACTTCTCCACCAGGTTCGTCACACCATCGGTGCCGAAGAAGACCTGGTCGGTGGCTCGAGAAGCTCCGTCGAAGACGGTCTTGGTCAGCGCGGGCACCGACCACTCCGGCTCCCACCAGAGCGCGCCGGACGGCGTGCCGGGTTCGGCGTGGGCGGAGTAGCTGGTGACGGCCCGGCCGGCCTTGTCGTACAGGGTGTCGGTGACGACCCGGCCACCGCCCACGCCCGTCGTCTGCACCTGCCGGGACCGCAGCAGCGCGTCGAAGATCTGGTGGGACGTGGTGTACCCGCCGCCCGGGTGCAGCGTCCGGCTCGTGGTGTACGGGTAGGCGTCCCGCGCGGCGGCGAAGGTGTAGTCGTATCGCGCCGACGGGTTGTTCGGGTGGTCGGCCTTCGTCCAGCCGATCTTCCAGACCTGGGCGGTACGCCCGAGCGCGTCGTACTCGATGTCGGTGACCCGCCCGTTGGGATCGGTAGTCCGCACCGGCGAACCCCGGTACGGCTCCGACTCCATGGTGCTGACCCAGCCGCTTGCGCCGTTGGGGTCCGCGGTCGTCGTGGTCACCTTTCGCAGCGGCCCACCGGAGGCCGGCAGGTACGCCTTCGTGGTGACGTTGCCCCGGTCGTCGGTGCTCTGGGTGATCCGGCCGAAGGTGTCATAGGCGGACTCGCTGTTGACCCGCCAGGTCGTGCCGCCCGTGCTCGACCAGTCCTTCAGGCTCTCGACCTTGGTGACCAGCCCCTTCGTCGGGGCGGCGCCGACGCTCGTCGCGCCGTCGTAGTAGTTCCGCTCGTCCGAGACGACATCGTCGGGCCCGGTCGGCGCGACTCCGCAGGTGAGCGCCGTGACGGTGGTCTGCCTCACGACCTCGACGAGGTTCGCTGCGGTGTTGCGGTTGTAGCTGTAGGTGGTGCACTTCTCGTCGCCGGTCTTCGCCGTGTCTCCATCCTCCTGGGTCCAGGTCGTCGTGCCGTAGGTGTCGTCGAAGCGGGACTCCGTCCGGGTCGTACGCCACCCCGAGGCGCCGTCCACTCCCAGAGCGGTGGCCGAGTAGGTGGCCGACGTGCGGGTGAAACGGGCCGTGACGGTGTCACCGTTGATCGTTCGGGAGGCCAGTGGGGGTGACATCCAGGGCACGTTCACGGTCTTGCTGACCGGCTTGGTGCTGACCCCGTTGTAGGTCACCTGCTCGCGGGCCAGGCCGGCGAACTGGTCCTCGTCGTACACCGTCTCGTTGCCCAGCGACGCGCCGACGGTGACGGTCCGCGAGCCGCCCGAGGTGGTCGCCCGGTCGCCGTGCATGCCGCGCAGGTACGTGGTGCGGCTCAACGTCTGGCTCGGCGCGTCACCGACGCGGGTCTCGACCGTCGCGTATCCCCGGAACTGGCTCCACGTCTTGCGCTTCGGCTTGACCAGGCCGTCGTCGTCGGCGTAGTGCCAGGCCGGCGCGCCGACGTAGGTGTAATAGGTGTTCTTCACCGGCTGCCCGTGGTCGGTGCCGTTCACCATCACCGTCAGGTCCGACTCGGAGATCTGGGTGACCACGTACTTGTGCCACCACTCGGTGATGTCCGGACCGTCCGGGTCGTAGGGGTCCGCGCCGATGACCGGATAGCACCGCTTGGCGTTGTCGTACGCCGTCGCGGGGAGGTTGCCCGACGAGCAGTCCGGCAGACTGTAGGTGACCTGGATCTTCGCGCCGGTCTCGGTCACGATGTTCCCGATCCGCATCCGGTTGTTGCTGGTGTTGTTCGTCGTCAGCACCCGGTTGCGCAGGGACACCGGCTCGAACGTCACCGGCGGCATGCTGACCGCCGTCCCGGAGAGCCCGGTGTGCGAGATCGCGCTCAGCCACATGCCGGCGTGGTCGCTGCCGTCACCGACGGCCGGATACGTGTGGGTGAGGGTCCAGGAGTCCACGGGCTGCCAGGCCGGCGTGGTCCTGGTGGTGTCCCAGACCTGGGTGGTGATCTTCGACAGCCGCTTGGTCGACCAGTAGGTGGGTGAGTAGTTCTCCTTGCAGTTCGCGGCGGTGGCCGTGCACTCCTGGTCCCAGGGCACGTCCTTCCAGTGCGCCGCGTCGTGGGTGCTGCAACCGGAGTCGCAGCGGTCCGCCGTCGTGAAGATCACCTGTGCGGTCGGGGTCACGGACCGGTCGCCCGACCCGCGGTCCCACGTGCCGTAGTCGATGCGGGTGAGCGTGCCACCCCGCACGTAGGACGCCTTGTCGGTGTTGCTGGCGTTCCGGCCGTAGTAGTTGGTCTCGGTGCCGTACCAGTAGGACATCGTGTTGCCACGGGGGTCGACCACGTAGTCGAGGTTCCACCGCCAGGCCTGGTCGCAGAACGAGGCGGTGAAGGAGCTGCCGTGGCACGGCTCGCCGCTCTGGTTTCCGGCCACCGGAACGGTCCACGTCGAGTTGGTCTTCGCCGACTGACCGGGCAGGGCGTGCAGGCCGAAGAAGTACTGAACTCCGTCGGCCGTGGTGACCTTCCAGTACTCACCGTTGTTGTCACCGTTGCTGCCACCGGTGACCTTCTCGATCCTCGAACCGTCCTCGTTGCGGCTACGCCAACCCTTGCCGCTCTCGTACACCAACTCCGAGCCCCGTCCGTTGAGGGACAGGGTCGCGTTGTCGGACCGCCAACACTGGTCGCCCGTCTTCTTGCTGCTGTTGCTGTCGGTCATGTCCTCGCCACAGCCGACGTACTTGCGCTCGATGTACCCGGACCACAGGTCGAACCCCTCACCGACCCACGTCGGCTGGTTGTTCTCGGTGCCGGACCTGCCGTCCATCGACGCCGAGGAGTAGCCGAGGGAGAAGGTCGGCACCGGGCCGGCGATCGCCGGCGGCATTTTCATCGGGTACGACCAGTTGAAGTCCCCGGTCGCGCCGCCTGCCGCCCAGGTCGCTGACGGTGTGAGTGAGGTGGCGGTGTAATCACCCTCGGGTCCGGCGCTGCCGGCCGCGAGTGCGACGAGGGTGGAGCCGGCGGTGCGGGCCCCGGAGGCCGCCACCGGTACGGGTACCTCGGCGCTCACCTGGCCGTCCTTGTTGACCGATGGCAGCGGCGTGGCGGCGCAGCCGGGCGTCGGTCGCTCCCGCAACGCGCACTCGGGCACCTGCCACAGGCGTAGCCGGGACGACCAACTGCCGCCGATGGCGTTGCGGAATCCCCGGTAGTCGACCGAGACCGCAGCCGCGCCGGAACCCGTCGCCGTCTCGCCCGCGGTCGCCGCGGCGGTAGCACTGACGCGCATCAGCAGACCGTCACGCCACTGCTGGGGCACGACGGACCGGTCGAGCAGCTCCACGGCCACCGCGTCGGTGCGCGCTCCCCGCGCGCCGTCGGCCCGACCCACCGTCACCGGCAGCGCGCCGGCTCGTACGGCGGGAGCGGCGGTTTTCCGTTGGCCCGCACCCGCCTGCGGCAGAGTGACGGTCGCCCGGCCGGGCTTCGGCCACGTCGGAGCCGCCAGCTCGGCGTTGCGCGCCGGCTGTGTCGGCCACGCCCGTCCGGCGGCGGTCCCACCGTCGCCGTCCAGCGCTTCCCGCTGCGCGGACAGGTGCGGTTTGGGCTTGGCGGCGGCCTCGGGCGGCGCCACGAGAACCGAGACGACCAGGACACTGCTGAGCAGTGCCGCCGCGACGCGGCGCGAGCCTGGACGTGATTTGGGCAGCAGAGATCTAGCCGGTGTCATCGCATCCCCCGTGATGAAGCTGAACCAGTTGGCGAACTGTAAGGTTTCGCGAACCCTCTGTCCATCCTGGTCACTCAGGGTCATTCGGCTCCGGCGCTGACGCCTGACGGGCGGCGCCCAGCCCGTGACGGGACGACCGTGGCCCTCGCTTCCAGGCGGCAGGGCGTCAACCGATCTTGCGTCTGACGCGGCTCACGCCGTGATGTCCCGGCCCGTAACAGCCCCGAAACTACCGGTTGAAAAAGCCGGAACTTTCTGCGAGCCTGAGACATCGATCAGTGTGAACGTTGCCATGATCCTTTCAGACCGCAGCGGCCCGGACACCGCATCCGACCGCCGGACCCGTCGGGTGACCTAGGCAGCGCTAGCGCAACCGGCACCGCGGTTTCACCCACCCGAACAGCACCCGAGTTCTCCCCACCCACCACCGGAGGATCAGCATGGTTTCCCGGCCCCGTCCCACCGGGCGTACCCGACTACGAACGGTCGCTCTTTCCGGAACTGCCGCGATAATTGTGGCCCTGGTCGTATCGATGCTGCCCAACCTGGCCCAGGCCGCCGAGACGACTCTCGGCGCGGCGGCGGCCCAGTCCGGCCGGTACTTCGGTGCCGCCGTGGCCGCCAACAAACTCGGCGACAGCGCCTACACGACGATCTTGAACCGCGAGTTCAACGCTGTCACGCCCGAGAACGAGATGAAGATCGACGCGACCGAGCCGCAGCAGAACAACTTCACCTTCGGCAACGCGGACCGGATCGTCAACCACGCCCTCTCCCGGGGTTGGAAGGTCCGCGGCCACACCCTGGCCTGGTACTCCCAGCAGCCGGGCTGGATGCAGGGCATGGAGGGCACCGCGCTGCGCAACGCCATGCTCAACCACATCAACCGGGTGGCCGGTTACTACCGGGGAAAGATCTACTCCTGGGACGTGGTGAACGAGGCGTTCGAGGACGGCAACAGCGGGGCCCGTCGTAACTCGAACCTCCAGCGCAGCGGTAACGACTGGATCGAGGCGGCGTTCCGCGCCGCCGACTCGGCGGACCCGGACGCGAAGCTCTGCTACAACGACTACAACACCGACAACTGGACGTGGGCCAAGACCCAGGCCGTGTACAACATGGTGCGCGACTTCAAGTCCCGTGGCGTACCGATCGACTGCGTCGGGTTCCAGTCGCACTTCAACGCCAACTCGCCGTACAACAGCAACTACCGCACGACCCTGTCCAGCTTCGCCGCCCTCGGGGTGGACGTGCAGATCACCGAGTTGGACATCGAGGGTTCCGGTACGACGCAGGCCAACACCTACCGCAGCGTGGTCAACGACTGCCTCGCCGTGGCTCGCTGCAACGGACTCACGGTCTGGGGAGTGCGGGACTGCGACTCGTGGCGCTCCAGCGGCACTCCGCTGCTCTTCGACTGCAGCGGCAACAAGAAGGCCGCCTACACGGCCGCCCTGGAGGCGCTGAACAGCGCCGGCCCCGGGACCACCCCCACGCCCACCACGCCGGGTCCGACCCCCACCGTCACGCCGACCGCCCCACCCGGCTCCGCCGGTGCGATCGTCGGCACCCAGTCGGGCCGGTGCGTCGATGTGCCGAACTCCTCGACCACCAACGGCACCCGGGTACAGCTCTACGACTGCAACCGGCAGACCAACCAGCAGTGGACCTACACGTCGGGCAGACAACTACAGGTGTACGGCACCATGTGCCTCGACGCGGCCGGTTCCGGCAACGGCGCGGCCGTGCAGATCTACAGCTGCCACGGACAGACCAACCAGCAATGGAACGTCAACTCCAACGGCACCATCAGCAGCGTCCAGTCCGGACGCTGCCTGGACGTCTGGAGCACCGCCAACGGCGCCCAGATCCAGCTCTACGACTGCCATGGACAGACCAACCAGCAGTTCCGGCTCTCGTCCAGCGGCGCGTAAAGCTCTACCAGGGACGTTCCGCCCAGACAAGGTCGGGGCGGGCGGGCTCGGCACCTGACGAACCCGCCCGCCCTCGTCTCTCCACCACCACCCCCAGGAGGTACCGACAGTGCGAGGACCCGCAGACCATCCGCCGCCCCCGGCGAACACCCCTGTCGACCGCAGGTCGCCCGGCATCCGAGGACGCCTGTTCACGTTGGCCGCGGCCGGGATCGCCGCCGCGGTCGGGCTGCTCACCATCACCCTGGCGACCGGGTCGGCGTCGGCCGCCGACAACCCGTACCAGCGCGGCCCGGACCCCACCCGGACCAGCGTCACCGCCGTGAACGGTCCGTTCGCCAACACGTCCGTCAGCGTCCCGACGGGGTACGGCTTCAACGGCGGCCGGATCTACTACCCGACCGACACCAGCCAGGGCACCTTCGGGGCCATCGCCATCTCGCCGGGTTACACCGCGTTGTTCTCCGCCGAACTGGCCTGGATGGGACCGTGGCTGGCTTCCCACGGCTTCGTCGTGATCGGCATCGAGACCAACAGCCGCAACGACTTCGACACGGCCCGGGGCACCCAGTTGCTCGCCGCGCTGGACTACCTGACACAGCAGAGCCCGGTACGCGACCGCGTCGACCCCAACCGGTTGGCTGTCGCCGGCCACTCCATGGGCGGCGGCGGGGCGTTGAGTGCCGCGATGCGGCGGCCGTCGCTGAAGGCGGTCGTCGGCATCGCGCCGTACTCGCCGTCGTCGAACCTGGCCAACGACCGGGTGCCCACCATGATCTTCGCCGGCCAGGCCGACACGGTGGTCACCCCGTCCTACGCCACCGGTCTCTACAACAGCATCCCGAGCACCACCGAGAGCACCTACCTGGAGGTCGCCGGCGCGGATCACGGCTTCATGGTCGGACGGTCGAACCCCGTGCTGGTCCGGACCATGCTGCCGTTCGTCAAGATGTTCGTCGACAACGACGCCCGGTACAGCCAGTTCCTCTGCCCGCTGCTGGACAACAGCGGCGTGGTCACCTACCGCAGCACCTGCCCGCTGCTGCCGTCGACGCCGACCAGCCCGACGCCGACCACGACACCGACGAGCAGCCCGACACCGACGCCCACGGTCTCGCCCACCACCCCACCCGGCTCGGCCAGCCAGATCGTCGGCACGCAGTCGGGCCGGTGCGTCGACGTACCCAACGCCTCACGCACCAACGGCACACGGGTCACCCTCTACGACTGCAACCGGCAGACCAACCAGCAGTGGACCTACACGTCGGGCAAACAACTACAGGTGTACGGCACCATGTGCCTCGACGCCGCAGGCTCCGGCAACGGCGCGGCCGTGCAGATCTACAGCTGCCACGGACAGACCAACCAGCAATGGAACGTCAACTCCAACGGCACCATCAGCAGCGTCCAGTCCGGACGCTGCCTGGACGTCTGGAGCACCGCCAACGGCGCCCAGATCCAGCTCTACGACTGCCACGGACAGACCAACCAGCAGTTCCGGCTCACCGCCCTGACCTGATGGTCCTGACCGACCGGCAACGGGCGGGCTCGGCGTCACGCCGGGCCCGCCCGCTCGTGCGGCGGTGACCGTGGCTCACGTACCGGTCCGTGGCGCCGTACTCTCCCGCACCACGAGCGTGGGTACGACGAGCGGCAGAGGCTGTGGCACCATGTCGTCGATGGCCTGGGTGACCGCCGTGATCGCCCGTCGACCGACCGCGCCGAAATCCTGCTGGATCGTGGTCAACGGCGGAATCAGGTACGCCGCTTCGGGGACGTCGTCGAATCCGACGACGGAGATGTCCTGCGGCACCCGCCGCCCGCGCTCGTGCAGCGCACGCAGCACACCGATGGCCATCTGGTCGTTGGCCGCGAAGACCGCGGTGGTCCCGCGCATCTCGCAGATCCGCAGCCCGGCCAAATAGCCGCTGTGGGCCATCCAGTCCCCCTCGACCGGCTCGGGCGGCCGGATGCCCGCCGCGAGCATCGCCGAATGCCAGCCGTCGCGGCGGGCGCGCGCCTCGGCCCAGTTGAGCGGACCGGACACGTGCACGATCTCGGTGTGCCCGAGGCCGAGCAGATGCTCGGTCGCCATCCGGGCGCCGAGCACCTGGTCCACGCCGACGGTGAGGCTTGCCCTGGACAGGTCACCCTCCACCACCACGAAGGGCACGCCGGACCGGGTCATCCGCACCACTTCGAGAGCCTCGTCGTTGCCGGCGATCATCACGACGCCTTCCACGCCCACACGCATGAGGTGTTCGGTGGCGTCGCTGAGCGCCCGTACCGTCACCTCCGACAGGCTCACCGAGGTGGCGAAGTAACCGGCGGCGCGGGCGGCGTCCTCGACGCTGCGGTGGATGCTCGTCGGACCGAACAGCGTCCTGGCCGTGCCGATGATGCCGATCATCCCGGAACGTCCCCGCACCAGCGCTCGGGCGGCGGTGTTGGGGCGGTAGTCGAGCCGCCGGATGGCCTCGAGAACACGCTCCCGCGTCTCGCGTCTGATGGCGGGTGCACCGTTGATGACCCGGGACACCGTCTGGTGCGACACGCCCGCCAGGCGGGCGACGTCCGCCATGACCGGGGGCCGATGGGCGGTCGTCACTGCTTTCTCCGCGTGAACTCGCACTGGCGGGCCGTCCGTTCTTCCATGGGTGGGTACCTCGTACGTTCCGCGCCCGTCAGTGTGAGTGGCGGGGCACCGCGCTGCCGCTACCACCGACGAGGAAGTCGAGATCGGCTCCGCTGTCGGCCTGGAGAACGTGCTCGCTGTACAGCCGTACCCAACCACGGTCGGCCACCGGCGGCGGTGACTTCCAGGCGGACCGGCGCTCGGCGAGTTCCGCCTCGTCGACCAGGAGTTCCAGGCGGCGCGTGGCGACGTCGACCTGGATCTGGTCGCCGGTGCGCACCAGCGCGAGAGGGCCGCCCACGGACGCCTCCGGTGCCACGTGCAGGACGCACGTGCCGTAGCCGGTGCCGCTCATGCGGGCGTCCGAGATCCGCACCATGTCCGTGATGCCGGCGGCGAGCAGCCGGCGGGGCATCGGCACGTTGCCCACCTCCGGGAAGCCGGGGTAGCCGCGCGGGCCGGCGTTGCGGACGACGATCACCGTGTCGGGGGTGACGTCGAGGTCCGGATCGTCGGCGGCGACGACGTACTCCTCGATCCGGTCGAACACGAGCGCCGGACCGGTGTGCGAGAGGAGGTGAGGGGATGCGGCGGAGACCTTCAGCACCGCCCCGGACGGCGCGAGCGACCCGCGCAGCACCACGGTGCCCGAGCCGGCGGCCTGGAACGGCTCCTCCAGGGTGGCGATGACCTCCCGGTTCCAGCACTGGGCGCCGTCGACGTTCTCCGCCACGCTCCTGCCACTGACCGTGATGTGGTCGGTGTGCAGCAGCGGGGCGAGCTCCTTCATCACCACCGGAAGGCCACCCGCGTACGCGAAGTCCTCCATCAGGTACGCCCCGGAAGGCATGAGGTTGACGAGCAGGGGCACCTCCGCGGTGAGGGTGTCGAAGTCCTCCAACGACAGGGGCACACCAAGGCGTCCGGCGATGGCGAGCAGGTGTACGACGGCGTTGGTGGAACCGCCGATCGCGGCGTTGACCCGGATCGCGTTCTCGAACGCCTCGCGGGTGAGCACCGACGACAGTCGCTGGTCCGCACCCACCATGGCGACGATCCGACGTCCAGCGGCCTGCGCGAGGGCGTACCGCCGGGAGTCGACGGCGGGCACGGCGGCGGCCCCCGGTAGCTGCACGCCGAGCGCCTCGGTCACGCAGGCCATGGTGGAGGCGGTCCCCATGGTCATGCAGTGGCCCCGGCTGCGGGACATGCCGACCTCTGCCTCGGCGCAGTCGGCGGCGGTCATCCGGCCGGCCCGCATCTCCTCCGTGAAGCGCCAGACGACAGTCCCCGAGCCGATGTCCTGGCCGCGGAACTTGCCGTTGAGCATCGGGCCGCCGGTCAGCATCAGCGTCGGCAGGTCGACGCTCGCCGCACCCATCAGCAGGCCGGGAGTGGTCTTGTCACAGCCGGAGAGCAGGACCACGCCGTCGAGGGGGTTGGCGCGGACCGATTCCTCCAACTCCATCGCGAGCAGGTTGCGGTAGAGCATGGTGGTGGGACGCATGAGCGGCTCGCCCAGGCTCATGGCCGGGAACTCCAGCGGTAGGCCGCCGCTCTCCCACACGCCCCGCTTCACCGATTCGGCCAGGTCACGCAGGTGGGCGTTGCAGGGTGTCAGCTCCGACCAGGTGGTGGCGATGCCGATGACCGGGCGACCGTCGAAGACGTCGTCCGCGAAACCCTGGTTGCGCATCCAGGACCGATGGATGAACCCGTTACGGCCCTCCGCGCCGAACCACTGCCCGCTGCGCAGCGGTCCATCTGTCGTCGACATCAGCACACCTCTCTGTCATTCCGGGAGATCGCGCGGCGCGACCTAGCGAAGGCCTCCGACGGACAGTCCGCCGCGCCAGTGTCGTTGGAGGCTGAAGAACGCGATGACCAGTGGGATCACGGACACGAGCGAACCCAGGATGATGAGGCTCCACAGCGAGGTGCCTCCCGAGTTGTTCGCCGACGCGATGCCCTGCCAGAGACCAAGGCCCACGGTCACCGGGAAGAGTCGGTTGTCCGAGAGCATGGCCAGGGGCAGGAAGTAGTTGTTCCAGGACGCCACGGCCGACAGCAGCAGCACGGTGACCACCGCGGGCCGCATCAAGGGAAGCGCGATCTGAAGGAAGGTGCGGATCTCCCCCGCGCCGTCGACCCGCGCCGCGTCCAGCAGCTCGTCCGGCACCGCGTCGCGCGCGTACACGTGCATCAGGTAGACGCCGAACGGGTTGAGCAGCGACGGAAGGATGACTGCCCAGACGGTGTTCGTCAGGCCCAACCGGGAGAACATGATGAAGGTCGGGATGACCAGGGCGGTGGCCGGCACCATCAGCGCGCCGAGCACGACGGCGAAGCTGAAGCGCCGCGCCGCGAACCGGTACTTGGCGAACCCATAGCCGGCCATCACCGCCAGGACCGTGGCGCCGACGCCGCCGGCGATGGCGTACAGCGTGGAGTTGAGGATCCACCGCAGGTAGATGCCACCGTCGTAGGTGAAGAGCTGCCGGAGGTTACCGAGGTAGTCGACCTGGTCGGTGAACCAGAGGGTGTTGCCGCCACCGAAGAGGCCCGGCGCGTCCTTGGAGCTGTTGACGATGACCCACCAGAACGGTACGAGGAAGTAGATCACCAGGAAGCCGAGGAGGATCTGCAGAGGGAGGTAGCGCTGCGGCCGGCGAGCGCCTGCGCGGACGCTTGTGTGGTCGGTCATCTACAGGAAGCTCCTCCGCTTGCGGGTGAAGAACAGGAAGGCGTACACGCAGATGAAGACGATGCCGCCGAGGGCGAAGGAGATCGCCGACCCGTAGTTGAAGTTGGCGAGTGAGAACGCCTGCTGGTACGCGTACATGTTGGGGGTGAAGTCGGTCCCGATGGTGCCTGCGGCGAGGTAGCGCAGGATCTGCGGTTCGTTGAAGAACTGCAGGGTGCCGATGAGCGAGAAGACCAGGATCAGGATCAACGCCGGCGCGATCAGCGGAATCTTGATCCGCGTCGCGATCTGCCACCGCCCGGCACCGTCCATCCGGGCTGCCTCGTAGAGCGTCGGGTCGACTCCCTGCAACGCCGCGTACAGGATGATCATGTAGTAGCCGGCCCACTGCCAGGTGACGACGTTGAGCAGGCCGTAGAAGATCAGGTCGCTGCCCAGGAAGTCGGGTGCGCTGGCGCCGAAGAGCCCGAAGATGTCGGTGAGCGGGCCGAAACCCTTGCTGTAGAGGAACCCCCACATCACCGCCCCGATGACTGTCGGGATCGCGTACGGAAGAAAGATCATGAGGCGGGAGAAGCGGGCGAACAGCGTGGTCACCGCGTCCAGGATGAGGGCCAGCGCGAGCGCGAGGACGATCTGCAGCGGGATCGAGACGAGCGAGAAGCGAAGGACGAACCACGCACCCGACAGGAAACTCGGGTCGGTGAACGCCTTCACGTAGTTGTCGAAGAGGACGAAGCTGGTGCCACCGATCAGCTTCTTCTGAAACAGACTGAGGTACAGCGCGTACGCCAGCGGCGCGATGAGGAACGCCAGGAAGACGATCGCGAAGGGCCCGACGAAGAGCCACCCCATCAGGTGTTCGCGGAGGTGCACCTTGCCACGGATCTTGGGCTTCTCGTGCTGACTGCGCGGTGTGCGCTTCTCGGTCAGGGTTGTCATCTCGGTCTCCGGGACGTGGACGCTGCGGGGTGGAGGGTGGGCCGGCCAGGGCCGGCCCACCCGAAGCGGTCACTGGACGGTGAAGCCCTGCTCCTTGGCGTACTTCGCCACGTCGTCCTGGAGCTTGTCGGCGGCCTGTGAGCCGGTGACGGAACCCTTGATGACCTCGCTGATCTGCTTCGTCATGGCGTCCAGGTAGTACTGACCGAAGGGCGCGTAGGCGACACCCTTGTACGCCTCGGCGGCGGGAAGGTAGACCTCCTTGTTGGCCTGCTGGCCGTCGAAGAACGCCACCTTCAGGTCGACGAACGCGGGGTCCTTGAGCGCCGTGAGGTTCAACGGGAAGATGATCTGGTTGGTCCAGCCGTCGGTGAGTGACTCCTTGTCGGCGTAGAGCCCGTACGCGACCTTCGCCGCCAGCTCCGGCTTCTTCGCCTGCTTGGTCACCGAGAAGGCCGACCCACCCCAGTTCACCTGCACCGGGTTGGCCGGATCCCACTGCGGCAGTGGCGCCACCGCGAACTTGCCGGTGTCCTGCCCCTTGCCGACGCCAGCGCCGGTGAGGTAGCCCGGAGCCCACGCCGCCGAGATGTACGTCGCGTAGTTCCCGTTGATCACACCGGAGATGTACTCCGGGGTGAACTGGTCCTGCGTACCCACCAGGCCCTTCTTGGCGAGGCCGCCCCAGTAGTCCAGCACGTCCTTGGACGCCTGGTCGTTGAGCTGCACGCCGATCGACTTCGGCTGCGCCGGATCGAAGGTGAAGGGCGCGGCGCCCTTCTGGATCTGCAGCGCCATCAGGACCGCCGGGACGTTCGCGCCGAGATCCCCGAACAGCGGACCACCGGCGTCCTTCACCTTCTGCGCGGCCTGCTCGTACTCGGCCCAGGTCTTCGGCGGCGTGATCTTGTACTTGTCGAAGATGTCCTTGCGGTAGATCATGCCCATCGGGCCGCCGTCGACCGGGACGCCGTAGACCGCGTCGCCGACCGACACGTCCTTCCAGGCGCCCTCGCCGTAGTTGGCCTTGACCGCGTCGTAGCCGTACTGCTTGATGTCGACGAGCGCGCCCTGGATCTGGAAGGTCGGAATCCGGTCCGCCTCCACCATGATCACGTCGGGTGCGCCGGTGCCCGCCGAGATGGCCGTCTGGAACTTGTCGTACTCGTCACCGCCCTGCCCGACGTTGGTCCAGCAGACCTGCACGTCGTCGTGCAGCTTGTTGAAGTTGTCGACGACGAGCTGGGTGTTGGGGTACCAGCCCCACATCGTCACGACCGGCACGTTCTGCTTGGTGATGGTGTTCGTGCAGTTGCTCGCGTCGCTGCCGCCGTCGTCCGAGGAGCAGGCGACCAGGCCGCTCACTGCCGCGAGCAGGGCCACCGTGGCGAGCTTGCGTCTTCTCTTCATTGAGATGGTTCCCTTCGGGGGTGGCGGTGCACAGACATCCATGCGCTGGCCGGGCGCCACCGGGGCAGGCTCTCCTGCTCCCGGTGGCGTCGCCGGGGACGGCTCCTAGCGCTTGAACAGACGCGGCGCCAGGTCGATGAGGTTCTTCTGCCACACGTCCCAGCCGTGCGGTCCGGGGGTGACCCCGTCGAACTCGTAGCGGATACCGAGGGTGTCCAACGTGGTCAGCGATGCCATGAAGCTCGGGTACACGAAGTCGGTGCGGTCGCCGACGTACAGGCGCAGCATCGTGGTGCCGTTGTTGATCGCCTCGACGTCGACGCCGGTGCCGCTGCCGAACCCGGCGGAGAACGCCGCCACGTAGGCGAACTGGCCCGGGTAGGCGCGCAGGATGCCGAGCGCCTGCCCGCCGCCCATCGACAGGCCGGCGATGGCCTGCTGGGACGGGTCGCTGGAGATGTGGTAGCGGGATCGGGCCGTCGGCACGATGTTCTCCAACAGTTCCCGGTTGAAGTTCGACGAGTTGCCGTTGCCCATCACGACCACCATCGGCGTGAGGTCACCGTCGAGGAACTGGTGGTCGAGGATCTGCCTGGCCCGGCCCATCTCGACCCAGTCCGTGTAGTTCTGGCCGCCTCCGTGTTGGAGGTACAGGACGGGATACGGCTGCGCCCGACCAGGGTCGTACCCGGGTGGAGTCCACACCAGCGCGGTGCGGTCCTGGCCCGCCACCGTGCTGGCATAGGTCATGCTCTCGACCTTTCCGCCCTGGCCGGCGGGCACGTCCGTCAGCAGTCGAGCCTCCGGGCCCGGGACGAGGAACGTGCTCCACATCGGTTCCGTGGTGACCTTCGTCGGATTCGAGGTGTCCTTGAACGGCACCCGGTCGACGATCAGCCGGTAGTAGTAGAACCAGGGCTTCAGCGGCCCGACGGTCGCCCGCCACCGGCCGCCGTCACGCGTCAGCGGCACGCGCAGCCAACTGCCGCCCGGCGCGATGTTGGCCCACACCGTGACGTGCTGGGCGTCCGCGAAGTCGGTGGTGGTCTCGAAGGTGACGAACCCGTCCTCGGTGACGAACGGCGTCGGGGTGGTGCCGGCCGGCGGAGGCGTGAACTCGCCCGTGAACCGACCGTGGCCCGGGCTCGGCCCGTGGTCCGACACGTGCCGGAACAGCCGTGGCACGAAGTCGACGAGGTTCTCCTGCCAGGTGGTCCAGGTTCCCCCGCCGTCGGGGTCGACCCCGTCGAACTCGAACCGGACGTCGGCCCGGTCCAGCGCCTTCGTCAGCCGGTAGGTCGTGTTGTAGGCCGGGTCGGTGACGTTGCCGGTGTAGAGCCGCAGCAGCTTCAGGCCGTGGTTGACCGCCTTGGCGTCCTTGCGGTCGATCGTCGGAGTCGACGTGCCCGAGAACCAGCCGACATAGCCGAACTGGCCCGGCCTCGCGAACGCCGCCCGTACGGCCCGCGCCGCGCCGTCGGTGACGCCGGCGATGGCCTGGTGCGCCGGATCGCGAAGGACCCGGTAGTTGGCGGCGACCGCCTTGCGGAGATCCTTCAGCTCCCGGTCGTCCGCGCTGTCGGCGATCACCACGACCATCGGCTGCATGACGCCGGCCGCCGAGAGGTTGTCGAGGATCTGCTTCGTGCGGCCGAGGTCGAGCCAGTCGGTGGCGGCCGCACCGGCACCCGACTCCAGGAAGAGCGTCGGGTAGCCCTTCGGCTTCTTGGCCGCGTACCCGGGTGGTGTCCAGACCAGGGCCGAGCGCTGCTCGCCGCGGACCCGGTACGTCAACGTCCCGACCGTGCCGCCGGTGCCGGCGGGCGCGTCGGCCAGCCAGCGCGCCGAGTCGCCCGCCACCAGGAAGGTGCTCAGGAGCGGGTTCGACGCCACGCTCGTGCTGTTCGTCGGGTCCTTGATGGTCTTGGTGTCGTCGGCGGTCACCTGGTAGCGGTACAACCCCGGCGTCAACGCGCCGAGCACACCGGACCACACGTCACCCCGGCGCGTCAGGCCGAACTCCGCCCAGGAGGCGGACGGCCCGAAGTTTCCCTCGACGACGACCTGCGAGACCTCGCCCAGGTGCTCCTGGACGTACGCGGCCGGGACGGTGAACGACGCGTACCGGTCCGGGGAGACCTCCAGCCACGGCGTGTCCGCCGCCGCTGCCGGTTGCGGTGTGAGCAGGGCCGCCGCCATGGCGATGACTCCGGCGGTGAACGCCGCCGAGAGCCGGCGTACGCCCAGACGGCGTAAGCGCCCGTGATAATGTTCGGTTGTCACGCTCCACTCCTTTCCTGTGCCGGCAGCGGATGCGACCCGCTGGCCAGCTCAACCCATCGGTGGATCTCGCCGTGCGGTTGCGCTCACCTCCTCTGGTCGCTCGTCGGTGCCGCGGTCGAGCCGCGCACCACGAGACTGGTCGGGAGCACTATCTGGTTCGGCTCGTCCCACTCGCCGGTCACCAGCGACTTGAGCATCCGCGCGGCTTCGTACCCGAGCTGGTACATCGACTGGTCCACGGTGGTCAGACCCGGCTCGGTCGACGCCGACTCGGGGATGTTGTCGAAGCCGACGACGGACAGGTCACCGGGGACGGCGAGTCCCAACTCCCGGGCGACCTCCAGCACCTTGAGGGCCATCCCGTCGCTCGCCGCGAAGATCGCCGACGGCCGGTCCGGCCGTTGCAGCAGGGCACGCGCCAACGGCACCGCCGACTCGGGGTTGAAGTCCCCCCTGCCGATCAACGTCGGGTCGACAGGCACGCCGGCACCGTCCAACGCCGCCCGGTAGCCCTCCTCCCGGGACCACGCCGAGGCTAGACTGTCGCGCCCGGCGATGAACCCGATGCGTCGATGACCCAGGTCGAGCAGGTGCGCCACAGCCGTGGTGGCACCGGCGAGATTGTCGGCCATGACGGAGGGCCCCGTCGACCCTCGCACCGGGTCGATGGCCACGACCGGGGTACGGCTGCGCATCTCACCCCAGGGCGTGACGACGATGCACCCGTCGGTGAGGGTGCCCGACAGGCGCGTCAGGTGCCGCTGTTCCCAGCCCTCCGAGTAGGACCCGTAGAGGTCACTGTTGGCGTAGATGATGAGGTCGAAGCCGGAGCGACTGAGCGCCTTCATGACGCCCTTGAGCACCTCCGCCGTGTACGACTGGAAGCTGTGCGCCACGAGGCCTAGAACGTTGGTGCGGCTGCGTCGCAGGCTCGACGCCACCAGGCTCGACTCGTAGCCGAGTTCCTGGATCGCGGTGCGGACCTGGGCGATCGTGCGGGCGCTGACGCCGTAGTGCCCGTTGACGACACGGGAGACGGTGGCGGTGGAGACGCCGGCGATCCGGGCGACATCACTCATCGTTACCGGCGCATTGGCTTCGATCATGCCGCTCTCTCTGGACTGCAATCGTTATCGGTTACGTTTCCAGGATGTTGCCAACGTAACGGACCACGATTACGAACACAAGAGCCTTTCGCCTCACCAGCGTTCCGCGCGCGGGGTCCTAACGGGATGTTCACAGCGTGAACTTCCCACCTCTCGCGGCGACACCGAGAAAGCCACCGGATCGCTATTTCGCGCGATCGATCCACCCGCTGACAACGGAACGACACTCTCCGTCAGGCACCATTCCGCGACGGGTGTTCCCTCACGCGAGCATGATCGGTAACGTTTACATAGATCGGGAACGTAATCGATGATCATGGCGATGTCCAGAGGTCACACCGACCCACCACCCCTCGGCCCCCGGCACCGCGACGCGGATCTCGACGTCGGTGGCCTCGCACGAAGGGAGCCCGCCCTGAACACCCACCCCGCCCCAGCGCCGCACCCACTCCCCCACCGCGCCGCCTCGCCCGTCCGGCCCCGTCCGAGCCGGCCTGGAGGGCAGTCGTGAACACCGCGCGCCTGCTCCTGGACCCACGTCGACGCGTCGCACCGGTGCCGCGCCGGCTCTTCGGCTCGTTCGTGGAGCACCTGGGCCGCTGTGTCTACACCGGGATCTACGAGCCCGGCCACCCGACAGCCGACGCGGACGGCTTCCGGGGCGACGTCCTCGCGCTCGTCCGGGAGCTGGGCATCACCACCGTCCGCTACCCGGGCGGCAACTTCGTCTCCTCCTATCGCTGGGAGGACGGCGTCGGTCCGGTCGACCGACGACCGGCCCGGCTCGACCTCGCCTGGCACAGCCTGGAGACCAACGCGTTCGGGCTGGACGAGTTCATGCGCTGGGTCGGTAAGGCGGGCGTCGACCCGATCATGGCGGTCAACCTCGGCACCCGTGGCACCGCCGAGGCCGTCGACCTGCTGGAGTACGCCAATCACCGCGGCGGCAGCCACCTCGCCGACAAGCGTCGCGACAACGGCGCCGTCGACCCGTACGGGATCACACTGTGGTGCCTGGGCAACGAGATGGACGGCCCGTGGCAGGTGGGCCAGCGGAGCGCGACCGAGTACGGCCGGCTCGCCGCGCAGACCGCGAAGGCGATGCGCCGCTTCGACCCGGACCTCGAACTCGTCGCCTGCGGTTCGTCCCACCTCGGCATGCCGACCTTCGGGAGCTGGGAGCGCGACGTGCTGACCGAGGCGTACGACGACGTCGACCTGATCTCACTGCACGCCTACTACCAGCCGGTCGACGACGACCTGCCCAGCTTCCTCGCCTCGGCCGAGGACATGGACAGGTACATCGACGCCGTCACCGCCATCGCCGACTCGGTCGGTGCGATCCGCCGGTCGAGCAAGAAAATCATGATCGCGTTCGACGAGTGGAACGTCTGGTACCAGTCCGCGGCGCCGTCCACGCCGCCGAGCGGCGAGGACTGGCCGGTCGCGCCGCCTCTGCTGGAGGACCACTACAGCGTGGCCGACGCCGTCGTCGTCGGTGGCCTGCTCATCAGCCTGCTGCGGCACAGCGACCGGGTGACCGCGGCGTGCCAGGCCCAACTGGTCAACGTCATCGCGCCGATCATGACCGAACCGGGGGGTTCGGCCTGGCGGCAGACCATCTTCCACCCCTTCGCCCGGACGGCCCGGCACGCCCAGGGCGTCGTCCTCGACGTGCTGCGTGACGGCAGCACCACGACCACCGACCGCTACGGCGTCATCGACGCGGTCGACGCGGTCTCCACCTGGGACGACAGCACCGCGGAGCTGACCGTGTTCCTCGTCAACCGGGTCGTCGACACCCCGGCCGAGGTGACCGTCGACCTCGCCGGCGTCCAGGTGGGCGGCATCATCGAATGCGTCACCGTCGGGGGCGCCGACCTCGGTGCCAAGAACACCGCGGGCGGTCCCGACCACGCCGAGCCGCGTCCCAACGACACGGCCCAGGCGGGCGGCGGCAGCGTCCGGCTGACCCTTCCGCCCGCGTCGTGGACCATGCTGCGGCTGCGCACCACCGACGCGACCCCGTAAGACCAACCCCGGCCGCGCGCCCCCCGCTACACCAGGGGGTGCGCGGCCGGGGCCTTTCCCCACCACAGGAAGTACGGAGAATCGCGTCGACGGTCAGACCAGGACCGAATTATCGCGTCTGATAATGGCACTGGGAGCGCCTGCACAACTGGCGCGAACTATCCGCTCGGGTTCGTTCCGCAAAGGAATCCGCGCGTCACCCGCAGGTGACGGAGAAACGCTCCCGAGTGACCCGTGGACGCAATTATTCGACCGCTGGCGTCAACCTCCCGTCGACCCGTCGCGCAATGGCGGAATACTCGTCGCGCAACTCCTCGGGTAGGACCCAGGCCGGGGCGTCCTGCCATGCCAACGGCCGGAGGAACCGCCGGATGGACGTGGCGCCCACCGACGTGTGCACGGCGTTCGTCGACGGCCAGGGTCCACCGTGGTGCTGGGCCCACGACACCCGGACACCGGTGGGATAGCCGTCGAAGACGATGCGCCCCGCGCGGGCGGAGAGCACGTCGACCAGCCGGCGTACGACGTCGACGTCGTCCTGGACGCCCCGGTGGACGGAACCGGTCAGCGACGGCGGGACGGCGTCCAGCGCGGTGTCCAGTTCGGCGGCGTCGTCGTACCGGACCACGACCATGAGCGGACCGAAGCACTCGTCGGCGATCTCGGGGGTCAGGCCCGACAGGTCGACCTCCAGGAGCCTCGGCGCGACAGCGAAGCCCGCCCCGGGGTCGACCTGGGCCTGCGCCGAGACCCGGGCACCGGCCCGCTCGAACCCCGTGGCCCGGCTCTCGAACGCGTCCCGGATGCGCTCGTTGAGCAGGATCGCGCCGCCCGAGCTGGCGACACTCCGCCGCAGGGTGTCCACCAGCAGGTCACCACCCTTACCAGCCGGGACGAACGCCAGGCCGGGCTTGGTGCAGAGCTGACCGCCGGAGGCCGTGAAGGAGGCGAACAGGCCCTCGGCGATCTCCTCGGCCCGGTCGACGGTCGCACCGGGCAGGACGACGATCGGGTTCACGCTGCTCAGTTCGGCGTACAGGGGGATGGGATCGGGTCGTTCGTCGATGGCCGTCTGGATGGCGCGGGCGGCGTTGACCGAGCCCGTGAGGGCAGCCGCACGGATCGCGGGGTGCCGCACCAGCGAGCGGCCGGCCTGTTCCCCGTACACGGCCGCGATGACACCCTCGGGTCCGCCCAGGTCGCGGACGGCCGAGGAGATCGCGGCGGCGGACGCGTGCGACGTCAGCGGGTGGGACGGGTGGGCCTTCAGGACCGTGGGACAGCCGGCGGCGAGGGCGGCGGCTGTGTCACCGCCGGCGACCGAGAAGGCGAACGGAAAATTGCTGGCGCCGAAGACGGCGACCGGTCCGAGGGGTACGAGCATCCGCCGCACGTCCGGACCGGGTCCGAGTGGGGTGTCGGCGGCGTGGTCGATGGCCGCTTCGACGTACGCGCCGTCGCGCAGCACGTCGCCGAACATCCGGAACTGGACCGCGGCCCGGGTGAGCTCGGAGTCCAGTCGTGCGTTGGCCAACCCGGTCTCCGCCTCGGCGGCCGCGACCAGGTCCTTCCGACGGGATTCCAGGGACGCGGCGATGGCGTCCATCAGCTCCGCCCTGCCGATCCTCCCCAGACCGGCCAACCAGCGCGTCGCCCGGGACGCCTGGCCGGCGACCTCGTCCAGGCGGGACTCGTCGGTCTCGCTGAGATCCGTCGCGCGACGCCGGCCGTCGCGCGGATCGACGGTGCTGACCACGTTCACAGCAGTCCTCTCCTTGCCAGATTGCCCATCAGATCGCGGACGCCGAAGTGCCAGGGTTCGCACTCCTGGGCGTGCCGCACCCGGTTGACCAGGGTGCCGAGGGCCGGGCAGCTGATCCGTACCACGTCGTCGACCTTGTGGGTGAAGCCCTCGCCGGGGCGGCCCCGGTCCTGGACCGGCGCGAACATGGTGCCGAGCATCAGCGCGGCGCCGTCCGGATAGTGGTGGTGCGGGCCGATCAACTGCCGCACCAGGTCCTCCGGGTCGCGCGACATCTGCGTCATCTGCGAGACCGCCTCCAGCCGGAAGCCGTCCGCCCCGCAGACCTCCAGACGCACCTCGAGCTCGCGGACCCGCTCCATGCCGAACCGGTCGTCGAAGAGCCGGATCAGCGGGCCGAGGGCGCAGGACGCGTTGTTGTCCTTCGCCAGGGGAAGCAGGAGCGCCGAGCGGCCCTCGATGTCGCGCAGGTTGACGTCGTTGCCGAGGGTGGCGCCGACGATCCGGCCGCTGGACTGGACGATGAGCGTGATCTCGGGTTCCGGGTTGTTCCAGGTCGACGCGGCGAGCACACCGACGTCGACGGCGGTGCCGACGGCGGAGAGAATCTGCCCCTTGGTGAAGATCTCGGCGTCCGGGCCGATCCCCACCTCCAGGTACTGGCTCCACATGCCCTCGGCGACCAGCATGCTCTTGAGCCGGTCCGCCTCGCCCGAGCCCGGCTTCAGGTTGTGCAGGTCGACACCGATGTCGGCGAACATCCGTTGCCGGATGTCCGCCGCGAGAGCCAGGTCCCCCCGTGCCCGCTCCTCGATGACCCGTTCGATCATCGAGATGGGGAAGGTCACGCCGGCGGCCTTGAGCGCCTGGAGGTCGACCGGGGCGAGCAGCCAGGGTCTGCCACCGTCTCGGGTCGCGGCCACCGTGTTGGCCAGGATCTCGCCGAAGTCGCCGACCCGCGCCCCGTCGAGCCCGGCCACGGTCGCGGCGGGGTCGGGCAGTTCGCAGATGTCCCGGACGGTCGCGAACCGATGGCTCAGGTCGATGACCACACCGTCGCGCACGGCGACGGGCGTCGGGCCGTCGACGGACGGATCCCAGATCCGGCCGACCAGGACACTGTCCACGTCGTCCGGTAGGGCCTCGGCGGCGGTACCGACCCAGTCGGCGCGCGGAGATTCGCCGTCGGTGGTCGGCGTCAGCCGCTCGTGGGCGATCTCAGGACGCGAGGGCATGGTGGTCGCCGTCATTCGTCGCCCTGGCGAAGCCGATACGAGCGCGCTGCTTACCCATCGTCGCTCCACCATTACGAGTTGGAGTCAAGTTCATAAATTGCAACGATCGTAGCGACATGTGCAACGTTGTCAAGTGGCGATTGCGCATTGCGTCAACTACATTGCACATGATGCAACGACAGCGGCGTAGCCGCGCGTCGCGCGAGGGGAGACAGAGCCGTGGCGCAATCGATTCGCCGCGCGATCGACCTCATCCGTCGATCGGCCGAGCATCCGCTGTCCCTGACGGAGGCCGCGGACGTGCTCGGGGTCCACAAGTCGACGGCCCTGCGGATTCTGCACACACTGGAATCCGCGCGCTTCGTCCGTCGTACCGGCGCGGGCACCTACGTGCTCGGCAGCGGACTGATCGAGCTGTCCGAACTCGCGCTCGGCTCGATGGACCTGCGCCAGCCCGCCGCCGCGCACCTGCGTGCGCTGCAACGCGAGACCGGCCACACCGTGCACCTGGCACAGCTGACCGGTGACGAGATCATCTACATCGACAAGGTGGACAGCCCGGCGTTCGACGCCGTCAAGCTGCCCTCGCGGGTCGGGCGCGCGGTGTCGATCTACGCGAGCGCCGTCGGGAAGACCATCCTGGCGTACCTGCCCCGGGACGATCGTGAGCGGCTGCTCTCCCCCGTCGTCTTCGAGAGGTTCACCGACACGACCTTCGCCGACCGTGAGGCGCTCGATGCCGAACTCGTCCGCATCCACGATCGTGGTTGGGCCGTGGACGACGGCGAGCACGACGCGTACGTGATGTGCGTGGCCGCACCCATCAGGGACTCGCGGGGGCAGGTCATCGCCGCCGTCTCGATCACGGCGATCGAGGTCATCGCGAGCCTCGACGAGTTGAAGGGCAACCTGCCACTCCTCCTGGACACCGCCAGCCAGATCTCGTACGAACTCGGCTACCCGCGGCCCTCCGCGACCTGACCGCGCTCCCGTTGCGCGGTGTCGCCGTCGCGGAAGCGGTCCAGCTCGGCGAGGTACAGCGCGTGCATGCGGTCGTAGTGCCGGACCAGCAGCTCGACCTCCTCGGCACGGTAGCCCTCGACGAGCCGCCCGACGCGCCCGGCGAACCGCTCGTACGGCCGCGTCAGCTCGGCGACCCGGTCCGGTCGCAGGGCGACGATCACCCGCCGCCGGTCCGCCGGATCGCGCTCGGCCGTCACGTAGCCCGCCTGCTGGAGCCGGCGCAGCATGCTGGTCACCGCACCGGTGGTGAGGTTGGTCCGCTCGGCGACCTGCCCCGCCGTGGCGGACCCGACGTCCGCCAGGAAGTCCAGGCACTCCAGGTCGCTCACGGTGAGGCCCAACTGCTCCGCGATGGCGTACCGGAACACCATGGACAGCCGCGACATCTCCCGGCCGGCGCGCATGAGGTCGGCGATCGCGGACGCCCTGGCCGGCACGTGGGACATGCCCGCAATCATGCCTCCGGCACGGTGACCCGGTGCAGCCGAGGTAACACGCGGGTCAGCACCCAGTGGGGTGCGGCCGCGCCCCCGGTGAGGCGGCGCATCAGCCGACCGGCGGTGTCGACGGCACGGAAGGCGTACGGAACCATCTCCTCCTGGTAGGCGGCGATCGCCTCCTCCACTCCCCTGCCGCTCGCGCGGGCCTCGACCAGCTTGCGGCCGAGCAGGGCGGCGTCGCGCAGCGCGGTGTTGCCGCCGTGCGCGCCGAACGGCGGCATGACGTGCACGGCGTCGCCCATCATCGTCGCCCGGGGCACCGCCCAGCGACGCGGTCGTCGGCCCGTGGCGAAGAGATTGAGCACCGTGGCGTCCAGTTCGGCCGTGGCGACCAGCCGCCGGATGAGCGGGTGGAAGTCCGTTGTCATACCGGCGGCCAGTCTCCACAGCGCCAACAGGTCCCCGCGGACACCGATGGGCACCTCCTCCTGGCGAAGCAGCAGTCCCCACATGACGTAGTCGTCGCCGGTGGGCGCGTAGTTGCCCGGTGCCAGACGCGCGAACGCCTCCCGTGGGCTCTCGCCGAACCGCATCGAGGTGAAGAAGAAGGCGCGACCTGGCCGGTCGCCGATGGCCAGGACACCGCTGCTGCGCAGCGCGTCCGGGATCATGCTCTCGCCGTTGCGGCGCAGGGGCGACCGGCCGTAGATGCCCGCCAGTGCAGCGCTCGCCGGGTGCGCGTCCGGCATGAGCTGCGCGCGCAACGCCGAGCCGACGCCGTCCGCGCCCACGACGACCGTCGCCGCCACGGCCCCGCCGTCGGAGAACCGCAGCCGTAGCCCTGCCGGGCCGCCGCTGTCCACCGCGACGGCCTCCTTGCCGTAGTGGATGCGTCCGTTCAGCCCGGACTGCAGGATCGACCGCAGGGTCAGCCGGTCGACCTGGCGGGTCGCGTACGGCTCGTCCTTGAAGGTGATGGTGAACGCGTCCCGCAGTCGACTGTCGGTGAAGCGGAGGTGCCCGCCGGGCTCGTCGCCCGTGGCCAGCGCCAGGTTGTACAGCTGGCGGGGCAGGCTCTCGCGCAGCGCCTCCAGCCCGTACCGGTCGAGGATGATCCGGTAGCCCTGTCGCCGGACGAAGGGGCCCGGGTCCCGCTCGTAGACGTGCACCTCGATGCCGGCGCGCATCAGGTACTGGGCGAGGCAGAGGCCGGAGAGGCCGCCGCCGGCGATTGCCACCGAGAAGTCTGTCGATATGCCCATGCGATTATCTTAATGACTAAGATGATTTCCGCAAGGTCGCCCGAGACCGTCGGTGGCGATGGTCTTGTGTCCACGCGCCGAAAAGCGAGATCATCACGCATGCTCGACCCCGCAAACGAGGACGACGGGACCGCACCAACCGTCTCCACCCCGCGCTTCGTGGGTCGTGACCGGGAGCTGGCGGCACTCCGGGGCGCCCTGGCCCGGCCACCGGCGATCGTGCTGGTGGAGGGCGAGGCGGGCATCGGCAAGAGCCGGCTGCTACGCGAGTGGCACGCCGCCCCGGCCCGGCGCACCGCCCTGGTGTCGGTGTGCCCACCGCTGCGCGAGTCGCTCACGTTGGGGCCGATCGTCGACGCGTTCCGGGGGATCGACAGTCCGGTGTCGCGGCTGCGGCTCACCGCGCTCGCGGGCGCGCTCCGGCCCCTGTTCCCCGAATGGTCCGCGAGCCTGCCGCCCGCGCTGCCACCCCTGGACGACGCGAAGGCGGCCCGGCACCGACTGTTCCGCGCCCTGGACGAGCTGATGCGGGCGCTGGGGGTCGACGTCCTCGTCCTCGAGGACGCGCACTGGGCCGACGAGGTGACCCTCGAGTTCCTGCTGTTCGTCATCTCCCGACAGCACTCGGACGGTCCGAGCCTCGTCATCTCCTACCGGCCCGAGGAGGTCGGCGACGGATCGCTGCTGCTGCGGCTGACGTCCCGGCTGCCCGCTGGCGTGACGCAGCTGAGGATCGCCCTGGCGCCCATGCGACCCGACGACACGGCGGCGCTGGTGTCCTCGATGCTGGACGGCAACCCGATCTCGCAGGAGTTCACGACGTTCATGCACGAACGGACCGGCGGCGTCCCGCTGGCGCTGGAGGAGTCGGTCCGTCTCATGTGCGATCGGGCCGACCTCGTCTTCCGCGACGGCCAGTGGGTCCGGCTGAAGCTGCGCGAGCTACAGGTGCCGCCGACGGTGCGTGACTCCACCCGCGAGCGGGTGAGCCGCCTGTCACCCACGGCGCAGCAGGCGTTGCGCGCCGCGGCGACGTTGGCGGAACGGTCCTCGGTGGCGACGATCGCGATGACCGCGGGCCTGTCGCCGACCGCGTGCCGGGCCGCCATCGCGGAGGCGGCCAGCGCCGGTGTCCTGGACGGAGACGAGCGCGGCAGGTGGCGCTTCCGGCATGTACTGGCCGCCACCGCCGTCTACGAGTCGATCCCGCTGACCGACCGCAGACACGTCCACCTGCTGGCCGGGCGCTCCCTGGAGCACCTGCACCCGCCGCCCGTGGCGCGCCTCGCCCACCACTTCCGGGAGGCCGGCGAGACCCGGTCCTGGGCGCGGTACGCCGAGCAGGGCGCCGAGTTGGCCATCGCCTCGGGCGACCACACCAAGGCGGCCGACATGCTTGTCGACCTGCTGTCGTGGGCCGTGCTGCCGCCGGTGGACCGGGCGCGGGTCGCCCGCATCGCCGGAGTCGCCGCACTGGGCCGCCGAGAACAGGTCGACCAGGTCTACCACCGGGTTATCCGTACCCTGCGTTCGGTGCTGGAGACCCCCGGCCTCTCCGCCCGGCAGCAGGCCGAGATCCGCAACCCCCTGGGTCGGCTTCTCATCACCGGGGGTGAGGCGCAGGCCGCCCTCCGCGAGCTGGAGCAGGCGGTCGCCAACCTCGACCACGACCCGGTCGAGGCGGCTCGGGCGATGACCTACCTCGGCTGGGCGTACGCGGGGCCGTGGCCGGCGTCCACCCATCGGCGATGGCTCGACCGCGCCGCCGACCTCACCGCCCAGATCGACTCCCCCGCCGAGAAGCTGAACCTGGCCGGGAACCGGGCGGCGGCGTTGCTGATGCTGGGCGAGGAGGAGGCCTGGGAGGTCGTCGCCGACCTGCCCGTCGGTGGCACGACCTCGGCGGAGCGTCTCGACGTGGCCCGCATCCACACGAATGTCGGCACCGGCGCGCTGATCTGGGGGCGGTACGCCGACGCCGAGGAACACCTCGACGTCGCCATGAGCCTCGCCGAGGTCGAGCAGGCGTCCCGGTTGCAGCACAACGTCCGACTCGAACAGGCCAATCTGGCGTGGCTCACCGGTCGGTGGGACGGCCTCACGGAGACGAGCGCGGCACTCGCCGACGCCGACCGGGACCGGCCGGCACACTACCTGGGAAGCATTCGCCTCGCCGCCCGCCTGGCGGCCGCAGCCGGACGGCGGCGTGTCGCGGAGGAGCAGTTCCGGCTCGTCCTCGAGGAATCCGCCCGCCTCGGCGCGGCCGACGACACGATGGAGGCCGCCGCGGCGCTGGCCAGGTTGTGGCTGGCGGACGGCAACAGCGGCCGAGCCCTGCGGATCACGAACGAGCCGATGGAGACCGTCCGGCGAAAGGGCGTCTGGGTCTGGGCGACGGACCTCGTACCCGCCCGGATCGAGGCGTACCTCGCCGCCGGTGACCTGACGGCCGCGACGCGCCTGACCGACCAGTTCGCCAGAGGACTGCGTGGCCGTACGGCGCCCGCGCCGCGCGCCGCGCTCACCGTGTGTCGCGCCCTGCTGCTCGCCGCGACCGGGGAGCACGCCCGCGCGGCGACGGCGTACGACCGCGCGGCGCGTGCCTGGAGCGCGTTGCCGCGCCCCTACGACGCGATGCGTGCCCGCGAGCGCCAAGCCGAGGCGATCATCGCGCAGGGCCGGACCGAGCAGGGTGGCGAGCTGCTGGCGGCACAGTACGAGCGGCTGTTCAGGCTCGGCGCCCGCGGCGACGCGGACCGTGTCGCGCAGCGGCTTCGCGAGCACGGCGCCGAGGTCCCGCGACTGTGGCGCGGCGGCCGACGCGGGTACGGGGACCAGCTCTCCCCCCGCGAGCTCGACGTGGTCCAACTGGTCGTCGCCGGCAAGACCAACCGGGAGATCAGCCGGATCCTGGCCAAGTCGCCGGCCACGGTGGACCAGCAGCTACGCGCGGCGATGCGCAAGCTGAAGGTGAGCAGCCGGACCGCGCTCGCGGTCAAGGCGGTGGAGGCCGGCGTGTTCGCCGAGGACGAATCCCTCGACAATGCATCGTGAATTTTGACGTATCCGCCGGATAGCTAAGGCCACCCGGCTCATCCAGCATGAGTCCATGATCCATAGCCCATGGGCGATGAATGCCTGAGCGTCCCGTCGTGCCTGACGACTCCGCCCTCGAACACCAGCCGCCACCCGAGCGGCTCGGCGAATCGCGCGTCACCCCGCGCGACGCCTCCGACGTACGCGACGCCGACGGTGCCGTCGACCACGAGAGCCACGACCCCTACCAACCCCTGTAGGCGAAGGACCCCGATGAGATTCACAGCCCTCGCGGCAACGCTGGCCGCAGCGGTCGGCCTGAGCATGCTCCAGCCGATACCGGCGTCCGCCGCCGAGCCGGATCCCGGCACGGCGGCCAGGAAGATCGCGCCGACCCTGAAAGACCGTTTCCGCGCACAGCCGGCCTCCGACTTCTGGATCACGTTCGACACGAAGCCCGACCTCGGGCCGGCGAAGAAGATCGCCGACTGGACGGCCCGTGGTCAGTTCGTCTACGACGCACTGACCACGGCGTCGAAGAACTCCCTGGCCTCCGTCTCCACCGAACTCGACCGGGCCGGGGTCAAGTACACCCCCTACCCGATCGCCAACGCCGTACTCGTCAAGGGCGGCAGCGAGAAGCTCGCTCTCGACGTGGCCGCGCGGGTGCAGGTCGCCGAGATCCACGCCACGCCGCAGGTCGCCCTGGTACAGCCCGTGGAGAAGAAGCTCCCCGCTGACCAGGCTGCCCGCCCCGCCACCCCGAAGAAGGGCGCGGACGACGCCGTCACGTGGGGTCTGGACGCCATCCACGCCCCGCAGGCCTGGGCCATGGGCGCCACCGGCGCCGGCATCACGGTGTCCAACCTCGACTCGGGCGTCCAGTTCGACCACCCCGCCCTGGCGCGTCAGTACCGGGGCGCGAAGCCGGACGGCACCGTCGACCACAACTACAACTGGATGGCCACCCGGGGCTCGTGCACGGGCGCGCCGTGCGACGACAACGGACACGGCACGCACACCATGGGCACCATGGTCGGCGTCGACGGCACCGACCACGTCGGCGTCGCCCCGGACGCGCAGTGGATCGCGACGAACGGCTGCTGTGACAGCACCGGTGTCGAGTCGCTGCTGCGCTCCGGCTGGTGGCTGCTCGCCCCGACCGACCTTGCGGGAAACAACCCCGACCCGTCCAAGCGCCCGCACGTCGTCAACAACTCGTGGGGCCAGACCGTCGAGCACGACTTCGACGACTTCTTCCAGGCCGTCGACGAGGCCTGGACCGCCGCGGGCATCTTCAGCACCTGGTCGTCAGGAAACACCTCGCCGTACGCGGCCTGTGACACGGTCTCCTCGCCGGGTTCCGCGGCGAGCGCCTACTCCGTCGGCGCCTACGCCGAGGACGGCACGCTCGCGTCGTTCTCCCGCAAGGGCGAGGGTGAGGGAGGCCGGATCAAGCCCGAGATCTCCGCGCCGGGTGTCAACGTCCGCTCGTCCTATCCGAACAACAGCTACGTCGAGATGGCCGGTACGTCGATGGCGTCACCGCACGTCGCCGGCGCGGTCGCGGCGCTCTGGAGCTACGACCCGACCCTGATCGGGCAGGTCGACGAGACCCGTCGCCTGCTCGCCGAGTCGGCCACCGACGTCGACGACACCGAGTGCGGCGGCACCGCCGAGCTCAACAACATGTACGGCGAGGGCCGGCTCGACCTCGTCCGCCTGCTCGAGCTCGCGCCCCGCAAGGGCGGCACCCTCACCGGTGTCGTCACCGCCGACGGCGCCGGAGTCCCCGCCGCCGACGTGACGATCAGCGGGCCGTTCAGCCGGTCGATCGGCACCGACAAGGACGGTCGGTTCACCACGAACCTCCCGGTGGGCGACTACCAGCTCAGCACCAAGGTCTTCGGCTACCTGACCGCGACCGCCACCGTCAGCGTCTCCCTCGGCCAGGACACCTCGGTCAAGCTGCCCCTCACGGCCGCCGCGAAGCACGACATCAGCGGCCGGGTCGTGGACGACAAGAAGCGGCCCGTGCCGAACGCGGACGTCGCGATCCGGGACACGCCGCTGAAGCCGGTACGCACGGACGCCAACGGCGCGTTCACGATCACCGCTGTCCCCGAGGGCGCGTACAAGCTGGCCGTCACCCCCAACGCCTGCTTCTCCCCCTCGACGCTCCCGCTGACCGTGGGAGCGCAGAACGAGTCGCCCGAGATCCCGGTCGGGCTCGTGGTCGACAAGGGCGGCTACAGCTGCGCCGTCACCGAGGGCGAGTACCTGCGCGGCACCGAGCAGGTCACGTTCGGCAGCGGGGTGTGGGCAACGGTGCAGCTGCCGTTCCCGATCGCGCTGTACAACGGCAGCCACGACACGCTCGGCGTCGGCCTGCGCGGCATCATCTCTCCGGACGGCAGCACCGGCCCCGGCTACGGCGGCGCGGGTGCCTTCCCGTTCTACCTGGAGGGCCCCATCGAGTTCGCCCCCGGCGGTGGTGTCTTCACGGCCACCACGAAGGTCGACGGTGAGGACGCGTTCGTCGTCGAGTACCGCAAGGCCAAACTCTGGGCCTACCCCATCCGATCGGAATACACGGAACCGGTCAACTTCTCGGCCACGTTCACCCGCTCGGGCACGATGATCTTCGGGTACGGCGACGGCGTCGGAT
Source organism: Micromonospora sp. NPDC005174 (assembly GCF_040608495.1). Taxonomy (NCBI): domain Bacteria; kingdom Bacillati; phylum Actinomycetota; class Actinomycetes; order Micromonosporales; family Micromonosporaceae; genus Micromonospora; species Micromonospora sp. NPDC005174. The sequence continues at coordinate 160,870 of NZ_JBEXIJ010000005.1, read as the reverse complement.
CTGACGATCCGGTGACCGCCGGCGCGAACGGCGTCACCGGCATCCAGGGCTGGGCCGGCGTCGACGGCATCCGGTTCTCCGACCACGCCCCCGTGCTGCGCGACGGGATGGTTGTCACCTACGACATGCCGGACTTCGGGTACCTCGACGCGACCGTCGTGGACAAGAACGACGGGCTGCCGGTGGCCGGCGCCAAGGTCTCCTTCAGCACCGAGGACGGGCTCGTCGAGACCGTCACGACCAACGGAACCGGCCTCGTGCACCGCCAGCTTCCGACGGGCGGTTACACCATGACGGTCGAGGCGCCGAACTACACGACCATGTCGTACCCGTTCTCGCTCGACAAGCTCTTCTCGCAGGCGAAGATCGACGCGCGTCTGACCACGGGTGTCGCCGGCCTGAAGGCCGACGGCCTCGAGACGCTGTTGGGTACCGACCAGAACGGCGTCGGCTCGCTGACGTTGACCAACACCGGCTCCGCCCCGCTCACGTACACCCTGGGCGAGGCCGCGCGGCACCCCGAGCTCGATGCCACCGGCGCGACCGTGCGCACCGGCACGGGCGCGGCAAGCACGATCGACCTCGCCGGCTGGAAGGCCGGCGCGAGCGGTATGCAGCCGTCCAGCACCGACAGCAAGACCGCCACGTCGAGCACCGCGGAGGCCCAGGCGGCAGCCAAGGTCGGCGCGACCTCCGGCGGAGACGTCATCACCCGGATCAAGATCCCCGGCACGATCGAGGAGAAGGAGCCCTCCGGCGTCGGGTACGACGGCGACGTCTGGGTCCACGACTACTGGGCGCGGACCAACACCGCCTACACGGTGACCGGCAAGAAGACCGGCAAGGTCTTCGACGCGACGTGGAACCCCGCGTACCGGGCCTTCGACATGGCGCTCGACACCAGGACCGGTGACATGTGCCAGATGGAGGACAGCCCGGCCAGCTACATCCACTGCTTCAACCGGGAAACCGGCAAGGAGACGCGCCAGGTCAAGGGTGACTGGTCCACGCTTCAGCTCACCGGTCTCGCCTACAACCCGACCAAGGACGTGTTCTACGTCGGTGGCCGGGCGAACGGCCTGATCGGGACGGTCGCCGGCACCTCGCACGACAATCCCGGCGCGCTGCTGTCCTTCTGCACGCCGCCGCTGCCCGAGATCATGGGCCTGGCCTACAACCAGGCGTCGGACACGATCTGGTACACCGACCTCACCTCGAACCGGCCCACCCGCCTGTTGCAGGTCGACCCGGACGACTGCTCGCTGGTGAACGCGTGGTGGTTCCCGGGCCAGAAGGCGAACCAGGGCGGCGGCCTCGAGACCGACTCGTCCGGCGCGCTGTGGGCGGTCGATCAGGTCGCCGACGACGTCGTCCTCGTCGACGTCGAGGACGACCTGCTCACCGACCTGCCGTGGCTGTCGCTCTCCTCGACCGGCGGCACCCTCGCCCCCGGCCAGTCGACGACCGTCCAGGTCTCGATCTCCTCGAAGGGCGCCAAGCCCGGTGTCCTCGGCGCGAACATCGTCGTGCGGTCCGACTCCGGACGCCAGTCCAAGACGTACGTGCCGGTGACGCTCACGACCACGAAGTACCAGGTCGGCGTCAACGCCGGCGGCGCGAAGCTCACCGACGGCACCGGCTACACCTGGTCCGCCGACCAGCCGGCGAGCAAGAAGGCGTGGGGCTACGAGGGGAAGACGAAGGTCACCTCCACGAAGGCCCCGATCGCCGGCACGACGGACGATCTCCTGTTCCAGTCGCAGCGCACCACGCCGGAAAAGCAGTTGTTCTACCGCTTCCCGGACGCGCCCAAGGGCACCTACGCGATCGACTTCGGCTTCGCCGAGATCGAAAAGGCGCCGAAGGGCAAGCGGGTGTTCGACGTCCTCGTGGACGGGACGCTGACGAACTACGCGTACGACCCGACCGCGGCCGTGGGGCCGAACGCCGCGGACTGGCGTAAGGCCGTCGTCGAGCACGAGGGCGGTCCGCTGACCGTGGAGTTGCGGGGCTCGAAGGGGCTGAAGCCCCCGAGCATCGCCGCGCTGCGGGTGACGCTCGACCCGCGGGCGGACACGGTGGAGCCGGAGCCGGAGCCCGAGCAGCCGGACCCGGGTCCGGTGCCGGTGGCCCCAGCCGGTCGCTCGTACTCGATGAAGGTGACCGAGGGGCTCTACCGCCAGGGCACCCAGGAGTCCGGCTGGCATGGCGACGAGCGCTGCGGCCCGCTGTTCTTCGACGCCAGCTACCTCCAGCCGTTCTACGACACGGCCTGGGACGGCGTGTGCGCGACGATGAACGGCGCGCTGACCTTCGACCGCATCGGCGGGTTTTCAACCAACACGCCGCTCCCGTCGTCGGACACCCCGATCGACGCGGTCTACCCGTTCTGGGACGACCTCGTCGTGGACGACGAGGCGGGCATCTACCTCGGCACGACCGAGATTGACGGGTTGCCGGCGCAGGTCATCGAATGGCGCAACGTCACCTTCTTCGCTGACCCGAGCGCCCGGGTGAGCTTCTCGGTCACCCTGATCGCGGACGGACGGATCCAGATCGGCTACGGCGACGGCGTCGGCGGCGACAATCCCCTCACCAAGGGTTCGTCGGCGACGGTCGGCGTGGAGAGCCTGAACCGCAACCCCGCGAGCCAGTACTCCTTCGACCAGCCCGTCCTGAAGGCCGGCCTGGGCCTGGAGTACACCCTCCCGGCCGCGGGCACCATCGAGGGCACGGTCACCGACAAGAACGACGGCAAGCCGATCGAAGGAGCGATCGTCACGCTCAAGGGGCCGGCGGGTGAGCGGGTCATTACGACCGACGTCAAGGGCCGGTGGAAGGCCCAGGCGCTCGTCGGCGAGAACACCGTCCAGATCGAGGCGCCGAACTACGTCGCGGTCAGCCACTCCGTGTCCATCGCCACGAAGGACCAGGCCGAGGTGGTCGACACGGCGCTGACGACGGGCATCGCCACCGTCGCGGCGGCTGACTTCGACTGGCTCCTGGACAAGGGCCAGAAGGCGACGGCCGATGTGACCGTCACCAACACCGGTTCCGCACCGCTTCAGGTGCGGGTCAGCGAGCAGAAGCGCACCGACGACGGTGGGCACGAGGCCGCCGACCTGCCGTGGCTGACCCTCTCGGGCCCGGCCGCGACCGGCCCGGTCACGCTCGCGGCCGGCACGTCGACCACGGTCACGGTGACGGCCGACAACGCCGGCATCAAGCCCGGCGTACTCGTCGGGGACGTGCTCGTGGCGTCCAACGCCGGCAAGGGTGAGAGCCAGCTCAAGGCGGTCCGCCTGGCGACGTCGGCCTACTGGAAGGGCGTCGACGCGGGCGGGTCCGGGTACGTCGACGCCGCGGGCTTCTTCTGGGCGCCCGACCAGGCGCTCGGCTCGCGGCAGTGGGGCTACGTCGGCGGCAAGGCGCACACCACGAAGGCCGACATCGCCGGTACGACGGACGACGCGCTGTTCCGCACCCAGCGGACCGGCGACACGTTCAGCTACGTGTTCAAGAACGCCCCCGCCGGCACGTACCGGATCGACCTCGACTTCACGGAGCTCGAGAAGGTCAAGGTCGGCAAGCGTGCCTTCGACGTGCTCGCCAACGGCAAGGTCGTGCTGTACGACCATGACGTGCAGGCGAAGGTGGGCGCGTTGGCCGTCGACACGAACACGGTCACGGTCGAGCACACCGGTGGCGATCTGACGATCCAGTTCACCCGGGAGAAGGGCGAGGGCGATCCGATCCTCAACGCGCTGAAGGTGCAGGAGGACCCGCGCCTGAAGAGATAGCCGCTCACTGGTCAGAGCCTCCCCGGCGACGTCGCCGGGGAGGCTCTGCCGTTTCCCGCACACGCCGCACCGATCCTTACGCGCTTGACGGGAAGCCGGCCTTCTGCTGAACTTTTATCTATGCAGATAATACCGGAGGCCGATCGAAAGACGCAGATTCTGGAGGCGTTCGTCGAGCTGCTGGCCGAACACGGCTACGCGGGGGCGACGTTCGCGCGGATCGTCGAGACGGCGCGACTCAGCAGCACACGGCTCATCACGTACCACTACGACACCAAGCAGGAGTTGGTCGCCGCGGCGTTGCGCCACATCGTCGACCGGGCGCAACAGGTCATGGTCCCGGCCATCGAGGCTGAGTCGACGGCACGTGGCAAGCTCGCCGCGTACCTACGCTCGAACTTCCGCTTCCTGGGTGAACGACCGGCGTACGCCCGCGCGGCCGTCGAGATCGTCCGCAACCTGCCCAGGGACACGGCGGATGCGGACGTCCACGAGGACGTACCGGTGATGCTGCTGGCGCACCTGTTCATCGCCGGCCAGGAGTCCGGGGAACTGCGCACGTTCGACCCGGTGGTGATGGCGCTGACGGTCCGCGCCGCCGTCGACGCCGCCGTCGAGCGGTTCGCCAGCGGTGCAGGGTTGGACCTGGCCGCCTACGCGGAGGAGTTGTGCACGCTCTTCGATCGCGCGATCGCCGTGGACCCCGCCGCAGGTGATCTCGGCGAGGTGCTCCCATGAGGCCAGCCAGGAACGCCGACCAACAGGTGGTGACCGGTGCCGAGGCGACGCCCACGAGCCAGAGCGCGCGCCGCGCTCTGGTCGGACGAATCGTCGTCGACGTGGTCCTGCCCCTGGTCGCCTACTACGCGCTTCGCGCCTTGGGCGCCGGCGTGCTGGCGGCCACCCTCGCCGCCGGGGCGGTTCCCGCGGCGAACGCCGCCCTGGTCGCCGCACGCAGCCGGCGGATCGACGTCGCGGGCCTTGTCGTCGTCAGCCTCTTCCTGGCGGGGGGCGCGCTGAGCGTGGTCACCGGGGACGCGCGGCTGCTGTACGTCAAGGACGGCTGGCTCACCGGTCTGCTCGGCGCGTGGGTGCTGCTGTCGCTGACCATGAAGCGGCCGTTCATGCTCCACCTCGGCACGGCCATCGCCACGGCGAAGGTCGGTGATGAGGGCGCCGCGGCATGGCAGCAGCGCTGGACCGACGATCCGGTCTTCCGGCGCCGCCTGCGCCTGGTGAGCGTGGTGGTCGGCGTCGTGCTGATGCTGGACGCCGTGGTCCGCGTCGCCATCGCGTCAGTGATCGACCTCGACGCGGTCGCGACGGTCACCAACGTGCAGTACGTCATCATGCTCGCCGGCCTGCTGTCCTGGTTCTTCTGGTACACCGCCCGGCACGGGCTGCGCGCGTGAGCACGAAGGCCGGTGCGCACGTCGCCGTCCTCGCCGTCGGGGCCACTGGTCACCTGTTGCCCGTCCTCGACGTCATCGAGGAGTTGCGGGCCCGCGGGCACCGGGTCACCTGTTTCGCCCCGGACGTCGCGGCACCCGCTGCGCGAGGTGCCGGCGCGGACGTCGTGACGTACGAGTCCACGCTTGTCACGCGCCCGTCGTCGGCGGTGCCGCCGGCCGATTTCGCGGTGTGGCTCCCGTTCGTGCTCGTGGCGGAGGCAGCCGCCGTCGTACCGCAGATCATCCCCGTCCTGCGCGGCGACGTTCCCGACGTCCTGCTCTACGATCGGGCCGCGCATCCGGCCGGCCGCGCGCTGGCGCAGTTGCTGAATCGGCCGGCGGTGGCGATGTTCCCGTCCTTCGCACAGGGGCCGGCGTGGTCCTTGGCCGCCGCCACCGGGCAGACGAGCGTCCTCGACCCGGCACACCCCGCCTTCACCCCGTTGCAGGACCAGCTCGACCAGTTCTCCGCGCGCTGGGGACTGGAGCGCGGCACCGTACGCGACCTGGCCGAGGCACGCGAGCGGCGATCGATCGCGTTTCTCCCGCGCTGGTTTCAGTGGAACGGGGAGGGCTTCGGCTCGGACCACCACTTCGTCGGACCGTGCCTGCGCTCGCGGCTCGGCACCGGACCGGCAGTGCACGAGCGCCTCGTGTACGTGAGCGCGGGCACCGCGGCGGCCGAGCCCGAGGCGCTACGGCCACTGATCCGAGCAGCGGCCGCCGCGTCGCCCGACCGCCGGGTGCTCGTATCCACCGGTGGGCTCCCGATCGCCGATCTCGGGACGCTGCCCGACCGGGTCGAAGTCCACGAGCACGTCGACCAGCTCGCCGCGTTGGCGCGGGCCGACCTGTTCGTCACGCACGCCGGGATGGGCAGCGTCATGGAGGCCCTCTGGTTCGGCGTTCCGATGGTGTGCGCGCCGCGTACCAGCGAACAGCATGTCGTCGCGGCACGGGTCGAGGCTCTCGGTCTCGGGGTGACCATGTCGAACGGTGCTGGTCAGAGCAGCGACATCGAGGCCGGCATCCGCGACCTCACGCACGATTCGACGATCCGCGAGCGTCTGCGTACCGCGTCGGCGACGGTGCGGGCGGCGGGAGGGCGCCGAGCTGCGGCGGACGCGGTGGAGATGGGCATCGCCTCCGACGGGGATCCGGTCCGCGCCTGACCACAAGCGGATCCTCAGACATTGACACTTGCAATTGCGTGATCTAGCGTCGAGTCGAATCGGTTCGACCCTCGAATCTGGTGCTCCGGCACCCTCCGACGGTCGGTCGCGTGGTGTTCGGGCGAACGTTGTGGGCCACCGACGATTCGACGGCTGCTCGGTCCCGCATGGCGGCGAGACCAGTGACGGGCACCCGTGGCCCGAGCCGGCCGTCCTCGTGGGCACATCACGTCTTCAGGGTTTCTCGGCGGCGAGCCCGGTGGACGGAGTGACCGACGGTGACGGAGCGCGCGGTCGTCGCACACCATTCCACCCGAGCAAGGAGATCCAGCTGTGCCACTTCGCAGACTGTCCGTCCCCTGGATAGGGGCAGCCATGGCGGCCCTGGTCCTGATCGCCGTCGGAACGTACGTCGTCACGAGCGTCACTCCGGCAGCCGCGGCCACCACCGCCGGCTGCGGTAAGGCGCCCGGACTGACCAGCGGAACCCACACCATCCAGAGCGGCGGGAAGAGCCGCAGCTTCATCCTCCGGCTACCCGACAGCTACAACAACACCTACGCCCACCGGCTGGCCTTCGGCTTCCACTGGCTGGGCGGCACCGCGAGCCAGGTCGCGTCGGGCGGGACCGACGGCGCGCCGTGGGCCTACTACGGCATGCTCTCGCAGGCGAACAACACCACGATCTTCGTGGCCCCGCAGGGCCTCAACAACGGTTGGGGCAACGCCAACGGTGAGGACGTCACCTTCACCGACGACATGGTCCGTGTGATCGAGAACGCCCTCTGCGTCGACACGACGCAGCTCTTCTCCGTCGGGTTCAGCTACGGCGGCGCGATGAGCTACTCGTTGGCGTGTTCCCGGCCGACGGTGTTCCGCGCGGTCGCGGCCATCGCGGCACCGGGAGCGATCAGCGGATGCAGCGGCGGCACCCAGCCCGTGGCGTACCTCGGGATTCACGGCATCAACGACAACATCGCGAACGGGCGGGCACTACGCGACCGGTTCGTCCGGAACAACGGATGCGCCGCGCAGAACCCACCCGAACCGGCGTCGGGCAGCCGGACCCACATCACCACCGCCTACTCCTGCCAGCCCGGATACCCGGTGCTCTGGGCCGCGTTCGACGGCGGCCACCAGCAGGGCCCGGTGGACGGGTGTGCCGGCTGTGAGAGCGGCGCGCGGAGCTGGGTCAAGCAGGAGGTGTGGAACTTCTTCGCCCAGTTCGGGGGAGGCACGCCGCCCACCACTCCCCCGCCCACCACTCCCCCGCCGACGACCCCGCCACCCAGTCAGCAGAGCGTGCTGATCGTGGGCAGCCAGTCCGGTCGGTGCGTCGACGTCCCCAACTCCAGCACGACCAACGGTGCCCGTCCGCAGCTTTGGGACTGCCACGGCGGCACCAACCAGCGCTGGACACGGACCGCCAACCGCACGCTGACCGTCTACGGCAACAAGTGTCTGGACGCCAGCGGGGCCGGCAGCAGCAACGGCACCGCCGTCATCATCTGGGACTGCAACGGCCAGACCAACCAGCAGTGGAACGTCAACTCCAACGGCACCATCACCTCCGTGCAGTCGGGGCTCTGCCTGGACGCCGTCAGTTCCGGCACGGCCAACGGAACGCAGCTGCACCTCTGGGCCTGCAACGGCGGCGCCAACCAGCAGTGGAGCACGCGTACCTAGGGCCTCGCCCCCCGCATGTCGTAGACGCGCCGCTCGGGTTCTTCCCGGGCGGCGCGTCTCCTTTGGGTCCAATCGCACTTGCGCGTGCGACCTTGGCCGGGTCGCCAGGGAGCGCAAGGTCGTCCACGTGCGATGGCACGTCACGCTGCGCGGCGGCCACGGCGTGCGCCAGCGGGGCGACGCCGCGCCGGGGGCCAGTCGCGGCAGGACGCGCCGGAGATTTCCTCCGCGCGATCGCGAACGCGCACCCGGAACTTTCGTGCCGCGGCGACCGACCAACGAGCAGCAGCAACCATCGGAGGACGAATTCATGCGCACTACCAGCCCTTTCGGCTCACAGCGACGCCCGGCCGTCGCACTCGCCGTCGCCGCCGCGCTCGTGGCGTTCGGCGCCACCGGGTGCGGCTCGTCGGACCCGTCGTCGGCCGCGCAGCCGAGCCCGTCGGTGTCGGCAAGCGCCACTGCTGGCGTGGTGACGGTCCGCGATCCGTGGGTGAAGGCCGCCGACAAGGGGATGACGGCGGCCTTCGGGACCCTGGTCAACGACGCGGACACTGATGTCACGCTGACCAGCGCCGCGACCTCGGCCTCCCCGATGGAGCTGCACGAGATGACCATGAAGGACGGCAAGATGGTCATGCAGCAGAAGCAGGGCGGCATCGTCATCAAGGCCAGGAGCAGCCACGCGTTGGAGCCCGGCGGCGACCACCTGATGCTCATGAGCATCGCCAAGCCCGTGCAGGCCGGCGACGAGTTGACCTTCACTCTCACCTTCGCCGACGGCAGGACCCAGCAGTTCACCGCCGTGGCCAAGCCGTTCACCGGCGCTCAGGAGAGCTATGCCCCGGGCCACGGCGAGCCCGTGCCGGGCATGAGCGCCACGCCGGAGATGAGCACGAGCCCGGCATCGTGACCGATACCCCGCGGGTTCGCCCGATGAGCAGACGCGGTCTGCTCACCGGGGGGGCACTGGCCGCCGGAGGTGCGCTCACGGGCGCAGCCGCCATCGCCGCGACCCGTACCGGACGGGGTGGGCCGCAGGCGGCCGACGCGACGCCGGTAGCGAGCGTCGGAAGCCTGGTCGAGCCCTTCTACGGGCCCCGACAAGCCGGCGTGTCGACCGAACCGCAGGCCCACGCGTCGTTCGTGGCCCTGACCCTGCAGTCCGGCGTCGACCGGGCCGCGTTGGGCCGGATGCTGCGGCTGCTCACCGACGACGCCGTGCGACTCACCCAGGGCCAACCGGCCCTGGCCGACACCGAGGCCGAACTCGGGCTCCTTCCCGCACGCCTCACCGTGACGTTCGGGTTCGGACCGAACCTCTACCGCGCCGCCGGCGCCGACGACCGGCGACCGACCTCGGTCACCGACCTACCCGCGTTCCGCATCGACCGGCTCCAACCAGCCTGGTCCGGCGGCGACCTGCTCCTTCAGATCTGCGCCGACGACGCGATCACCGTCGCGCACACCCAGCGGGTGCTGCTCAAGGACAGCCGGCCCTTCGCCACCGTCCGATGGGTGCAGCAGGGCTTTCGCCGCAGTCCCGGCGTCGAGCCGAGCGGCCACACCCAACGCAACCTCTTCGGTCAACTCGACGGCACCGCCAACCCGCGCCCCGGCACACCGATGGACTCGGCGGTCTTCGTGCCCGACGGCCCGGCGTGGCTGCGCGACAGCACCACCCTCGTCGTCCGACGCATCAGCATGAACCTGGAAACCTGGGACCTCCTGGGCCGCGCCGACCGCGAGCTCGCCGTCGGTCGGCGCCTCGACAGCGGCGCCCCACTCAGCGGCAGCGCCGAACACGACGAACCCGACTTCGCGGCGACCGGCCCCGACGGGCTCACCGTCATCCCCGACTTCTCCCACATGACCCGAGCCCACGTCACCGACGACCGGCTCAAGATCCTGCGACGGCCCTACAACTACGACGGCGTCCCCAACGCCGACGGCCACGCCGACAGCGGACTGATCTTCACCTCGTACCAGGCCGACATCACCCGTCAGTTCCTGCCGGTCCAACGCCGACTCGCCGACCGGGACCTGCTTAACGAGTGGACCACCCCGATCGGATCCGCCGTCTTCGCCATCCCACCCGGCTGCCCACCAGGCGGCTGGATCGGCGAGCAGGTCCTCGGGTGAGCCGCGTCGACCGGAGTGTCGTCATGACCGCATCGCCGTCCCGACCGATCGTCCTCCGGCTCGGCGCGGCAGTGCTCGCCGTCGTCGTGGCGATCCTCATCCCGGCCAGCCCCGCGTGGGCGCACAACGCACTGCGGTCGGCGGCACCGGTCCAGGAGTCGACTCTGTCCCGCGCACCCACCGAGATCGTGCTCGAATTCGCTCAGCGGCTCGACCCCGCGTTCGCCACCATCGTGCTCACCGACGCCGCCCGGCGGAAGGTCCCCACCGGCGACGCGGTGGTCAGCGGGGCAAAGGGATCGATCCAGGTCACCGAGGCGCTACCCAACGGGACGTACACCGTCGCCTACCGGGTCGTCTCCACCGACGGGCACCCGGCCCAGGGTTCGTACCCGTTCACGGTGGCCGACCCCGACTCGAGCGTCGCGCCTGTCGTCAGCACGACGATCGACGAGGCGTCCGCGCCGCGCGAGCGCGGCACGAGCGCGGGCGTCCTCGCCGGCGGCACCGCAGCGGCCGTTCTGGTCGTCGCGGGCGTCGGGCTGCTGTGGCGGCGGGCGAGGCGTCGATGACCGGGCCGCTCCCGCAGATCCTGCTGACGCTCTGGTGGGTACGTCGCCGACTGGTGTGACGCCCTGGCCGGTGGGGACGGGCGCAGCGACTGCCCCCACCGGCCTGGATGGCGGCGACGCCCCGTCGAGCGCCCCCGGGCATCCACCGGGCGTCGGTTCAGCAGCCGAGCCGCTTGGTCGAGAGGGCGATGTCGTCGATCCAGAGGTCGAACTCGCCCGGCGTCGTCCCGCCCTGATAGAGCTGCCAGCCGATCTTCACCGTGTCGACCGTCGGCAGGACGAAGGGAACGTCGTTGCCGCCGTGGTCGTTCGTGGAGGCGGTCAGCTCCGGGTTCGCCACGCCGTCGATCCACACGGCGACGCGGTTGTCCGCCGCGTCGATCTTCCACTCGAAGCACTGCCAGGTGTCCTCGACGACCGGGGCGGATTCCCGCCAGTTGGTCCAGTCGCCGGTGGGACCGCCGTCGGCGCCGATGCCCCAGAACGTTCCGGGGACGGTGGGCGCGTACTGGCCACCGATTGGCCGAACGACCTCCGTGCTGCCTGCGCCGGTCGCTTCGACCAGCGTGAAGTGCGCCCAGTCCGGGGCGGTGGGGAACGCGTCGACCCGCAGGCGCATCCGGCCGTAGAAGCGGTTGCCGGGCGCCGCGAAGTCGTCGACGCGCAGGAAGGCGCGTCCGTTGTCGACCGTGTGGACGTGCAGCACCTGGTTGCCGCGGCGGGCGCGTTCGACGGTGAGCGTGCCGTGCCGGGTGTCGACGCCCCAGTTCACCGTGCTGGCCCCGCCGGCGGGCAGTCGCTCGAAGTCCTCACAGAAGAGCAGGCCACGGGGGCACGACGGCCGGGTGGCACCCGACGCCCCGGCGGGAGCGCTGCCGACTGAGGTGCCGAGGATCAGGGCGGCGCTGAACACCGCGAGAAATCTGCGCATGGTCGTACTCCATTCGACGAGGTGCGGTACGCGAAGGCGGCTACTCCGGTCGCGGACCGGTCCGAACACGACGGCACCCGGGCCCGGAGCCGATGACTCCGGGCCCGGGCAGCGTCTTGACGGACAGGGCCGGTACGTGTCGCCGGTCAGGGACTGGTGCAGGAGAGACCACTGGGCGCGGTGCTGCTGCTGCCGTTGACCAGGAAGCCGAAGGTGGTCGAGGCGTTCGCGCCGAGGGAGCCGTTGTAGTCGGCGTTGCGGACGCTGACCGTTCCGCTGGTACCGGTGTTGACGCCGTTCCAGACGTTGGCGATGGTCTGCCCACCGGCGAGCGTCAGCCGTACGGTCCAGCCGCTGAGGGTGGCGGAACCGTTGTTGGCCACGGTGACCTCTCCCTGGAAGCCACCGTTCCAGCTGTTGACCATGCGGTACGTCGCGGTGCAGGCACCCGGCGGCGGCGTGGTCGGCGGAGCGGTGGTCGGCGGAGCCGTCGTGGGTGGCGCGGTCGTGGGTGGCGCCGTCGTCGGTGGAGCGGTCGTCGGCGGAGCGGTCGTGGGTGGCGCCGTCGTCGGTGGGGCCGTGGTCGGCGGCGTGCCCGGCACGGTGGTGGAGGCGGCGTTGAGAGCGTTCAGGACGGCGGTGTACGCCGCCTTGGGGTTGCTGTTGCGGTCGAAGAGCAGCGGGCTTTCGCTACCGCGCCAGGAGTCGCTGTCCCGGATGCCCCACGTCGTGATGCCGACGCAGCGGGGGACGTTCGTGCAGGCCTGGGTCAGGCCCTGGTACTGGCTGGTCGAGGCGTTGGTGACGTCGGCCTCGGTCAACGCCACGTCGACCCCGAGGGCGGCGAAGCTGGACAGCGTCTGCTGGAAGTTGCCCGGCAGCGAACTGCCACCGGTGAAGTGGGTCTGGAGGCCGACGCAGTCGACCGGAACGCCCCGGGACTTGAAGTCCCGGATCATGTTGTAGACGCCCTGCGTCTTGGCGTACGTCCAGTTCTCGATGTTGTAGTCGTTGTAGCAGAGCTTCACGCTCGGGTCGGCGGCGCGCGCGGTCCGGAACGCCACCTCGATCCAGTCGTTCCCGGTGGACTGCAGGTTCGACGACCGCCGGTTGCCGTTCTCGGCGAAGGCCTCGTTCACGACGTCCCAGTAGGCGAATTTGCCCTTGTAGTGCGCCATGACGCCGTTGATGTGGCTGATCATCGCGGACCGCAGGGCGCTGCCGCTGAGGCTCCCCCAGAACCTCGGCTGCTGGGCGTGCCAGGCCAGGGTGTGACCACGGAAGCGCATGCCGCGCTGGGTGGCCCAGTTGTAGATCGCGTCACCGCGTTGGAAGTCGAACTGACCGGGGTTGGGTTCGGTCGCGTCGGGCTTCATCTCGTTGACGGCGGTCATCATGTCGAACTCGCGGCTCGCGATGGTCAGGAAGCCCGAGTCGTTGAGGCGGTCCGCCCCCATCGCGGCGCCGAAGTACCGGCCGCTGCGCTCGGCGGCGGCCTTCAGGGTGGTCCCGGGCGGTCCGCTGAGATCGGCACGGGCGAAGGTCGCCACGGCCATCGAGGACACGGTGATCGCCAGGGCGCAGGCCCCACCCAGGAGCAGCCTGGCGGCGCCCCTGGTGCGGCGTTTCGGTCGAGCGGGTACGTCGTTCATCTGCGCGTTCTCCTCGGTGCTCTGTCTGGTCCATTGCCGACGCGAGGCACGGAACAGACGATCACCGCACGGCCGACGACCGGCGCGTCGTGCTCGCCGTTGGGCCAGCACGCCGCAGGTGACGTCGAGCCGGCGTGAATCCAGCCGTGCCCGAATCGGTGGCCACCGCGGGCTGCCCGGTCCGCCCGATGGATGGCGAGCACTCCGCGCCGTACGCCCCTGCGGAGTGCCACTGCCCTACCGCGATGCTATATCGAATTGGTTCGATCTGCGCGGCCGGTGGCCGATGGTGTCGACGCGGCGCGACGGGCGTTCGACGAGTTTGGCATCGACTTGTCTCAATGTAGTGTGGAAACGCTCCCACACCACACCACACCTCCACCCACCTGCTCGAGGAGCTGAACATGCAGCGACGGCGTTATCGCCCGGCCACCACGTTGGCCGGTCTGCTCACCCTGGCCCTGTCCGCACTTCTGTTGCCACCGGCATCGGTGGCCGGCACCGCGGCAGCCGGCACATCCCACACCCGCGCGGCGCCACTCACCGAGCTGACCGTGGTCTCCGAACGGGTGGCGTTCGGTCTGCAACGGCCGATCGCGATCACCGGACTGCCGGACGGTCGGATGCTGATCGCGGAGAAGAACGGCACCGTGCGCTCCTACCACCCCGACAGCGGTCTGGCGGCGGAGCCGGTGCTCGACCTGACCGCCCGGATCGACACGTCCGACAACGAGCGTGGCCTTCTCGGCATCACGCCCGCGCCGAACTTCGCCCGCACCGGGATGCTCTACGTGGCCTACACGAGCCTGCCGGCCGGCACGTTGACCCTGGCGCGAGTGCCCCTTGGCGCTCCCAACCGGCTCCAGGTGCTGCTCACGCAGGAGCACGCCGAGTTCGGTAACCACAACGGCGGACAGGTCGCCTTCGGCCGCGACGGCTACCTCTACTGGTCAACCGGCGACGGCGGCAACGCGAACGACCCGTTCAAGAGCGGTCAGAACCTCGGCACCCTGCTCGGCAAGATCGTGCGCATCGACGTCAACCGCAGCTGCGGAGGCAAGCCCTACTGCGTACCCGTCGACAACCCGTTCGTCCGCACGGCGGGCGCACGGCCGGAGATCTGGGTCTACGGGCTGCGCAACCCGTGGAAGTTCTCCATCGACCCGGTCGACAACTCGCTGTGGATCGGCGACGTCGGCCAGGGCCTGATCGAGGAGATCAACCACATCCGCCCGTCGCAGCGTGGCGCGAACCTGGGCTGGTCCTGCAAGGAGGGCACGCCGGTCTTCGACCAGACGCAGTGCCGGCCGGGCGTGCGACTCACCGATCCGGTTGCCGAGTACGAGCACTACCTGACCGAGAACTGCTCCATCATCGGTGGCCTGGTGTACCGGGGGTCCGTCACCCCGGAGGCGCGGGGAACCTACATCGCGAGCGACTACTGCTCGACCCGCGCGTTCGCCGTGCGCCCCACGTCCTCGGGTAGCTACGAGACCGCCGAGATCGGCACCTTCCCCACTCAGCCGACGGCGTTCGGCGCCGATGTGAACGGCGAGTTGTACGTGCTCAGTGACCTCCCGGGATGGCTGAGCAAGGTGCGGTTCGAGCGGGTTCAGCCCACCCCGAGCGCCAGCGCGGCGATCCGCTGACCCTCGGGAACGATCCCCCGCATCCGTGACACCGCCGGGGACGGCCGCGCAGGCGCGGCCGTCCCCACACGTCCACCGCGTCGTCGTGGACCGCTCACAGATGCGTGGCAGAGCCGATCCCCGAGTCGACAGAGCGCGGCAGCACCACCGCCTGAGCGGCGATGACGCGTTCGCCGTCGAAGGTCAGCGCCGGCGACCCGTGCAGCTGGTAGCCCTGGTCGAGAAGGGCGCTGACGCGGGCACAGAACTCAGCGTCGTCAGGCCCGGTGATGAGGCGGTAGCCGAGCGGCTCGGTGAGATCCGACATCGCTGCATTGTCCCCTGCGCGGCTGCCCGAGCATCACCCGCCGGGCCGGCCACCCGCCGGGCCTGGCAGGCCCGCTCAGGAGGCGAGCGCGTGCGACTCGTCGAAGCCGAGCCGGAACCCCACACCCCGCACCGTGATGATCGAACCACCCGACCCGATCTTCTGCCGCAGGGTGCCGACGTGGGTGTCGAGCGTCCGGCTGGCCCGCGACGACCGTCGAGCAACGGCGCCGGTGTCCTGCCAGACCCGCGCCATCAACTCTTCCCGGGTGAACACCCGGTCCGGATTGGAGGCGAGCAGGTGGAGCAGGTCGAACTCCTTACGGGTCAGGGTGACCGGGCGCCGACCCACGGCGACCTGCCGAAGGGCCGGATCGATGCGCAGTGCCCCGTGTTGCAGAGTGCCGCCGTCTCGCGCCGTTCCGGTTCGGCGAAGCAGCGCCTCCATGCGGGCGGCCAGTTCGCGCAGGCCGTACGGCTTGCCCATGCAGTCGTCCGCGCCGGCCTTGAGGCCGAGTACGCGGTCGGCCTCGCTGTTGCCGGCGGAGAAGGCGATTATCGGGATGTCGCCCGCCGCGCGGATGCGCCGGCACACGTCGAGTCCGTCGATGTCGGGCAGGTCCAAGCCGAGCAGGATCAGGTCGCTGTCGTCGAACGAGGAGAGCGCCTGCCTGCCACTGTGCACCAGCGTGGCGCGATAGCCCAGGCGGCGTGTGCAGCCGACGAGCCGCTCCGCCGCGAAACCGTTGTGCTCAACCGCAAGTACGTGCATGTGGCTCCCCCGCGTCTTCAGAACGGCAACTCGGTGGCCTCGGCCGCCCATCGGCGCGCCGATGGAACCTCGACCGTGCCAGGGATCGACGGTCCATGCCGGGTAGACCACATTGATCGACAAGCTTCGATCAGGTACGCCCTGCCCGTTCCGCCCGGCACGACGGTCCGACGACCCTGGCTACCTCAATAAGAAACCGACCGACCCGTTTCGTCAAACGGCATTCGTTAAACGATGGTGACTCTTCGTCATGCCCATCAGGCGACGAGTTCGTTACAGGTCGTCGAATTCGCGTGGATAAATGCGGGCAGAACGGGCGTAGCGTCCATGCCTTACGGAACTGTGGGCATCGACGGTGACAATCGTCACATTATCTATAACAGCCTATCTGGTATCTTTTTTTCCTGCCAGCCGACCGACGACGGGGGTCCGGTCATGTCTGATTCGTCTGCCGCAGGGCTTCGCGAGAGCAGGGTGGCGAGCCGATGAAACTTTCCTATGACTTCACGGTTTCCCGTCAATTGGTACACCGGTCAGCCGTTGCCGAGGTCCTGCTCACCGACTGGCGGCAGACAGGCCCGGACATGTTCATCGTGGCCGCGCAGTGGCCGAGGGGGCACTCGCTCTACGGCGTCCGCGGCGGCCGGTTCGACCCGCTGCTGGCCGCCGAGACGATCCGTCAGGTCGGGATCCTGCTGGCGCACGTCGGCTTCGAGGTACCGCAGAGTTGCGCCTTCCTCATGCAGCGACTGGCCTTCGACTGCGCACCGGATCAGCTGCACGCGTCGGACGAGCCGTTCGATCTGGTCGTCACTGTCGAGGTCGGCGGGGTCATCCGCCGGGCGTGCACGATCGGCGGAATGCGGATCGACGTCACGCTGCGACACGGCAACGACGTGGTCGGCGAGGGCAGCGGGTGGCTGCGTTGCATCTCCCCGGCGACGTACGAGCGGTTGCGCTGGGGCGGCTCGGCCAGAGCGGTGGGTGCCCCGCCGCTGGTGGCCCCGGCCGACCCCGCCTCGGTCGGGCGTCAACTCCCCGCCGACGTGGTGGTCGGCCCGCCGGACCCGGAGGGCATCCGTCAGCTCCGGGTCGCCCTGGACCATCCAGTCCTCTTCGATCACCCCCTGGACCACGTCCCCGGCATGCTGGCGTTGGAGGCGATGCGGCAGGCCGCCCTCGCGGCCGTCGGTCGACCTGACGCCCTGGTGGTCGGTGCGGACGCGACCTTCCCCGCCTTCCTGGAGCTGGACCGGGAGTGTGATCTGGTGGTGCACTCGGTGACCGCCGCACCTGACCGGCAGCTCGTCAACCTCCACTTCGTGCAGGACGGTGCCGTTGCTGTCCGCGGTGAAGTGGCCCTCGCCCGCTGACCGGTTCAGCCGTCGGTGAGTTCCTTGCGGACGGCGACCACGTAGTTCAGGTAGTAGTGCAGCCGCTTGGACAGCACCAGGCCGGGCAGGACGATCTGCCAGAGATCCACCATGCGGTCCGGAAGGTTGCGCCGCTCGTTGAGGACCTGCGCGACCAGCTGGAGACCCGTGAAGGAGCTGACGATGAACTTGGCGAACCGGTCCAGTTCGACGCTGGTACGCACGTCGCGCTCGGCCGTCGCACGTTCCAGCAGGCCGGTGACGATCAGTATCCAGTCGAGGTACGGGTCGGGCAGTGGCCGCTGGAAGGTGCCGTGCTCCAGGGTGAGCCGAATCCCGCCGCGTACCAGTGGATGTTCGACGAGCTGGGTGGAGAGGCTGAAGGACATCCGGATCAGCGACTCCAGGGCCGGATCACCATCGACGAAGGACCGGGAGTGTTCTGTCCAGATGGCGTGCTGCTCCTGCACCACCGCGTGCGCCAGGTCCTCTTTGGACGAGAAGTGGAAGTAGAGCGACCCCTTGGTCACCCCCGCGTGGGCGATGATGTCGCCGAGGCTGGTGGCACCGTATCCGTAACGGTCGAAGAGGTCCGCCGCAGCCCTGATAATGGTGGACCTGGTCATTTCGGCACGCGCCTGCCTCGCCATGTATACGCCTCCTCCAAAAAAACCGGTCGTTCGGTATTTTCTCGGACAGGTGTCTTGCCCGCAAGACTTAATCGACCGGATACAGCATGGTGAACGGCAGGAACAGCCGGGTACTCCTCACCGGCGCGACCGGATTCATCGGCTCGGCAGTACACCACAGCCTCATCCGAGCCGGCCTGCCGGCCGTCCGTCGACTGATTCGCGGCGACGTCCCGACCGGGCTCGCCGGCCCGGCTCGGGCCTTCCGCGGCGACCTGACCGACCCCGCCTCACTGCGCGGGAGCTGCGACGACATCGACGTGATCGTCCACGCCGCCTCCCACGTCGGCGCCGATGCGCGACGCTGCCGGGAGGTCAACCACCTCGGCACCTGCCACCTCCTGGCCGAGGCGGCACGGGCCGACGTCCGACACGTGATCTACATCAGCACGGCGGCCGTCTACGGCGCCGGACCGCACCGCGGCCTGACCGAGGGAGTCCGTGACCCGGCCCCGGTCTCCCCGACCAGCGCCAGCCGGGCCGCCGCCGAGGCGGAGGTTCTCGCCCGCGGGGGAACCGTCCTGCGCCCCCACCTCGTCTACGGTTCGGGCGACCGATGGGTCGTACCCACGCTCGCGGCCCTGCTGGGCTGGCTGCCCGGCTGGATAGACGGCGGCCGACCCCGGTTGTCGATGATCGGGGTGCACGACCTGGCGCGCCTGGTCGTCGCGCTGGTCGTCACACCGGCACCGCCCGGAACGGTCTACCACGCCAACCATCCCGACCCGGTCACCGTTCACGCCGCCGGCGAGGCGCTGGCCCGGCACCTCGGAGTCCGGCTGCCGACCGGTGACGTGCGGGCGGCCGCGCTCGCCGACCTGACGCTCCCGCCCGGCCTGCGCCGGCGGCACCTCGACCTGATCTCCATGGACCACTGGTACGACTCGGACCGGGTGTGGGCTGCCACCGGCTGCCGCCCCGGCGCCGCCTTCCCGAACGACCTCGCCAGGGCGGCCCAGTGGTACCCGGACCTTGCCCGCGCCGCTTCGCCCACCCCCCACCCAGGAGCTGACACATGCGACTGACCGTTATCGGTGCGACCGGAGGGACCGGAACCCTGCTGGTCGAACAGGCGCTGGCCGGCGGTCACGCGGTGACCGCGGTCGTCCGGCGGGGCTGGCCCGGCCCAGACCACCCGCGACTACGGGTAGTTGTCGCGGACGTGCTCGACCCGGGATCGCTGCCGCCGGCGCTCGACGGGGCGGACGCGGTGCTCTCCGCGCTGGGCTCCGCCGAGGCCGGCAGACCCACGCGGGTGTACTCGGCGGGGGGCAGCGCGATCCTGGCGGCGATGCGGGACCTCGACATCCGACGGCTCGTGGCCATCACGGCCCTGCCGATCGCCCCCGTCGCCGAGCAGGACGCGCTGCAGCGCCGGCTGGTGCATCCGCTCCTGCACCGGTTCTTCGGCGGCGCGTACGAGGACATGCGCCGGATGGAGGCCGTCCTGGCCGCCAGCGACAGCGACTGGACGGTTTTCCGCCCTCCGTACCTGCGCGACGGCCCGGCGACCGGCACCTGGCGCAGCGCCGTCGACGCCCCACTGCCCCGCGCCTGGACACTGCGCCGCGCGGACCTGGCCGCCGCCATGCTGGCGGCGACGAGCGACGACCAGCTCGTCCGTCAGGCGGTGAACGTGGCGGCCTGAGAGGGCAGACACCGCGGCGACCGGTGCCGTTGCGCTGTCGGATGCGTCAGGCCGACGACGCGCCGGCGTGGGACCCGACACTGGTGTCCAGATGATCGGGCAGCGCGGCCATGTCGGTGAGCACAGCCTCGAGCCATCCCCGGGGCGGCATCGCACCCGAGGCCTGACGCAGGCCGTGCAGCCACTCCCGGCGACGCGACGCCGGGAGGTCGAGCGCGGCGGCGAGCGCCCGGGTCAGTTGCCCGACATCGCCGGGGTCGACGGTCAGGGCGTACGGCGACAGCTGGTCGGCGGCACCCGCGTCCCGGGACAGGATCAGAACGCCGTCACGCGCGTTCACCGCGGCACCTTCCTTCGCGACGAGATTCATCCCGTCGCGCCACGAGTTGACCACGAGGACGTCGGCGCGGGTCAGCACCGCCAGCCCACGGTCGAGGTTGTTGCGCGTGTCGAGGACGACCGGCGGACGGGCGGCGGTCAGATGGCGCGCGTTGACCGCGCTCACGGCCGTGGCAACGGCCGCGGCGTACTCCCGATAGGCCGGAAGCGAGCTGCGTGACTCGTACGCCAGTACGTAGTGGACAACCCGATCCACCAGCTCCGGGCGGGCACGCAGCAGCTCCCCGAACGCCTCGATGCCACGCACGGCGTTCTTCGCCGGCTCCATCCGCTCGACCCGGGCCACCAGCGTCCGCCCGGCGACCACCTCGTCGAGCCGTTCCCCCTCGACGCGGGCCGGACCGGCGGCAGCGCGTTCCCGCAGCATGGGAACGTCGACCCCGACCGGATAGACGCGCACCGACACCGTACGCCCGGGGAGTCGCACCTCGCGCCGTGCCGGGTCGACGGCGTAACCGAGGTCCGCGCAGGAGGCCAGGAACGCCTGTGCCCAACGCGGCGTCAGGAAGGCGAGCAGGTCGGCGCCGAGCATGCCGTGGATCAGCGACCGGGCTGTGTGCTCCGGCAGTTGCCGGAAGTGGGCGGGATCGGCCCACGGACACATGGTGAAGTGGGCGGTCCGCACGTCCGGACGCCGCCGCCGCAACTGCGACGGTGCCAGCGCCAGGTGGTAGTCCTGCAGGAGCACGGTCGCGCCCGGGGCGGCGGCATCGGCGCAGGCGGCGGCGAACTCGTCGTTGACCCGCTCGTAGTCCTGCCAGGCAGCCTCGAACGCGGGACCGGACGCCGGGATCGGCAGGTGGTGGTGCAGGAACCAGAGAGTCTCGGTCCCGATCGTCCCGTAGTAGGCGGCGTAGGCCCGGGGGTCGAGGTCGAGGTAGCGGACGGCCACGACCCCGTCCGGCAGGTCGACAGCGGTGGGCTCACCGGACGACGTCGCGCGGCGGGCGACGATCCGGTCGCCGTCGGTGCGCGCACCGGCGATCCACACGCCCTCGCCGTCGGCGAGCACCGGCGTGAGCACGGCGATCAGCCCGCCCTCGCCCCGGCGGTAGCTGATCGTCCCGCTCGGGTCGGTACGGAAGTCGACCGGACCCCGGTTGCAGGCGATGACGAGTGCGTGCGACATGAATGATCATTCCCTCAGGAGAGTCGCGGCCGACAGCACCCGGCCCAGGCCACGGGGCGCCGGGTGCGGTGGGGCGGCGGGCAGCAGACGTACGGCTATACCAACCGACAGCGCGCCGGAATCGGTGCGGGCATCGTCGCCGACCATGACCGTGCGGGCAGGGTCGGCGGCCAACGCGTCGAGGGCGACGCGGAAGAGTTCGGGGCCCGGTTTGGCGCAGCCGTGCTCGAAGGACAGCGCGTAGGCGTCGACGAGGTCGGCGAGCCCGGCCCGTTCGAACGACCCCCGCAGATCCCAGCCGCAGTTGGAGACCACGCCGACCCGTACGCCGTCGTCGCGCAGCGCCCGCAGCACCGGTCCCGTGTCCTGATAGGGGCGCCAGCGCGCGGGGTCGGTGATGCAGTCGTGGAACGCCTCGGCCAGGACCGGGTCGACGCCCGGCACGAGGACGGCGGTCGCCACCCAGCCGGCCCGGTGCTCGGCCGCGGACAGGTCGCACCGCACGCGCTCCCGCAGGCCGGCCGGACTCTCGCCGTACTCGAGGATCCGGTGCCCCAGGGTGTGGGCCCGCGATTCCGCGAGTTCCCTGCCACGTCGCTTCGCGCAGGCGGCGAAAGCTGGGCCGTCGACGACCCGCGCCGGGTCGAACAGCGTGCCCGAGAAGTCGAACAGCACCGTCTCGATGGTCACGGCAGGCCACCTCGGGAGCGGTTCAGGACCAGGGCCGTGCCGGCGTTGAGGGCGAATGCGGCGACCGCCACGCCGGTCAGGCCGGCGACGCCGAGCAGCGGCGCGGCGAGCAGCGTGCCGGCCGCAGCGGCCGTACCCATGATGATCTCGCCGAGGTCCTCGGCCCGCCGCCGGGCGGACTCGCGGGTGCGGGCCAGCAGCAGCGCGGTGCCGCTGACCAGTTGTACGTTCCACGCCAACCCCAGCACGAGGAGGAACCCGGCCGCCGCCGCGCCGCTGTGCGGCCGGCCAGCGGTCAGGCCGGCGCCGAGCGCGCCGACAGCGGACAGGATCGCGCCCGCCGCGGCCACCGTGACCGCCCCGAAGGTGTCGCAGAGCCGGGCGGTTACCGAGGAGAAGCCGAACATCGCCGCCACGTGCGCGCTGACCACCGCGCCCACCATTCCCAGGCCCCACCCGTGGTGGTGCATGGCCGGGGGGACCACCGCCATCATCGTCACCATTGTCGCGTTCGCGCCACCGAGCACCAGCACCGGCAGGGGTGGCAGCCCGATCCGGGCCGTGGGGGTCGGATCGGATCGGGCTGCCACCGGCAGCGCCGTAGGCGCCGGCATTCGGGCTACGAGCAGGGCGGCGATGCCGAAGGCGGGCACGGCCAGCAGGTAGAGGCCCGCCGCGGCGGGCAGCCCGGCCGCCACGGCGAGGCCACCGGCGGGCCCGAGCAGGTTCGGTCCGAGTACCGCACCGACCGATGCCGCGGTCAGCGCCGCGCCCACCGCGCGGGTCCGCGCCTCGGCCGGGACGAAGTCGGCCGCCGCGTAGCGGCCGAACATGACAGCAGTGTTGCCAGCGGCGAGCAGCGCATTGCCGGCCAGGACGAGGGACAGGTCGGCCAGTCGGGCACCCGCCACCACGGCGACCGCACCGGCGACCGCCGCCACCAGCCCGAGCAGGAGCCCGGCCTTTCGGCTGCGCCAGCGCATGGTCGCGCCGACCGGCAGGACCGCCACCGTGGCCCCCACGGCGATCGCGCCCAGCGGGAGCACGGCCGCGGCGGCCGAGCCGGTGAGGTCGGTGGCCAGCAAGCCACCGGCCGAGCCGCCCGCCGCCATGCCGACGGCGGCCACCGCCTGGGCGGCGTAGAGCAGGACGGGTGCTCCGGTACGGGACGGCTGTCGCGTATCGACGGTCACGAGAAGGACACCGGCTGGGCCAATCCCGCGAACCGGCGGAACATGTCGTCCATCCGGAGGTGGTTGGGGCCCATCACCGGACGGTGGGCTGCGGTCAGTCCGGTGATGCGGTGCAGGATCGCCGGGGAGACCGTCTGCACGGTCGCCTCGAGCAGCGCCCACGCCGCCGACTGGAAGACCTCGCGCACCGCCTGATCGTCGTTCGTGGCGCAACCGCGTTCCGCCTCGGCGAGGAAGGCGTCGAAGGCCGGGCTGTTGGCGGCGCGTACCGGGATCATGTCGACGGCCGGCGAGAGGCTCTCCCTGGCCTCGTGGGCCTCGATCGCGTTGATCAGTGGACTGACGTCGCCCGCGAGCGCCGGATCGTAGAGGCCCGGGTAGGGCGCCTGCTCGTAGCCGGGGTCGTAACCGGCAACGTACAGCGGTGAGTCGCTGCCCGACTCCTCGATGATGCCGAGAGCCAGGTCGAGCAGGCTCACCGGCCATCCGAGGTCGCGGATCATGAACATCCGCATCTCCCGGTTGGGCCGGTGCGTCGACTCGGCGAGGGCGACAAGCATCAGCTGGGCCGACTCCTTGGCCGACTGGACGTAGAACACGGTCTCGGCGGAGTGCAGCCGCAGCGGCAGTCCGAGGTGACAGGCGCTACGGAACCGGTTCAACACGATCGAGTTGTCCACCACGTGGGTGAAGCGCACCCCGGTGCAGCGCATGCGACCGCGCGCGGCCACCCGGCTCAGGACGTACTCGCCCATCCGCTTCGACTCGGCGTAGACGTCGTTGGTCCACGGTCGTAGCGCCTTGCCGGTGGAGGCGTAGACCAGGTCGGGGACCTCGGCGCGCTCGGCCGCCTCGGCGACGTTGCGCGTGCCCAGCACGTTCGAGTACACGGTCAGGGCGGCCTCCTCCTCGGCCCGCCCGGGGTCACGCTGGGCGGCCAGGTGGAACACCACGTCCGGCCGGAGGGCCCGCAGGCACTCCTCGGTGCGCCGGCGGTCGCCGACGTCGAGGTGCAGGTAGCGGACGCCGGGAACGCTGTGGGCCGGCGGCGTGTTGGCGGCACTCACGAGCACCGACGGCTGCAGGGCTGCCAGCGTACGCAGCAGTTCGGTGCCGATGCAGCCGCTGCCACCGGTCACCAGCACCCGTCGGCCGCGGATCGCTGCTCCAGCCTCTTGTTCGGGTACCGGTATGCCGCGCTCCTGAACGGACAGATAGCGGGCCAGTTCGGTGTGGCTGTCCGGTTGCGACGCCATCAGCTGCCCCGTCAGCCGACGCAGCCGGTCGAGTTCCTCGCCGGCGGGCGTCCGCCCGGGCGGTGCGACCTGAGTCATCCGGCACAGCGTGTCCAACGCACTCTGCATGATCATCCTCCCCGTTGCAGCCGGTCGTCGCGACAACGCGACTGATCGCCCCCGGGGAACGCTACGATCGCAATGTTCATCCATCAAGCCAAATTGGTGAACTTTGCAGTCAATTGACGCTCATTTTGCATTGCCCACACCAATCACTGAACGCGTCGGAACCGAATCACATTGTTATGCCACCCCCCTCGATTCGAGGCATACTCAGTGACGGTTCATCGATGTCAATCGCTATTGGAGGGTCTTTCGACATGCGCGTCCTCGTCGTACAGGACGACCTCGCCGGCCGTCGTCACCTCGTACACCGGCTGGAACAGCACGGATACGAGGCATGGAGCGCCGGCACCGGCAAGTCGGCCCTGCAACAGCACCACCGGGTGGATCTGGTGGTGCTCGACATGGACGTACCCGACATCGACGGTCTGCTGGTCTGCACCGAGATCCGCCGCGAGTCGGACACCCCGATCATCGCCCTCACCGGCCGGGGCACCGAGGTCGAACGCGTGCTGGCCTTCTGGGCCGGCTGCGACGACTGCCTCGACAAGCCGTTCGGCGCAGAGGAACTGCTGGCCCGGGTCGATGCCGTGCTGCGGCGGCTGCGCCCGGCCCCGGACGCCCACACCATCTCGCACGGCCCGCTGCACATCGACGTGGCCCGGCGTGAGGCCCGGCTCGGCGACCGGGCGCTCGCGCTGACCCGTAAGGAGTTCGACCTGCTGCAGCTGCTCGCCGCCCGCCCCGGGGTCGTGTTCAGCCGGCGGGAACTACGGGCCCAGGTGTGGCACGACAGCGCCACGGCCACCGGCCGGACCATCGACACCCACGTCAACAGCCTGCGGGCCAAGCTGGGCGACACCAGGTGGATCGTCACCGTACGGGGTGTCGGTTTCCAGCTCGGCCGCGGCTTCAGCGCTGCGGCGTGAGCGCTACTTGCCGTACGGGTGCCGTTCGCGTGCCGCGCGCAGCGCCTCGCCCCACCACACGAGCTGGTCGAACATCGTCTTGACGGCCGCACCGACCGCCTCCGGATCGACCGGGTTGCCGTCCGGGCCGAACTTCTCCCACGCCATGTGGAAACTCACCTGCTCGCGGATCGTCATGGCGTGCAGCTCGGCGAAGACGAGCCGCAGGTGCTCGGCGGCACGCAGGCCACCCGCCATGCCACCGTAGGAGACCAGGGCGACCGGCTTGGCCTGCCACTGGGTGTAGTGCCAGTCGATGAAGGACTTGAGCGACGCGGGGTAGCTGTGGTTGTACTCCGGCGTGACAACGACGAACGCGTCCGCCTCGGCCAGCCGGGGCCCGATCCGGGAGAGCGTCTCGGCGACGTCCGGGTCCGGCGACTGGGTCAGTCCCACCGGCAGCGGATGGTCGATCAGATCGATGTAGTCGACCTCGAGATCGTCACGACTGCCGGCCTGGTCGGCGATCCACCGGGCGGCCGTGGGACCGAACCGGCCGTCGCGGACGCTGCCGCAAATCACTGCGAGCCGCAGGGAAGCCATGTGCGGGTGTTCCTTTCGTCTGGGGGCGTGATCGGTGGCGGTACGCGCGTCACCTGGTCGGGGACAGCGCGTCCAGGTACTCGTCTTCCGAGCGGGCGCCGGACAGCTCCGGGCCGTCGTCCACCCGCACCAGCGGCACCGACGTGACGCCTCGCTCCCGCACTGCGAGAAGGGCGGCGGCGACCTCGTCCGGTCCGGGACCGCTTCCGCCGGCCGTCACCGGCGTGACACCGGCGTCGGCGGCTAGTTCGTCCAGCGTGTCCGGATCTCCGATGTTGCGGCCCTCGCTGAAGTAGGCCCGGAACAGCCGTTCCGCGGCCGCCTCCGCCCGCCCCTGTCGTTGCGCCGTCGCCAGCAGCAGGTGGGCCCGGAACGTGTTGACGAAGACGGCCCGGCCGAAGTCGAGGCTGAGGCCGTCGCGGGCGGCGGTGCCGGTCATGCGCTGCACCATCTCCTCAGCAGCGGCACCGAAGTCCCGGCGGTGGCGCTCGGTCAGCGGCTCGCCCTCCTCGGGGGCCCCGGCGTCGATCTGGAACGGCCGGAACGTCACCTCGATCGTCCGGCCGTCCGCGCGCCGACGGGCGGCGGCCTTCTCGAAGCGGGTGAAGGCCAGGTACGAGTGCACGCAGATGAGGTCGAGGACGAACTCGACCCGCGTCGAGCGGTCGGCGTCAGCGGGCATGGGGAGATCCTTGGTCGAGTCGGGACGCGAGCACGTCGGCCCGGTCGGTGTCGGGTTCGGCGTCCGCGCGGGCACGACGCCGGGACGCGGCGAGGTAGCCGGCGGCGACGATCAGCGCGCCGGTCGCGATGATCAGGAACAGCGGCTGGATGCCGAGGCGGCTCACGGCCGGCTGGGTCACGATCGGCGCCAGGAACTGACCCAGGAACAGGGCGGTGGTCAGGAAGCCGGCGTACCGGCCACGGGAGTCCTCCGGCGCGGTGTTGACCACCCAGTTGTTCAGCGTCGGCATCAGGATGCCCAGACCGACGCCCATGACCAGGGTGCCCACGCCCAGCACGACGACGTGCGGGGCCGCGAACAGCACCAGATAACCGGCTCCGATCGCGGCGAAGGCCACGGCGACGAGCACGTACTCACCGGCCAGCCGCCGGATCGCGGCGAAGCGCAGCGACACCAGGCCGGTGGTCAGGGTCTGCACCGCGATGACCGCGCCGGTGGCGATCGAGGTCGCGTGGAAGTCGTTCTCCACCAGGAACGGCACCTGCACCGGTACCGAGTAGAACGCGACCTGACCGAGCAGCATCGCGACGAGCGCCGCGGTGATGCCCACCGGCCACCAGCGCCGGGCGGGGACGCCGGAGCCGGCGTCCCTGTCGGCGGAGCCGGGCGGGCGGGCACCACCGGGCAGGTAGCGCAGCGCGGCGACGGCGAGCACCGCGCCGAGCAGGTAGACCAGGAAGACGCTGCGCCAGCCCAGCCCGGCCAGCGCGCCACCGCCGACCAGCAGGAGCACTCCACCGAACGCCCCGGCGGAGGTCTGCCGGCCGAGCAACCGCTGCCGCTGGGACCCCTCGTAGAGGTCGGCCACCATGGCGACGCTGGTGGTCATCACGAGCGCGACCCCGAGGCCGAGCACGATCCGACCGACCAGGATGCTGTAGAGGTCGGACAGGTAGAACCCGGAGCTGCCGCCCAGGGCGAACGCGAGCATGCCGATGACCAGAGCCCGCTTCCGCCCGATCCGCTCGGACAGCGCGCCAGCGAACGGGGCGAACACCACGATCGCCAGCGCGTGGGTGCTGGTGATCATGCGGGACAGCAGGTCGGCGTCGGCCGTGTCGGCGAACGCGGCCCGGATGCCGGGAATGGCGGGTGACACGACCGCTCCCGCCATGATCGTCAGCATGCCCGCAAGGACCAGGACCGCTGCCTGCGCGCCCGGGGGCGGTCCCGCCGTCCGGCCGGGGCTGTCGGGAGGGTGCACGCCAGGCTCCTTTCCTCGGTTTCGCAGTGCAATCACGGACATTCACACCGTAGAAGCTGAACCAAGGATGAAGTCAAGTTCCGTCAGACCGGTGGTCGCTGGCCCCAGACCGAGAAGAGCAGGGTCGTGACATCCCGGGACGCCGGCGCCTCGATGGTGGCGACGAAGTCGGCCAGGTCCTGCGCGCTGACCCAGCCGTTGTCGACCAGCGGCTGGCCCTGCAGCTCAAGCCGGCGACGCATCAGCTCGTTCTCGTACTGCCCCTGACCGGGGCCGAGCGGCCGCAGGTGGAAGTCCACCCCGGCGAGCCCTTCGGCGGCCAGCCGGGCCGGCAGCCGGCGGGCGAACCGCATGTCAGCACCCTGTGCCCGGAACGCACGCAGGTAGGCCTCGATGACCCGGTGACCCAGCGGGGTGGCCGCGTCCTCGGCCGGCATGAAGTAGAAGTCCTCGACAAGCACCCAACCGCCCGGAGCCAGCCACCGCACGGCCCGGCTCAGCAGCTCGTCGGGGCTCTTGAGGACCGAGAACACCCCACGGGCCAGGATGAAGTCGAACGATCCGGGCGCGAACTGCTCGGTCTCGATGTCGCCCTGCCGCACCGTCACCCCGGGGACGCGCACGTCGTCGAGGCCATCGGTGTTGACGTCGACGGCGAGCACCGATCCCTGCGGAACCCGCGCGGCGAGCCATTTCGTCATCGAGCCGGCGCCGGCGCCGATGTCGAGGCAGCGGGCGCCGGGCCCGAGCGGCAACCGGCCGATCAACTCGGTCGTCAGGGGGTCGTAGTTACGCTCCCACAACGCCGCGAGGATGGCCTCGGCCTCCTGCGCCGTCGGTTGGGTCAACGTCATGGCTCACCTCTCCGGTCGGCCCGATCCGCCGGTGGCTGGCCCGACGGTGAGCTCGACGGCTCCCATCGGGCAGCAGTCCGCGACAGAACGGGCGGTTTCGAGTTCTTCCGGGCCGGTCAACCGGGCCTCGACGGCCACGGCATGACCGGCCGCAGTCAGCCGGAACAGCGCTGGCGACATCGCCTGGCACAGCCCGGTGCCGCGGCACAGCCGCGGGTTCACGTGCACGGTGGCTTCGGTCTCCCGGTCGCCGGAGATCACCGTTGCGTGCCCGTCGTCCGTACCGGCAGCGTGACCAGGCGGCGCATCGCCCAGTTCTCGATGTAGCGCAGGTCCTGCCGGGCAACGGCGAGGTCCAGCTGGGGGAACCGGCGGAACAGCGCCGGGATGGCGATCCGTCCCTCTAACCGGGCCAGCGCCGCACCGAGGCAGTTGTGCAGGCCGTGGCCGAGCCCGACGTGGCGCAGCCGGGTCCGGGTCAGATCGAGACGGTCCGGCTCGTCGAACTGGCGTGGGTCGCGGTTGGCCGACAGGAGGGCAGCGATCACCGGAGCGCCGGCCGGCAGCACCGTGCCCGCGAACGTGAGCTCCTCGGTCGTGACCCGGAACAGCGCCGTGCTGAGCGCGCCCTCGTACCGGAGCAGTTCCTCGACCGCCGATTCCTCGATGCCGGGCCGCTCGACCAGCAGGTCGCGCTGGTCCGGGTGGTCGAGCAGGGCGAGTGCCGCGTTGCCGACGAAGGCCCGGATGGTGTCGCTGCCGGCCAGGATCATGGCCGCGACGGTGGCGACGAGTTCCTCCTCGGAGAGCTGGTCCCCGTCCTCGCGCGCCTGCAGCAGCGCCGTGGTCAGGTCGTCGTCCGGCCGCCGGCGCTTCTCGGCGACCAGGTCGGCGGCGTAGTCACAGATCCGGGCGAAGCCCTCGGCGACCTGGGCCATCTGCGCGTCGTCGGACGGGAACGCCTGGGCGAGCGCCTGCACGAGTTGCTCGTGGCGGTCGATGCGCAGGCCCAGGATCTCGCCCATCACGGCGGACGAGACCGGCCCGGCGTAGTGCTCCATCACGTCGAACGAGCCGCGCGCCTCGCAACGGTCGAGCGCCGCCGCCACAGCCTTCTCGACAACGGTCTGCCACTGGGCGATCCGACTCGGCGTGAACGCGCTCATCACCAACCGCCGCAGGCGGGTGTGTGCCGGCGGGTCGACCACCGTGACCGCCTTCTCGAGCACACTGCCGGCCCCGCTGACCAGGCCCGCCGCCTGGAACTCCGGGTTGCCCCAGGTGCCGCCCTCGGAGCTGAACCGCTGGTCGGCCAGGAGCGTCCGCACGTCGTCGAAGCGGGTCACGATCCAGGTACGCACGCCGCCGACCGGGAACGCGAATTCGTGCACCGGCGAGGTGTCGCGCAGCCATCCGAGCGTCGGATAGGGGTCTTGGAAATACGTCGCACTGAACAGCGGAGCAGGCAAGGTATCCATTGTTTACGTCCCTCCGGAACCATTCGGACCGAGTCTGGTTGTCGACTCCGGCACCAGCAACGGCACCCGTGCCAGAGCCACGTCAAGAAATGCAAAGAATCGACAGGGCATACGCTGGCGGGCATGACGCAGATGTCCCCCATCGCCAAGGAGCTGACGGTCGGCGAGCTGGCCCGGCGCAGTGGCGTCTCCACCTCGGCCCTGCGCTTCTACGAACGCGAGGGGCTGATCCGCAGCCGTCGCACCCCGGGCAATCAGCGTCGCTACTCGCGCGACACGCTGCGCCGGGTGGCGTTCATCCGGGTGTCCCAGCGGGTCGGCATCCCGCTCACCGAGATCGCCGAGGCGCTGAGCATCCTGCCGACGGACCGGGCGCCCAGTCAGGAGCAGTGGGTGCAGTTGTCGGAGGAGTGGCGGACCGACCTCGACCGGCGCATCGCCCAGCTACTCAAACTGCGCGACGAGTTGATCGACTGCATCGGCTGCGGCTGCCTGACCCTGGAGAGGTGCGTCCTGGTCAACCCGTACGACGTGCTGGGCCGGCAGGGTGCCGGCCCGCGCCGCCTGCAGATCGAGTGAGGCGCTCCTCTACCGGTGGAGCCATCGCGGTCACCGTTGCGGGCTGATGTGGTGCCCCACCACCTCGTGCTCCACGGTGCACACGAAGTACTGCGGGGGTGCCAGCTCCAGCCGCGCGACCTCGGCCTGACCAGCACTGATGCGCGGATCGGCCATCCACGCCTCGTACGCGCTGCGCCCGGTCCACGCCGGATAGTTGACGAACGTCCGGCCGTCGGCGCTGAGGCAGACGTCGGCGGCGATGAACCCGGGATGATCGCGCTTCCACTGCCCGGAACGGTGCAGCAGGCCGAGCACCGCCGCCGCCGGTTCGGGGCCGGCGAAGTGTCGGATCGCGACCGCCGCCACCCGTGGGGGCTGGCCGACGGCTGGACCCTGGATTCCGCCGGCCGCGATGCCGGTCACGGTGACGGCCGTACGCACCGCCGCATGCCGGTACGGGGGGCCCGGCTCTCCGACCGCGGCGTCGTCGGGACACCAGAGGCGGTAGTTCCGCTCACTGGTCCACCGGGTGTGGTGCACCAACGTCGAGCCGTCGAGGGTCAGATGCACCCGGGAGAGCAGAAATCCGGGGGTGGTCCGCGCGCGGGCGTCCACGACGGCGGCCAGCGCGGCAACGACCTCCCCGGCGTCCGCCGGCTCGGCGAGGCGGAAGATGTCGAAGGCGGCGAAGTGTCCCATGTCCGCCCCGCTCAGCGGAACGCCGCAGCGTGCTCGTGCGCCCACTGGCGGAACGTCCGGGCGGGCTGCCCGGTCACCTCCGCCACCACGGTGGACCCGACCTCCGACTCCTTGGTCAGCATCGCGAAGTAGTCGAGGGCGCCGTCGGCGTACGACGGGGGCCAGCCGGTCGCCACCATCTGCCGCCGGGCCTCCTCGGCGTGTACGTCCTGCCACTGGAGCGGGCGACCGACGACCTCACCGATGATCTCGACCTGCTCGCGTTGGGTCAGCACCTCCGGGCCGGACACCAGATATCTACGGTGCTCGTGCCCGTCGTCGAGCAGCGCCCGTACCCCGACCGCAGCCAGGTCGGCCTCGTGCACGGAGGTGCGGGCGGCGTCCCCGTACGGGAAGCGGACCACCCGCCCGTCGCCGCGGATCTGCGCCGCGAAGCCCAGGGCGTTGGCCATGAAGCCGGTCGTGCGCAGAAAGGTCCAGGTCAGCGTGCTCTGCTCGAGGAGGTGCTCCAGGTAGGCGTGGCAGTTGTTGTCGACCGGCTCCAGTCCGATGTGGACGCCGACCGAGGAGACCACCACGACCCGGTCGACCTGCTGCTCCATCTTCTTCAGCACCGCCGGGGCGGTGGCGGTGCTGAGCGAGAAGAACGGCCACATCCAGAAGACGCCGTCCACTCCGTCCAGGGCCGCGTCGAGGCTGTCCGGGTCCGCCAGGTCGCCGGTGCACAGCTGCACGCCGGCGGGGAGGCGATCCACGTTCGGGTCGTCGGCGAGCACCAGCGCCCGCACCCGGGCGCCGGCCGCCAGCAACTGACTGACGGCGTGTGGGCCGACGTTGCCGGTCGCCCCCGTCACCAGCACGGTCCGTTGATCGTTCATCGCAGTTCTCCTTCTCGGTCCGAGGCCCGTGCGGCGGTGCGCCAGCTCCGCGGGCAGTACTGTTCCGCGATCAGCCCGTGCCGGTGCCAGCCCGCGGTCCGGTCACGGGACGCCGGGGCGGGAGCCGGGGAGGCGACGCGACGCGTCAGCAGGACCGCGACCACGGCGGCCAGTTCCTGCGGGCTCGGCTGTCCCCGCTCGACACGGACGTGGGTGGGGGTGCTTGCGGTGCTCATTGCGGCGGGTTGCCGTGCTTGCGCGACGGCCGGTCGCGGTGCTTGTCGCGCAGCATGGCCAACGCGCGGACGACGGTCTGCCGGGTCTGGCGCGGGTCGATCACGTCGTCGACCAGCCCGCGCTCGGCCGCGTAGTAGGGGTGCATGAGCTGGGTCCGGTACTCCTTGACCCTCTGCTGTCGTACCGCCTCCGGGTCGTCGGCGGCCTGGATCTCGCGCCGGAAGATGACGTTGGCCGCCCCCTCGGCGCCCATCACCGCGATCTCGTTGCCGGGCCAGGCGAAGGCGAGGTCAGCGCCGAGCGAGCGTGAGTCCATGACGATGTAGGCACCGCCGTACGCCTTGCGCAGCACGATCGAGATGCGCGGCACGGTGGCGTTGCAGTACGCGTACAGCAGCTTCGCCCCGTGCCGGATGATGCCGTCGTGCTCCTGGTCCACACCGGGCAGGAAGCCGGGCACGTCGACAAGAGTCACCAGCGGGATGTTGAACGCGTCGCAGAACTGCACGAACCGCGCCGCCTTCTCACTGGCATGGATGTCGAGCACGCCGGCGAGCACGGCCGGCTGGTTGGCGACGACGCCGGCGACCTCGCCGCCGAACCGCGTCAGCGCACACACGACGTTGCCGGCGAAGTCGGGATGCACCTCGAAGTACTCGCCGTCGTCGGCGATCTCCTCGATCACGGACCGGATGTCGTAACCGCGGCTGGGATCCTCGGGCACCAGGTCGAGCAGGCCGTCGTTGGGACGATCCCCGGGATCGTCGCAGGGCACCGCCGGTGCGAGCACGCGATTGTTGGACGGCAGCAGCGACAACAGATACCGGGTGTCCGCCAGGCAGGCGCGCTCGTCGTCGTACGCCAGGTGAGCGACCCCTGACGACCCGGCGTGCACGTCGGCGCCGCCGAGGCCGTCGTGGGTGATGACCTCGCCGGTGACCGCCTGCACGACGTCGGGGCCGGTGATGAACATCTGCGCGGTGCCGCGCACCATGAGCACGAAGTCGGTGAGCGCCGGCGAGTAGGCCGCCCCGCCCGCGCACGGCCCCAGCATGACGCTGAGCTGCGGGATGACGCCCGAAGCCCGGGTGTTGCGCTCGAAGATGCCGCCGTACCCGGCCAGCGCCGCGACCCCTTCCTGGATGCGGGCGCCGGCGCCGTCGTTGAGCGACACCAACGGGGCGCCAGCCGCCAGGGCCATGTCCATGATCTTGTGGATCTTGGTTGCGTGCGCCTCGCCGAGGGCACCGCCGAAGATGCGGAAGTCGTGGGCGTAGACGAAGACCGTGCGTCCGTGCACGGTGCCCCAGCCGGTCACCACACCGTCGGTGTACGGGCGTTTGTCCTCCAGACC
Source organism: Micromonospora sp. NPDC005174 (assembly GCF_040608495.1). Taxonomy (NCBI): domain Bacteria; kingdom Bacillati; phylum Actinomycetota; class Actinomycetes; order Micromonosporales; family Micromonosporaceae; genus Micromonospora; species Micromonospora sp. NPDC005174. The sequence continues at coordinate 126,737 of NZ_JBEXIJ010000005.1, read as the reverse complement.
GAAGCCGGTGGCCCGGTGCCGGCGCAGCGCCTCCACCTCGTGGAACGACCCCGGGTCGAGCAGCAGGTCGATACGTTCGTACGCGGTCAGCTTGCCCTTGGCGTGCTGGCGTTCGGTGGCCGCCGGGTCGGGGCCACGGCGGATCTCGTCCTTCATCCGGGAGAGCTCGTCCGCGCCCGGACGAACCGGATCGGTGGCGGTTGTCATACGGCTAACTCCTGTGCTCGGTACGGATGGGGGTGGGCAGGGGATATCCGGCGGCCCTGGCCGGTCGCAGCAGGCCCGTGACGGCAACCGCCACACCGAGCGAGCCGAGGGCGATCACGAGCCACAGCGCCTGCGGGGCGGACCAGCTCAGCAGGACGGCCACCGCCAACGGCACCACCACCGCGGCCGCCTGCACCGCGGTCTGGTACCGGCTCGTGGCCGCGGCGCGCTGCTCGGGCGGCACGGCGGTGGCCGTCTGCACGTTGAGGGCGGTGAAGCTCAGGGCGAACCCGATGCCCACGAGCAGCAGCGGGAGCAGCACCGCGGACGCGTCGACGGGCCCCGGCCGCAGGACCCGCCCGAACACCAGATAACCCAGACAGACGGTGACTGCCCCGGCCAGGATCGGCCAGCGGACACCGAACCGGTTGACCACCCGGCCCGAGAACGGTGCGGCCAGCGCGAGTGGCACGCTGACGGGCAGGAGCGCCACTGCCGTCCGCAGCGGCGACCAGCCCGCACTGCTCTGTAGCCACACCGTGGCCAGTAGCAGCAGACCCAGGTACGAGCCGTTGAGCGTGGCCGCCCCGGCCATCGCGCGCAGCAGCCCTGGCGCGGCGGCGACCGCACCCGCGCCGAGGCGTACCGGTGGGGGCGCGGCGACGTCCGGAAGGACGGCCAGCCCGAGCAGGAACAGCAGGAGCGCCGCCGGCGCCGGAGCGATGAGCGTCCAGCGCCAGTCCGCCGCGCCCACGGCCCCGGCCAACAGCAGCCCACCGGTGAAGCCGGTAGCGGCCACGATCGTGTAGACCGAGATCGCCCGGTCGCGCTCCCGGCCCGGCGGGAAGGCCGTGGCGATGATGGTGAGCCCTGCCGGTGCGGTCAGCGCCGCGCAGCACCCCTTGACCACGCGGGTGGCCACGATGAGCGGGAAGTCGGCGGACAGGCCACCGAGCACCGAGGCGGCGGCGAACAGCAACAGCGCGCCGAGGTACACCCGCCGTCGGCCGAACCGGTGCACGGCCCGGCCACCGAGCGGCAACAGCGCGGCGAAGCCGAGCGCGAACCCGGTGACCAGGGCCTGCACCTGCGTCACCGCCAGGTTCAGGGAGCGGCCGGCCGAGGGCAGCACCACGACCATCATCGACACCTCGAGAGAGTCGATGAGCATGGTGCCGGCCAGCACCAGCAGAAGAGCCCAGCGGGCAGAGGTTCGCATCGGAAGCTCCCGGAACGGAGGGCGGCGGGGCGGCTCAGCCGAGCAGCGTGCCCCCGGTCGCGTCGAGGAAGGCACCGGTCACCCAGCGGCCGTCCGGGGACGCCAGGAAGGCCACCACATCGGCCACGTCCTCCGGCTCGCCGACCCGTTGGAACGCCGACAGCTGCGCCATCTGCTCCACCGCCTCGGGGATGTCGAAAACCGGGTTGCCGTTGCGGGTGATGCCCGGCGCGACGCTGTTCACGGTGATGCCACGTGGTGCCAGGTGCTTCGCGAAGTGCAGGCTGAGCTGCTCGACCGCGCCCTTGGTCATCGCGTACGCGATCTCCGAGGGGTTGGCGACCCGGGTCAGCCCGGAGGAGATGTTGACGATGCGGCCACCGGCGGCGAGGTTGCGCAGGGCGCGCTGGATGAGGAAGAACGGCGCCTTGGCGTTGACCGCGAACAGCCTGTCGAACTGCTCGGACGTGGTCTCCTCGGGCGCCACCCCGCCCATCTGGCCGGCGTTGTTGACCAGGATGTCGAGTCGGGTGTCGCCGGTGCGCTCCTTGAGGCCTTCTTCCAGGGCGAGGAACAGCTCGTGGACGTCGCCGCTGACCCCGAGTTCGGCGCGGACAGCGAAAGCGCGACCGCCGTCCTTCTCGATGGTCGCGACGACCTCCTCGGCGGCGTCGGCGCGGGCGGTGTAGTGCACCGCGACGAGGGCCCCCTCGGCGGCCAGGCGCACCGCGATCGCGCGGCCGATACCCCGACTCGCACCGGTGACCAGGGCTGTCTTGCCAGCCAGTCGATCCATTGTGGTTCCTTCCGTGAGGTGATCGGGCGCGGACGGCCCGAACCAGCGTTCGAGGGCCTCGGTCAGCCCGGCGGTGCCGTCGGGTGCGGTCCAGGCAACGTGGCCGTCGGGCCGCACGAGCACCGGGTCCGGCAGACCAGGGGCCGCCTCGGTGGGGACCGCCTGGACGCGGTCCCGCCACCCGTGGACGGCCCGGACCAGACGGGCCTTTCGGTCGTCGTCGGACGCGGGGATCAGCAGCAGCCCTCGGCCGTCGCGCAGCAGTCGGGCCGAGGTGGTCGGGCCGGATGCGGTCCGCAGGGCGACGGGGGCCAGCCGGCCACCGAGCAGCGGTTGGTCATCCCTGTCAGCGCCGTAGCGCACGTCCAATCCGGAGATCGTGGCGGCCAGGTGCCGTCGGACCGGCTCGTAGGCAGCCAGCTCGGCGAGTACCTCCCGCACGGGCTCCACCTCGGGACCGCCGAGCAGCAGCGCCGCCTGCGCCTCGATGCCGGTGAGAACCCGGGCGGCGACCGCGTGCCGCTCGTCGTGGTAGGTCTCCAGCAGTCGCTCCGGGGCCCGGCCCCGCACCACCGCGGCCAGCTTCCAGCCGAGGTTGACAGCGTCGTGCACGCCCAGGTTCAACGCCTGTCCGCCGATCGGCATCTGCTGGTGGGCCGCGTCCCCGGCGAGCAGCACCCGGCCCCGCCGGTATCGGGCTGCCAACCGGCAGGCGTCACCGAAGGCGTTCACCCACAACGGCGTGCCACCGCTGATGTCCTCGCCGGTCACCGCCTGCCAGTCGGCACAGACCTCGGCGAAGTCGGGCGCGTCCCGCCGGCCGGTGTCCCGCCGGTCGAAGACGTGCACCATCACCCGGGTCACCCCGTCGCGGGAACGCGCCGCGATCGCCAGCCCGGCCGGGAGACGCTGGAACCGGCGGTTCGGGATGTCGATGCCGGCCACGTCGGCCCGGATCATCTCCCGCGCGGTGCCGTGACCAGGGAAGTCGATCCCGGCCAGGCGGCGGACGGTGCTGTCCTCACCGTCGCAGCCGACGACGTAACGGGCGCGCACGGTCGCGGTGCCGGCGGGACCGGTGACGACGGCCTCCACCGTGCCGGCCCGCTCGGTCAACCCGACGAGCTCGCGGCTCCGCGCGACGTGCGCGCCGAGGTCACCGGCCCACTCCCCGAGAATCGCCTCGGTCCGGGTCTGCGGCACCTTCCACTGCCCGGGGTACGGCGTGTCCAGGTCCAGGCTCAGCGGGATGCCACTGAGGTGGCCCATCACGTCGTTGGGCAACGTGCCGAAGCGGGCCAGCAGGCCCCGGTTGTCCAGCAGCTCCATCGTGCGGGCGTGCAGGGTCGAGGCCCGGGATTCGCTGGTCGGCGCGGGCAGCCGGTCGACGACCGCCACCTCGACGCCGGCGAGCCGCAGTTCCCCGGCCAGCATGAGCCCGACCGGGCCGGCGCCGACGACGAGCACCTCGCACTCCCGTCCGGGGGTGGCCATGGTCAGCGCTTCTTCTCGGCGTAATCCTTGGCGTGCCCCAGGGTCGCCCGGCTGTTCGCGCTCAGCGCCTCGCGGACGTACGTCCGGGCGTCGTCGACTGTCGCGTCCTCGCCCAGCACCCGGGCGATGGCGGCCGGGTTGAGGACGACCGTGTGCTGCGAGGTGGCGGTCACGCCCTGGTCGTCGTCGGTGAACGTCCACACGCCCGTGTGGAGGGTCATCAGCGCGGGCAGAGTCACCTGCTTGTAGGCGATCCGGTGGTACGGCAGCGTCACCCGGTACGACTTGGTGGTGTGCGTGGAGCCGTCCCGCGCCCGCGTGTCCATCTCGAGCACCTGCAGCCCGGGAGTGTCCTCGGTGAGCGTGACCCGGGCGACGTGCGGCAACCGCTGCTCCCACAACCCGGCCTCGTTGATGAAGTCGTAGACGTCCTTGGCCGAGCCGTCGACGCGGACCGTGTCCTCGAACGAGAACGACAGTCCGGCGTCGGCGACCGTCGCCTCGACGCTGGCCCGTAGCGCGGCCAGTTCGGAGCGCGAGTTGCGGTCCACGGCCTCGTCGATCCAGCGCAGCGAGTCCGGCTCGTCGTCGACCGCGCGGTAGTCGTGCAGCAGTCGGATGCGGCAGCGGGTGGTGGTCAGCGGCTCGATCTTCCAGGTGCCGCCCATGGCGGCCACCGGCGGCGCCGAGATTTCCTGGCGGAATCCGATCGTCAGCCGTTCGGGGTCCAGGGTCCGGCGCGAGGTCCAGGTCTTGGCGGTGTTGTTGGCGGTCGCCCAGATCCTGATCCGCTCCGCACCGTCGCCGGCCTCCACCTGCTCGGCGTAGATGGTCGGCGGGAAGAGCCGCGGCCAGTTCCCGACCTGGGCGATCAGGTCGTAGACGGTGGACGCCGGGGCCTCGGCGACGATCTCGTGCTCTACCTGACGGGTGGTCATGTCGTCCTCCGTGGCTCAGAAGTTGCCCAGGCCGCCGCAGACGTTCAGGGCCTGGGAGGTGATCGAGGAGGCGGTGTCCGAGACCAGGTATCCGACCAGCCCGGCGACCTCCTCGGGGGTGGAGTAGCGCCCGAGCGGGATCTTCGCCTCGAACCTGCTGAGGATCGCGTCCTCGGTGGTGTCGTACGCGGCCGCGTAGCCCTGGCGCACCCGTTGGGCCATCGGGGTCTCCACGTAGCCCGGGCAGACCGCGTTGACCGTGATGCCGGTAGGCGCCAGCTCGTTTCCCAGCGCCTTGGTGAACCCGACCACCCCGTGCTTGGACGCCGAGTACGGGGCGCCGAGCACCACGCCCTGCTTACCGGCGGTGGAGGCGATGTTGATGATGCGGCCCCACGACCGGTCGCGCAGACCCCCGGTGGTGAGGACCTCCCGGGTCATCCGGAAGACGCTGGTGAGGTTCGTCTCCACGACGTCCTCCCACAGCTCGTCGGTGATGTCGGCGGTGACACCGCCACCGCTGCGCCCGGCGTTGTTGACGAGCACGTCGACCGGGCCGAAGTGGGCGACCGCGGCCCGCACGAACGCCCCTACCGACTCCCCGGAGCGCACGTCCAGCGCGCTGCCGCCGACGGTGTGACCCTGCTCGGTCAGCTGCTTGACCGTGGTGGCGACGTTCTCCGCGTTGCGGGCGCCGAGGTAGACCCGGTGGCCCTGCGCGGCCAGGCTACGGGCGATCGCGAGGCCGATACCGCTTGTCGCGCCCGAGACGAGCACGACGCGCTGCTGCTGCGACATGGTGGTTCCTTTCGCGGGCGGGTGGGTCAGGCGAGCTGGGCGTTGACGACGTCGAGCAGCGCCCGTGGGGTCTCGGCCTCGACCACCACGGCGTCGTCGAGGGCGACGTGGTACTCGCGCTCGATGCGCCCGGCCGTCTCGAGCAGGGCGAGCGAGTCGTAGCCGAGCTCGATGAAGGTGTGGTCGAGGATCTCCGCGTCGAGGTCGGTGCCCTCGTCGGCGCCGGCCGCCTCGCGCAGGATGCGCCGCAGGTCGTCCAGATTGATCTGCAAGATGTCCTCCGTCGTGCGGGAGCTGGCCCGGCGGGCCGGCTCTGAGCGGGAAGAAGATCAGGAAGCGACGGCCCGGACGACCATCGCGGCGTTGAAGCCGCCGTGGCCGCGGGCGAGCACCAGGGCGGCACGCACCAGCGCCGGACGCGGTTCCCCGATGACCAGATCGAGCCGGTACTCCGTGGCCGGCGTGACGTTGATCGTGGGCGGAATCCGGCCCTCGGCGATGGCGAGCACGGCCGTCGCCAGGTCGAGCGGTGCCGCGCCGGAGTTGAGCCGCCCGGTCATGGTCTTGGGGACGGTGACCGGGACACCCCGGGGGCCGAAGACGGCGGTGATCGCGTCCGCCTCGGCGCGATCCTCGGCCGGCAGTCCGGAGGCGTCGGCGAAGACCACGTCGATGTCGGCGGGAGCGGCCCCGGCGTCGGCCAGGGCGAGGTCGATCGCGTGGCGCAGGTTCGGCCCGCGACCGCTGCCCGGCGGCGGATCGAGCGCGGCACCGTACCCGGCGATCTCGCCGTAGATCCGAGCACCGCGCCGCCGGGCCGCGCCGAGGTCCTCGAGAATCAGCACGGCGCCACCCTCGCCGGGCACCTGCCCGCACGCGTCCGCGTCGAACGGCCGGTAGGCGCGGTCGGGATCAGGCTCGGTGCTCAGGCGGCCACCGGCGATCTGGGCCACCCACCCCCACGGGCACACCGAGGCGTCGATGCTGCCGGTGACCAGGACCGGGGTGCCGCGGCGAATCTGCCGGCGGGCGTGGGCCAGCGCGTCCAGCCCGCCCGCCTGGTCGCTCACGACCACGCCGCTGGGGCCCTTCATGCCGTTGCGGATCGAGATCTGGCCACTGTTGACGGCATAGAACCAGGCAAAGGACTGGTACGCGCTGACGTGCTGGCTGCCCTTGCTCCACAGCTTCCGCAGTTCGTTCTGACCGAACTCGAAGCCGCCGGCCGAGCTGGCCGTCACCACACCCATGTCGTAGTCGTCGAACTCCTCCGGGCGGACGCCGGCGTCGGCGAGCGCCCAGTCCGTGGCGGTGAGGGCGATCCGGGTCATCCGGTCGGTCTGCGGCAGCAGCCGGCTGGGCAGGTGCTCCTCGGCGGTGTAGCCGGTGATCTGGCCGGCGAGCCGGGTCGGGTAGCGGCGTGCGTCGAACCGTTCGATGGTGCTGATCGCGTTCTCGCCCCGCAGGGTGGCGTCCCAGTGCCGCTCGGCGCCCAGACCGGTGGGCGCGGCGACGCCGAGGCCGGTGATCACCGCGGTCGCACTCATGCCCGCCCCCGATCCGGCCTGGTGAGCACCATCGCGGTCTGGAAGCCGCCGAAGCCGCTGCCGACGGTCAGGACGGTGTCGATGCGCTGGTCGCGGGCGGTCACGGGCACGTAGTCGAGGTCGCACTCCGGGTCGGGGGTGCGCAGGTTGGCCGTGGGCGGGACGACGCTGTGCTCCATGGCCAGGGCCGATGCGGCGATCTCGATGGAACCGATGGCGCCCAGCGAATGGCCGACCATCGACTTGATCGAGCTGACCGGCGTCCGGTACGCGTGGTCGCCCAGGCTGCGCTTGAAGGCGGCCGTCTCGTGCCGGTCGTTCTGTTTGGTGCCGGAGCCGTGCGCGTTGACGTAGTCGACGGCAGTGGCGTCCAGCCGCGCCTCGTCGAGCGCCACCCGGATCGCCTCGGCCATCTCGGCGCCGTCGGGCCGCAGGCCGGTCATGTGGAACGCGTTGCACCGCGAGGCGTAGCCGGCGATCTCGGCGTAGAGGTGCGCCCGCCGTCGCCGGGCACTGCTCAGCTCCTCCAGTACGAAGATCGCCGAGCCCTCGCCGAGCACGAACCCGTTACGGGTGCCGTCGAACGGGCGGGACGCGTGCTCCGGGTCGTCGTTGCGCGGTGTCGTGGCTTTGATCGCGTCGAAGCAGGCGAGCGTGATCGGTGAGATCGGCGCATCGGTCGCCCCGGCGATCATGACGTCGGCGGAGCCCTCCCGGATCAACTCGACCGCGTAGGCGACCGCGTCCAGTCCGGACGTGCAGCCGGTGGACACCACCGTGCCCGGTCCCTCGGCGCCCACCGACCAGGCCACCTCGGCGGCGAACGAGCTGGGCACGAAGTAGTTGTAGAGGTGCGGCACCGCGTACTCGTGCTCGACGAGATCCAGCCGTCCGCCGTCGCTGACCACCCGGTACTCCTGGTCGAGTCCCATCGTGGCCCCGACCGCGCTGCCCACGGTGACGCCGATGCGGTGCGGGTCGAGTTCGGACAGTTCCAGCCCGCTGTCCGTGACGGCCTCCCGCGCGGCCACCACGGCCAGTTGGGCGGCGCGGTCCATGCGGCGGATCTGCTGCGGGCTCAGGCCGTGCGCCTCCGGATCGAAGTCGATCTCGGCCGCGACCCGGGACCGGAAGGGCGCCGGGTCGAAGGACGTGATGCCGCGGGTGGCCGTACGGCCCTCACTGAGCAGGCTCCAGAAGTTCTTCGCGCCGAGGCCACCGGGCGCGAGCACGCCGATGCCGGTGATCACCACACGCCGCTGGCTCATGCCGAGGCCTCCCACCGGTAGAAGCGCGTGGCCATCGCGTCGGCCGGCGAGCGCCAGGTGGCCGGGTCGAAGGCCTGGATGTACGGCTTGAGGTCGGTGCTGATCGCGACGAACCGGGGGTCCGTCTTGGCCTCCTCGATCCGCCGGTCGCCCTCCTCGGACGCGAAGTCCTGGAGGTGGAAGTAGAGCCCGCGGTAGGTGAACAGCTGCCGTCGCCGGGTACCCATCAGATGCGGCATCTCGGTGCGGTCGAACGCGCCGAACGCCTCGGCGACGGCGTCGGAGCTGCCCGGGTCCATCCGGGCGACGATGAGCGTGCTGTACATGTCTCCTCCTGGCTGTTCCTGATGACTGCCGGCGATGCCGTGGCGGGTCATCGCGACGGGCCGAACCAGCGGTCCAGGGCCGCCGGCAGGTCACTGTGGCTGCCGGGCGCGGCCCAGGCGACGTAGCCGTCCGGCCGGACCAGCACCGCCGTACTGCCGGCGAGCCGCCGGATGTCGGCCTGCCCGGCAGGGGTCGCGGTGACGATGTCGACCCGGTCCCGCCAGCCTGCGGCCCGGCGGCGCAGAGCGGCGTTGTCCTCGGTGTCCAGCAGCACGCCCCGGCCTCCGTGCAACGCTGCGGTGCTGCTGGCCACGTCGCCGACGAGCGCCACGTGCGGCATCCGTGCGCCGAGCAACGGGTTGGTGCCGCCACCGACGTCGTACCGGATCTCGAGGCCGCTGACCATGCCGGCCAGATGCCGGCTGACCTCCGGGTACCTGATGAGTTCGGTGATGACATCGCGCAGCGGTTGGACCTCGGGGCCGCTGAGGAACAGCAGGCCCTGGGCCCGGGTGTTCATCAACAGCCGTCGACCCACCGGGTGCCGCTCGTCGTGGTAGGTGTCCAGCAGGCGTTCGGGCGCGCGGCCGCGGACCACCGCGGCCAGTTTCCAGCCCAGGTTCACCGTGTCCTGGATGCTGGCGTTCATACCCTGGCCACCAGCCGGCAGGTGGATGTGCGCGGCGTCGCCGGCCAGCAGGACCCGACCCTTGCGGTAACGCGTGACCTGCCTGGTGGCGTCGCCGAACGCGCTGACCCACACCGGCTCGCCGTGCGAGATGTCGTCGCCGGTCAGCCGTTTCCAGGCGGAGGCGACCTCGTCGTACTCGGGCGGGGCGGTACGCCGCTGCGGAGGCGCGCCGCGCTCGCAGACGATCAGCCGGGTGACGCCGCCGGGCAGCGGGCCGACCATCACCATCCCACCCGGGAGCGTCTCACCGATCATGCGCGGGGCAAGGTCGAGGCCCTTGACGTCCGCCAGGAACATCTCCATCGTGGCGGGCGTGCCGGGGAAGTCGAACCCGGCCGCCTTACGGACCGTGCTGCGGCCGCCGTCGCAGCCCACCAGGTAGCGCGCGCTCAGCCGCTGCTCCCCGTCGGGTCCGCGGACCTGGGCCGTCACCACGTCGCCCTCGTCGGCGATCGCGGTGACCTCCCAACCTCGGCGGATGTCCGCCCCGAGCCCGACGGCCCACTCCTCGAGCACGCTCTCGGTGTGCGACTGCGGCACGGTCTTGGCAGCCTGGTGCGCGCCGTCGAGCAGCCCGAAGTCGATCGGCAGGCCGCCGAAGTGGCCCTGGTTGCTGATGTCGACGTCGCCGAAGCGGCTCAGCAGGCCGCGCTGGTCGAACACCTCCATCGTGCGTGCGGTGAACCCGAGCCCTCGGGACTCCCCGGTGCGCGCCGCGAGCCGTTCGAGGACGGTCACGGGGACCCCGGCCAGCCGCAGTTCCCCGGCCAGCATCAGCCCCGCGGGACCGGCGCCCACGACAATTACTTCGGGATCCATGCATGCTCCCTCATCGGTTGATGAATATCGGGCAAGAATGGTGAGAGCGACTATTCGTGACGCCATTTCATCGTCACCAGACCGACCGCGTGGGTCAACGGGAACATGTGCAGATAACTGCAAGGTCGCGTCGGCGAATGCAAACTGCCCCGGACCGCTCAGTCCACGACGCGGCAGATCGCGGCGCCGGTCGCGATCGCGTCCCCGACGGTGGCCCGCAGATCGCATACGACCCCAGCCCGGTGCGCGGTCACCGGCTGTTCCATCTTCATCGCCTCGAGGACGACCAGTACCTCCCCCGGCGTGACGGCTTGGCCGTCGGCCACCGCGACCTTGACGACCGTGCCCTGCATGGGCGCGGTCACCGCGTCGCCGGACCCGGCCCGGCTCGCGGGGCGGTCCTGGCCTCGCCGCACCCGGACCGCCCCGGCCGCGACCGGCGCCGCGGCGCCGACCGGTGCCGCCGGCAGCGTCACCTCCAGCCGCCGGCCCTCCACCTCGACCACCACCGTCTCGCGGTCCGGCGGCTCGGCGGCCTCGACGCCGCCCGCGTACGGCGGGATGTCGTTCGCGAAATCCGTCTCGATCCACCGGGTGTGCACGGTGAACGGCCGGTCGGAGCCGGTCAGTTCGGGGGCGAAGGCCGGGTCGGCGACGACCCGACGATGGAACGGGATGACCGTGGGCAGGCCCGTCACCTCGAACTCGGCGAGCGCTCGCGCCGCCCGCTGCAGCACCTCGGCGCGCGTGCGCCCGGTGACGATCAGCTTGGCCAGCAGCGAGTCCCAGGCCGGCCCGATCACGGTGCCGGTCTGCACCCCGCTGTCCAGACGCACGCCGGGCCCGGAAGGCGGCGCGAACCGGGTGATCGTGCCCGGCGCGGGCAGGAAGTTGCGGCCCGCGTCCTCGCCGTTGATCCGGAACTCCATGGCGTGCCCGTGCGGGACCGGGTCGTCGTAGCCGAGCGGCTCCCCCTCGGCAATCCGCAGTTGCTCCCGGACCAGGTCGATGCCGGTCACCTCCTCGGTCACCGGATGCTCCACCTGCAGCCGCGTGTTGACCTCGAGGAACGAGACGGCGCCGTCGGCGCCGACGAGGAACTCCACGGTGCCCGCGCCGACGTAGCCGGCCTCGCGCAGGATCGCCTTCGACGACTCCCGGAGCTGCGTGACCTGCGCGTCGGAGAGGAACGGCGCCGGCGCCTCCTCGACCAGCTTCTGGTGCCGTCGCTGCAGCGAGCAGTCCCGGGTGGACACCACGACCACGCCGCCGTGCCGGTCGGCCAGACACTGGGTCTCCACGTGCCGGGGCCGGGGCAGATAACGTTCGACGAAGCACTCCCCGCGCCCGAACGCGACGACGGCCTCACGAACCGCCGACTCGTACAGCTCGGGTACCTCGTTTAGCGTGTGCGCCACCTTGAGGCCACGACCGCCGCCGCCGAAGGCCGCCTTCACCGCGATCGGCAGCCCGTGCTCGGTGGCGAACCGCAGCACGTCGTCGACGCCGGTCACCGGGCCTGGGGTGCCCGCCACCAGCGGGGCCCCGACCTGTTGCGCGACCTGCCGCGCGGTCACCTTGTCGCCGAGCCGGCGAATCGCCTCGGGCGGTGGGCCGATCCAGGTCAGCCCGGCGTCCACCACGGCCTGGGCGAAGTCCGCGTTCTCGGACAGGAACCCGTATCCGGGATGGACGGCGTCGGCGTCGCACTCCCGCGCGACGGCGAGGATCTTGTCGGCGTCGAGATAGGTGGTGGCCGGGACGTCCCCGCGCAGCACGTACGCCTCGTCGGCGCAGCGCACGTGCGGAGCGTCGCGGTCGGGGTCGGCGTAGACGGCGACCCCCGTACGGCCGGCGTCCCGGCAGGCCCGCAGCACCCGGACGGCGATCTCACCGCGATTCGCGACAAGAATCTTGCGCAGCATCGGCACAGTCCTTTCTCAGGGAATTCCGCGTCTCTGCATCGAGCAATTTACGGGCGCAGCCGAAGCGCGCATGATTGCGTCGGAAAGGGTTGGCGGTACTCTCCATAATGCTCACCCACGGGTAGCCCGTCAAGGCGGAGAAGTTCCGGCCCAAATCTGTGTCAGACCTTTGCAAAGTATGTGTTGGCCCGAAGCTGCGGTGACACTATTTCCCCGGAACGACACCGCACGACGAGGCAAGGGAGCGAGCATGCGGGTGCTTCTCGCCGAGCGGGCCGAGGCCCCCGGCATGGCCCACAGCCTGCGCCGGCAGGGGTATGACGTGCACCGCGTCACGACCGGCACCGAAACCGTACGAGATTCGCGCCGGGCCGACGTCGTCGTGCTCGACCTCGACCTGCCGGACCGGGACGGCCTGCGGCTGTGCGCGGACATCCGAGCCGCCAGCGATGTGCCCATGCTGGCGCTGAGCAGCGATCGCACCGAGGCCACCCGGGTCGGGGCGCTGCGGGCGGGCGCCGACGACTGCATCGACAAGCCGTACGGATTCCGCGAGCTGGTCGCGCGGGTGGAGGCCATCGTCCGCCGCGCCAGCGCCAGTATGAGCGGAGCCGGACCGGTTCCGCTCACCGTTCCCGATCAGCGGCTGCGTCTCGACCCGGTGACCCGGCAGGCACGCATCGGCGACCGCGACCTCGGTCTGACCGGCAAGGAGTTCGATCTGCTGCAACTTCTGGTCGCCCGGGCCGGCACGGTCGTTCCCCGCGACGAGATCATGGCCCGGGTCTGGGCCGACCCGTGGAACCGGCGCAGTCGCACGGTCGACACACACGTCGGCAGCCTCCGACGCAAACTCGGCCACGACGACTGGATCGTCACGATGCGCGGCGTCGGCTTCCGCTTCGCCGTGCTGCGGACCGGGTAGTTACGACAGGCTCGGCGCGGGCCGTCCGGGCCTGCCCTGGTGACGCGTGCTCGTCAGAACCGGTCCCGGGTGCCCAGCAGGACGTTGTGTGCGGTACGCCGCCAGGGCGCGAGTTCGGCGTCGACCTCCGGCCAACGGATGTCGTCGACACCGAGGGCCCCGTCAACCTCGGGCAGAGCCTCGATCAGCCGCATCCGCTGGTCTTCGCCGGGGTGGGTGCTCCACAGATCGGTGGTTCGCCGGCTGACCTGGCGGGCCAGCGGCACCTCAGGAGCCAGGCGCTGCTGGGCCTCGGCGGCCATGGCCTCCAGTTGCTCGGCGTCGATGCGCGGCGCGAGATGCCACAGGTCCTGCCAGATGCGGTCGGCGACCAGGACCGTCTCGCAGGACCGGAGGAAGGCCGCGCTGCCGGCGACGCGGCGGGCCACCAGATCGGCCCGATATTCGGCGCGGCGGCTGTCGGGCATCGCCACGCTGTCGACGAGCAGCTGCGCGGTCGCGCCGGCGACGTTCACCAGGGCGACGATCCCATGGACGATCATCCCGAAGAGGACGACGCCGGCGCCTCCCTCCACGGCCAGCGATTCGGTCGAGTGAATGGCCCGCCGCCACGGGTTCCGCCCGCCGGTCGCGGCTACCGCCCGGGCACCGAACGTTCTCGCCAGCAGGGTCCTGCGTACCCGCAGTGGATCGCCGTTGGCGAGGTGACCCAGTTCGTGGGCCAGAAGCGCAAGCCGGGCCGGCCGCGACAGCATCACCCACAGGGGAATCCCGATCACGAGCACCGACCGCTGGCGCCAGCCCAGCCGCGCCACACCGGCGTTGATGCCGAAGTCCGCACAGATCACGTCGGGAACCGGTGTGCCGGCGGCATCCGCGACCTCCCGGACCAGACGGTGCAACTGCGGGGCGTCGCCCTCGGCGATCACGCCGTGCCTGGGCACCCGCCCGAACGACGGCTTGACCAGCAGCAGGACGAGCACAGCGGGGACCGCCAGAGCCAGCCGCACCCCCGGCGGCAGGCCGCTCGCCACGACGAGCCAGACGAGGTAGCCCACCGCCGCCACGCCCAGCAGGCCCAGCGCCACGGAGACCGCCAACAGCCAGGCCTCACCCGGCGACGTCCCAGTCGGGCGCGCGTCCGGGTCGGCCAGCAGGTCCCGCTGCGTCGCCCGGTCCACCTCCAGCCCGCGCCGGAACCCCCACCGTCCGACAACCGTCGTGCCGCGCCACGGAGACAGGGCGGGGTCGTACACGTCCAGGTTCCAGAGACACGCAGGGCACCAGGCCTGCGTCAGCGCATCCAGCAGGACCAGCTCGCCAGCACAGGCCGGGCACCTGGTCGGCGTCGTCGTCGTGGTCGGCACGAGGGTGGAGTGTAGAGCGCCGTCGCTGGTTCACGGACGTGGTCCACACTCTGGGCGACGGCTATGGTTTGGGCATGCACGATCGACGCAGCCCTCGCCGCGTCGGCGAGCGGGCGCCGCTGCCGACGATGCTGCTGCTCGCCGTGCTCGTACTGGTGCTCTCGGCTACCCGGTCGATCGGGCTGTGCATCGTGTTCCGTTCCGCACGGCGGGCGACCCCCGGTTGTGTGCCCGCCTGGTCTGCGGATCGTGCTCCCCCGCGCCGTGCGCTGGGCCTCGCCTGATCCACTCGCCTCGGCACGCGCCGGTCCTTCTGGTGCCGCCCGGCCAGCCGCCATGGCCGGCCGCGCTGTCACCGTGCCCGCTGCGCGAATGTGCCGTCCTGCTCGCTGGAGTACCCATGATTGTCGAACTGACCCCGCTGCCCGGCATCGGGGTACGCCGCATGTTCACCACCGCCGACGGCCGCCGCGTGGGCGTGGTCACGCACCATCCGGGCGGCCGGCGAGATCTCGTGTACGAGTCACCTGACGACCCGGACGCCACCTGCTCCCTGACCCTGACCCGCTCCGAGGCCGTGACCCCTGCCGGATTCCTGGGAATCCTCGACGTCGTCACCGTGGCGGAGTCAGCTCCTGCGTGACGGCCCGGTGGGGCTGCCGTGCCCGGCGCGGCACGGCAGCCCCACCGCAGGTCAGCCGTTCTGCTTCGCCTGGCAGGACACGCAGTACTGCGCGTGCGGGAGGATTTCGAGCCGCTCAGCAGGGATGTTCTGGCGACACTTCGTGCAGGCACCGTAGGTGCCGTCGCTGATGCGGCTCAGCGCGGCGGTGATCTGCTCGATGTTGCGGCGGGTGGCCATCAGCAGTGCGGCCCGGTTGTGGGCCTCGCTCGGGTCGCCGGTGTCCGCGTTGAGCTCGGTCAGTTCCCGCAGCCGAGCCGTCTGCGTGGCAAAGTCTTCGGCCAGGGAGGCTCGTAGATCAGCCAGCCAGCCCTGGTTCACAGTTCGATGATCGACGCTCATGGTCTACCTCTGCCTTCGGGGAAAAAGAAAAGGGCCGAAGCTTGGAAGCTTCGCCCTGGCGGTCGTTTCGTGCTGCAACGATTCCGCGGGGGGCCTCGGCCGGTACGCTCCGGGCTCGACAGCCGGGACGTGGGCGTGATGTGCACCCGGACAACGGGCACCCGCAACCCCACCATCGGCAACGCCGCCGTCGCCTCGTGGGCAGCCGCGATTGCCGCCACACCGGTGACGGCAGGAGAGCGGAACGTCACGAGGGACATGTCCCCACCATAGGCGGCACCTGCGGCAATGCCAACGCCTGCGCCGAGGCCCCGCTCCTGCCACGATCGATCTCGGGTCACTCCCCCGGCGCGAGCAGCCGGTCGTCGGTGGCGTCGCGGACCGTGATCGCCTCCACCGGGCACGAGTCGGCCGCGTCGAGGACGACCTCGGCCGGGTCGACGACGTCGGCCAACGGCGCGGACAGGCCACCGACCAGGCGGAAGTACTCGGGCGCGGTACCGGCGCAGATGCTCGTGCCGATGCAGCGACCCGCGTCCACCCCGATCCGCCAGGCGGTGCTCACCACGCCACCGGCATGCCGAGCAGACCCCGCACCAACATGCCGCGCTTCCACTCCAGCTCGGCCTCCGGTACGGCGAGCCGCAGTCCGGGCAGACGGGTCACGAGGGTGGCGACGGCGACCTGCAACTCCATGCGGGCCAGCTGCGCGCCGACGCAGTGGTGTACGCCGTGCCCGAAGCCCAGGTGCGGATTGTGCTCGCGGCCGAAATCCAAGCGGTCCGGGTCGGCGAAGACGGTGCTGTCCCGATTCGCCGAGGACAGTGAGCCGAGAACCGGCTCACCGGCCTTGACCAGCACCCCGCCGACCTCGACGTCCTCCTTGGCGTACCGGGCGAAGGACGAACCGACACCGAGCGGCACGTACCGCAACAACTCCTCGACCGCGGCCGGGACCAGCGACGGATCGGCCCGCAGCCGAGCGAGCTGGTCCGGATTGTGCAGCAGGACGTAGACGAAGTTGGGGATCTGGGTCACCGTGGTCTCGTGGCCGGCCGCGAGCAGACCTCCGGCCAACTCCACCAGCTCGGTCTCGCTGAGCCGATCCTGATTCTCGTCGCGGGCCCGCACCAACGCTCCGAGCAGGTCGTCGATCCCCGGGTCGCGGCGGCGCTCGGCGACCAGACCACCGATGTAGCCCCAGAGACTGTTCAGGTATTCCTGGATCGTCTCCAGGGGCAGCGACGTGGTCGAGACGATCGCCTCCGACCAGGTGTGGAAACGGTCGCGGTCGGCGTACGGGACCCCGAGCAGCTCGCAGATCACCTGGATCGGCAGCGGCGTGGCGACGTGCTCCACCAGGTCGGCCGGTGGCCCGAGCTGGACCATGTCGTCCACCAGCGCGTTCGCGATCTCCTGCGCCCGGGGTCGTAGCGCCTCCACCCGACGCGCCGTGAACGCCTTCGCCACCAGTCGGCGCAGCCGGGTGTGGTCGGGCGGGTCCATGGTCAGCATGCCGCTGTACTGCTGGCGCTGGGTGAGCCTGGGCTCGTCGCGCTGGACGGCCGGGGCCCGGCCGAACCGCACGTCGCCGAGGACCGTACGGACGTCCTCGTACCGGGTCGCGAGCCACGCCTCCTCGCCGTAGGGGAGCTTGACCCGGGTCATCGGCTCTGTCTCGCGCAGCTCGCCGTAGGTGGGATCGACGACGAGGCGGTCGGGCACACTGAACGGGTACGCCCGCGCGGGCGGAACGGTTCGACTCTCGGTGGTCTGCGCGCTCTCGGTCATCCGGCTTCCCTTCGTCGAGGCGGCGCGATCCACAGGCCCGTGCCCGATTCGTGGCGACGTCGGATCGCCGGCGTCCGGGGCCCGCTACCAGCACCTATTGACGCTCAGTAATTCAGCCATGTCGGATAGTAGCGATCGTCGTCGATGATCGCCAGGGCGGCCGCCTGGCCGGGTCCGCCTCGCCCGAACTCCGTCATGAGATCGAAAAGATGAGCCGTTAACCTCCCGGCCAGGAGGTGGTCGTGGCAGCTACAGGCATGGTGTGTCCCGAATTCAGCACCACCTGGGTCCCATCGGGCCAATACCTCAGCCTGGACTCCGGTCCGGTGCCGGACGAGGTCCTCGCCGCTGAGCGGCTGCCGGGTGTGCACCTGGTCCACGTGGCTCCGGACGTGCTCACGTCCCCCGCAGCGTTGGCCGCGCTGATGGCGCAGCCGCCAGCGGTCGTCGCGCAGATGGTGGAAGCGCCGTCGGCGGCGACCTCGGCCGGTCTGGACCTGGCCGGAGTGATCGCCCGTGCGGACGCGCTCGGTCTGCCCGTACGCCTGCCCGCCGCGGCGGTCGCCGGTAGCGACAGCGATCGGGTCGTTCGGATCGACGACCAGGGTCTCCGCGCCGCTCCGGGCACTGCGCAGTACGTCCTGGTGACACCGGCTCATCATCTCGCCACCGACCATTCGGCGGCCCGGCCGACGAACGTCGCCACGCCGTACCCCGTCGCGGCGGTCAGCACCGCTACGACCACCCATGACGATTCCGTGGCGCCGCCGTCGCCCGAGTGGTCCGACGCGCTGGCGGGCGTAGCCGCGACCCTCGCCTGGGAGGCGATCCGACCGACCACGCCGGGTGGGGGCCTCCGGGCTGCCTGGACGTCACTACACCCGTCCGACGACGGCCAACGTCCGCCAGCGCGGCGGCGGTACCGGGAGCGCAGGGCAGTTCGGATAGCCCGGACGGAGCTGACGCTCCTGCTCAACGCGCATCTGGAGACGTTGCAGGGTGTCGGCCTGGCCGGACCGGACACCGCAGGGAGGGTGGTCGAGGTCCCCGCCGGCCCGGTACCGCCATTGCTCCGGACACAAGCCCCGGAAGACCCGGCAGGTCTCTCCGAGCGCGGCTGGGAGATCCTGCGGTCCGCGGGAGTGGAGGCACTTGTCGCGCGGACGTCGACCCCGGGGCCGTCGGTGTCCCGGCTGGCACGATGGATAGCCACTGTGGAGCCCTCGGGAACACCATCGACGATGAGCGCCCCGGACCGCCTCGTCGCCGCCCTCGCCGTCTTCGCTGTCCTGCACGGTCGGGTCGCGAACGGGCCCATCCCCGCCGACTTCCTCGTTCGGCCCGATCCCGCCGGGCTGGCGACCGCGTTGGATGGCACGTTCACCCCGGTGGGCGACGCCGAGCTGATCTACCGGGCAGTCCACCGGGCGCCAGGATCGAGTGCCCTGTTTCGGGTGCCGGACGAGCCGGACCGGGTGTTCTGGCTGGTCACCGAGGACCGCGATGGCGTGGTCGTGCCCCGGTACGTCGACCCCGGCGTGGCCGGATCGATGCTCCGGCCCGCCGCTGCCCCGGGCGTGGGCGCGGACGCCTGGGCCCAGGCACTGGCCACGCCGGGCGCCCACGTGCTGCTGCTGGGTCCGGAGGGCCGGCCGACCACTTACGAGGCGCTGCTGACTGTCCCACCGACCGGGCGCGACGCGCTCGAGCCGGGCCGGCAGCCGGACCGGGGCCGCAGGCCCGCGGAGGCTCAACTCGATCCGGTCCGCACGAAACGACGACCGGCCACAATGGTTAGCACGCGTCCTGGTCTGCCGGCTCGCGCGTTCGCCGACGACATGCCGGCGCTGGGCCGCCCCCACCTCACACCGACACCGCCGACCCGAGCGCCGGCCGCCGTCGGCGAGGTCGCCACCCCGCCGGGCGACCTGGTCGGCGCGCAGGTGGGCACGGTCTCCGACGGCGCACCGCCCGGGCCCGATCCGATCTGGTCGTCGGTCGAGAAGGTCGACGCGGAGACGGCGGGCAGGGTCCGGAAGGTCGTCGCGCGCATCCCACAGTTGCTCACCACCCCGGCCACGCCTGCCGACCCGGAGGCCTGGTCCACGGGACTGACGAGGGCGGCCACCGACGCGTTGACGAGACTCGGACTGCGCGTGACGGAGAACGACCCGCTGCTGCGGGCATTGGGTGAGCAGCCGGCCACCTTCCTGCACTCCCACCGCGCGTTCGACCTCCAGGTCGCGGGGAGATCCTGGTGGCGCCGGAAGCAGTACCGAACGGTCTGGGTCGAGTTGGTGCCCACGCCGGTGATCACTGACGAGGTTCGTCGAGAGCAGGGCAACCAGATGACCCAGTCCCGCCGGGACCGGGTGACCAGCGACCGGAACCGGCAGTCTCGACAGCGTGGGCTGTGGCACGCGACGGTGCCGTTCGAGGTGGCGGGGGTTCCCGTGTCGCTGTCGGCCGGCGTCTTCGACGCCCGGCCCAGCCAGAGCGGCGGCACGTCGGGCACCGCTGTCGACTACCAGGTGGTGTACGGAGACTCCGAGGCCTACCTGACAGCCGCCGGAGTGACTCTCCGCCTGCGGCTGGATCAGCCGACCGCGACGCCGGTCGACGAGGATCTGGGGCCCCACTGGTTCCGGATCACCAGGAGATTCGCGCTGATGGAACTCGCGGATCAGGACGCCTCGACGCTCACCCTGGATGACGGGGGCCGGGCGTTGTTGTCGTCGAACCGGTTCCCGCTGCAGGTGGTGGGCGACGGCAACGCCGCCCAGCACGCGGTCGACCTGTTGCACGACGTACCGGTGGTCGAGCCGGGCAGCAGGACGCGGCAGGCGGTCCGCGACAAGTGGTCCCCGTCCGAACTGATCCGGCTGCTCATCGGCACCCGGGCACCGCAGACCGTGGCGAGCCGGGAGTGGATCGGTATGCCTGCCGCCGCCGCTGGCCTGGCCGCGAAGCCTCGCCTGACCTCGATGCGCCTGCTCGGCACACCGAACGGCGACGCCCGACTGCGACAACAGCCCACGTTCCTCGCCGAGTCCAACGGAACCAGCGAGACGACCTCCGGTCTACGCCTGCGGCCGGCGATCGGAATCCGGCTTCCCTTCACACGGGTGAACGTGGCGCCCGCGACGTTCACCCGTGCCAGCACCGCCACCACCGTCTCGTCGCTGATGACCAACGCCCGGGTGGGACAGGAACTCACGGTTCCGACGGTGTTGGTCGAGACCAGCTACGACATGACACTCTCCCGGGCCACGTACCGGGCTGGACTCCGCTTCTGGGTCACCCGTGGGAAGACGCCCCCGAGCCAGACGCTGACCGTCACAGCGCTCGAAGAGGTGCCCGCCGGCGTGTACCGGGCGGTTACCGCCGCAACGCCCACCTCCGTCACCGAGGGTGTGGCGACAGCGGACCGCATGCCCGCGGCCGATCCGAGCGTCCTCGTGGGGGCGCAGCGACCGGACACACAGATGATCGCCCGGCTGCGGACCATGGTGGAGCGTAGCGAGATCCGGCACCTGCAGAAATACATGTGGGAGGGCGGCCGCCTACGGACCGGCCAAGCCACCATCTTCGGCGCCGAGATGATCGCAGACCGCGTCGGGGGGGAGGTACGGCGGATCCTCGCGCTGCCCGAGAACGCCGACGTACGCGCCGTGCTGCCGGACTGGAACGCGCCGCGAACCAAGAAGGCGATCATCCAGCAGGTGATGGACGCCCTGGTCAACGAGGAGAGCCTCGCCGTCGAAAGCGGATCGAGTCGCCTCGCCGCCGAATTCCTCAGCCTCACCGCCGGCCAGGTCGTGATTCGACTGGAGTTGCCGAAGAGCGGTCGGCGACTCAATCTGACCCTGATGATCCGGGCAGAACGGGTCCGGCCGGACGACGAGCCGGAATACCTCGGCGTGCGGGATGAGAACCGTACCGCCCAGGATCCTGCCGAGGAGCACCTCGACACGATCGTGGAGGAGTCGGCGGACGCGAAGATCGCAACGGAGACACCCAAGCCGACTCCGCCGTCGCGGAGCGTGCTCCACCGGGCGCGCAAGCTTCCCC
Source organism: Micromonospora sp. NPDC005174 (assembly GCF_040608495.1). Taxonomy (NCBI): domain Bacteria; kingdom Bacillati; phylum Actinomycetota; class Actinomycetes; order Micromonosporales; family Micromonosporaceae; genus Micromonospora; species Micromonospora sp. NPDC005174. The sequence continues at coordinate 105,530 of NZ_JBEXIJ010000005.1, read as the reverse complement.
AGACCCCGGTGCGCCGACGTTACGCCATGGAGGCCGGAACCCGTGTCGTCACGGACATGTCCACGAGTCTCGGCCCGGACCTCGACGTCCGGGCCGCCCGGGTCGTCCACTCGGGTGTCCGCGCCCGATACGTGAGACGTCGCCGAACTCAACTGGGCAGCGGCAGCGAGGAGGTGTGGCTGGATCTGGGCGACAACGCGCAGGCCCTCTTCGCCGACGAACTCCGGTTCACCGTCGAGCTGCACGCGCTCGACGAGGCGACCGGCGCGCTCCGAAACCTGTGGCGCCGATCAAGGGACAGCACGCCCGGCACGCGGTCGCTGGTCCAGGGTGATCTGGGGACCTTCCAGCAGTGGCTGGCGTTCACCGTCTCCAAGGATCTGACGGTGGGCGTCGACCACGCCCACCTGGCCACGGAGCCTTCGCTACCGACGCCGGCGATCAGCGACCTCACGCTGACGCCGCAGGAGCTGGCCGGCCAGGTCGCCGAACTGCACGTGGATGGCCACCGCGTCCTCGACTGGGACAGCGTCTCCTACGTACACGGTTCCGAGGAACTGGTGCTGGCGATCCAGCAAGCCGTTGTGGAAGCTCGCCGGCTGATGGTCGAGGACGGCGCGTACGAGCGGGGCACCCGCGTAGGCGTCATCACGCCGGGCAGTCAGTCGCACCTGCAGCTGCACCGGCAGGTCAACCCGGACCGGTTGGCAGCCATCCTGCCCAGCATCTCCCGCCGGGCGATCCGTCTGCACGACCTCGGCGAGATCATCGGAAGCCCGACGGTCCACGGCGCGGTCTTTCTCCAGGCGGTCGTCGACCAGGCCCGCCCGGGTCCTCTGGGCGTGGTGAACCACGGTGGCGAGCACAGTGTCACCGGTCTGACCAGTGTCAGCGCGTCCCGTATGACAGGGGGTGAACTCGCCGCCTCCGCCGGCGTGGGCGGCAGTGGGGAGGTGGGCACCAGTTCCCTCGGAGGCCAGGCGGTCCGGCGAGTGACCAAGCGACGCACCCGCGCCAAGGCGGTGGCGTTCAGCGCCGGAGTGGAACGCGTCGACTCGTGGGACCCCGGGGCCGGATTGGCGGTGCCGCTGGTGGCGCGGGTCCGGTTCGTCGTGCATGCCGTGCTGATCAACCCGCAGGCAATCGGGCCGTCGAAGCGGTACGCGGCCAGCCGCCTGATCGTCGGCGGTGCCGCGCACGGCATGGTCATGGAGGACAACGCCCGACACAGCGGCGTTCTCGACCGGCCGCGAACGGCTACCGCCAGCGAACCGGCACTGCGGGCGCCGCTGTTGGCGAACAGCGAGTTCCAACCACCATTCACCCTGCCCGCGGGGCCACTTCCGGCGCCGCCCCGCAACCTCGGTGCGGGCCGGAACGTGGACCTCCCGCCGCTGGGCGCCACGATCATCAGATGGCTACGCGGGCTTCATCTCCCGCAGTTCGTCGAGTGGGGCGACGGGCTCCGGGTCATCCAGGACGACGAGGCCGGCCTGACGAACACGTCGGCGGTGTTGGACGAGACGAGCGTCGAATTCATGGCCGGCCACTGGGGAGCGGCCACCGACGGCTCCATCTCCGTCCTGCTCACCTACCCGGGCGTGGTCGGCCGCGACCACGTGCAGGTGCTGGTGCAGGTGCTGGCGTCGGATGACGACGGGTCGGTGACCGAGCCGTCGGTCCACCGGGTCCTGGCGAATCAGCGAAATCACGAGATGGACGTGGCCGGCGCCTACACGCACAGCAAGCTGTCCACCGTCGCCCACAGCCGAACCGGCCTGTACGGATTTCAGCCCGGGGGCCAGGGTGGAGGAGAGGGCGAGCGGAGCGGCACGGGCGACGTCGGCGGGTTGAGTGGTGCCTCGACCAGCGTGAACCAGATGGAGTCCCGCACCGACCAGCATCTGACCATCGTCGAACTGGTCGGTCCGTGGGCCGAGCTACGTCAACGGGTCACTATCGAGCTTCGCGCCTATCACGCCGGCAAGCAGTTGGGCGTACTACGGATCGGGCATGACCTGAAGGTCGAGAAGTTCGCCAGCCACCTGACAACGGTGGCCGCACCGCAGTGGCCGCTGCCGGATCCCACCATCGTGGCCCTGCCGCGCGCACCCGCACAGGCGGAACTGCTGCGCTGGCAGGCAGGGACGGCAGTGCTGATCCCCGGGGAACGCACCCCGATGACGCTTCCGGAGCAGTACCAGGTGGTCGATTTCCGCGGGGCGGCTCTGACTCAGGCCGCGGCGGCGCGGGCACTGCACCTCGCCGGCGCCCCCGGCCGGGTTACCAGGCTCGGTGGGAGCACCGCTCATCAGCTGGTCACCGCGCTCGGACAGACCGCGCTGTGGGGAATGACCCGTCGGCGGATCGCCATCCCCATCGAGATCCCGATCGAGGATCCGCACATCGCCGGGGGCCGCCTGACTCTCACGGTCTACAGCCGGGTGGGTCACGCCCGGCTCGCACACGTCGTCCCGCCGTACTACCGCGACGTACGACGCTTCCGGGTCAGCATGGACGGCGTCAGCGCCGCCACGAACCGGGTGGATTCCATCGCGGTCGCCGGAGCCGGCGCCCACCAGTTCGGCGCCGTGCAGGATGGCGCAGCCGAGGTCGGCACGAACACCCAGGACTCGGCGCCCAGACAGACGCCGACCGACAGGGAGCGGGTGGCCGAGGCGTTCGGAGCCGCCGACGTGCGGGATCCGACGTCGTACCGGATGGGCGGTGAGGCGGCGTGGTGGAGTGGCGGGCCGGCGGGGTCGTCTGCCGGCGCGGCGCACGGCGGCTCCAGCGAGACCGTCCTGTCGTACGGGCCTCCGCCGGGCGCGCTGATCGAGTGGACCGAGGAAATCGTCGTCGTGGCGAAGGTTCCGCACGCCTGGGGCGACAGCTACGCGGCGGTGAAGGTCACTCTGCCCGAGTCGACGCAGGTGCTGATGGATCTGCTGGACGCCGCCCGGCACCTCGGTGTCAGTGACGACGCCACGGTGCTGGCCCGGCTGTCCCAGGCGAACTCGGCCGCGCTCGCCGTGCATGAGGCGTTCCAGCAATGGCAGCAGGTCAGCCGTCAGCTGGAGTTGGAACGACTCGACCCGGAGGTGGAGCGGCGACGCGATACCGGGCAGATCGGGCCCGCGACGGTGCCCGCATGGCCCTCCGAGGAGGAGGTCGCGGACGCCCACAACACCACCGCTGGGGCCCGGTACGTGCGGGCCCAGCGCGAGTGGTACGAGCGGAAGCGGACGTTGGACACGATCGTGGCCGAGCTGGCCGAGTTGGTTCCCGACATGCTGCCGACGGTCGCTGGCGACGCGGGCGTCGACGCGGCCGCTGAGCAGGTCACCGACGCGACGGTGGCACAGAACGCGCTGGATGTCGTCGAGGCCGCCCCGCTCGCCGCGCCCCGGTGGTCGCTGCGGCTCCCCCACACCGTCGCCAGGCATGGCGACTTCTACGTCATCTCCGAGCACGGTGGGACGGCGTCACCATCGCTGCTCGCGGAACTGGAGGGCGCCGCCACCGGACACCGCCCGGTGATTCTGCTGGACGGTCCACAGATCGGCCGGCCCGCGCTCGCCTCCGGGCTGGCCATCCTGAACAACCTCCTGGAGCAACTCGCCCAGCGTGACCTGCTACCGCTCGTGGTCACCCTCGCCTCGATCGACTCGGTGCTCGACGTGGTGGAGAGGTACGGCGCCGCGGTGCTGCACCCGACGCTGGAAAAGACCGGCGACGTCGACGTTCATCTCGATTACCGGTGGAAGGCCACGACCGTACGGCCCGACGGCCAGACCGTCACGTCGGGTGAGATCTGGCCGGGTATTTCCGCCGCTGCCCTGGATGCCGCAGGCGCACTGGCCCGCCCCACGGACGCCGTCGCCCGGGTCGACGACGACCTCGGCGAGCTGATCTGGGCGGCCGATCTACGGGCGAGCCGCGACGTCTTCGGCCGGCTGCGGGAGCGCTGGTCGGCGGAGCAGATGGCCGCCAACCGCGCGCACGTCGAGCGGATGGTCCAACGGGTGCCTGATCAGCCGGCGCTGGGTGTGTTCGTTCCCGTCCTGGATCTCGGCGTTTCGGGTCACGCCGACATCGCCTTCGACTACGCCGCCGCCACCGAGGCGGATCGCCCAGCCACGTTGCTCGGCTCGGTAGGGCGGCTGGAGGCCGCGGGGCAGTTCGCGACGTCGGGCGATGGCGGCCTGAGCACCGGCCGGCTGACCGCGATGGTCACCGCGGTCGGCGGTGAACCGGACGCTGTGTCGGTGACCGTGCATCTGCTCGAACTGATCAACGACATCACAACCGGGCAGTTCGAAGACGCGCAGAAGTTCATCGAGACCAACAGGGGCAGAGTCAGCGTGGACCAGAAGGCTCAGTGGGTCAATGCCATCGCCGACCTGCAGCTCGTCCTGCCCGCACGTCACCTGCCGCACCTGAAGCTCCTGTCCGAGGCTGTCTACAACTGCCCTCCGCGGGGATCCGCCGTGCACGCTTCCTGAGCTCCGTGACCTGCCGTGCGTTCGCTGCCAAGGTCACGTCTGCCACGCGCTGGTCCGCTCGGGTACGGGCTGTGGACAGCGTTCGGTGACCTCGGTCCTGGCCGAGGAAGCACGACCGCAGTTGCCGGAACTCGTACGGATGCTCGATCGTGGTCGGCGGCGGAAAACTCCACGGGATCACGGCGTGCTCGCCTGACGTCGATCAGCGACGGCAGGCGCACGGCGGGGTGGTGCTACCGGTCCAGCCACGGCGCCGCCGGTTGACAGGGGTCGACGGCTTGCGGTCGTGACGACTCGGGCAGGCCCAGGGGTGCGAGGGTGGCTTTGAAGTTGTCCTGCCAGCTGTAATCCAGGTAGTCGGTGATCACCTTGCTGATTTCCCTGCAGAGCCGTGGCATGTTGTTCGGTATACCAACGGCGTATCTCTCCTGCCCGTACCCCAGGGAGATCGGTGGTTGCACGCCTACCGCTCGCGCGTATCCGGCGAGGACCGAACGGTCACCCGACACCGCATCAACCCTGGCGCTCGTGAATTTGCTGACACACTCGGCGATGGATTGCGCCTCGACCGGATTCCAGTTGATCTGCTCCAGCTTCCACAAGGTGGTCGAGCCCTTGATGGCACACACCTTGCCGATTGGAATTTCCGCGATGTTCTCGGCATCGCTCCGGCTCAGAAAGCCTTGAGTGTCGACGAAGTAGGGGCCGGCGAAGTCGATCGCCTGGGCCCGGGCCGGAGTCATGGAGAAATTGGAGATCACGAGCTTGACAGGCTCCTGGAGCGGACCCCGATCAGAAGCACGCCACTTCCCGCGTAGCGCGTTGATCCGGTTGTCCAGGGTGCCCAGGTCCACCCACGTGAGGTGAGCGTCCTCGAAATGCGACTGGATCTCGTTGGCCAGGGCGACATCGAACCCGGTCCGGGCGTTGCCTTCGGTGTGCCAGCCCTCGTACTGGAACGCGGTGTAACCGATGCGGACCTCACCGGACAGGTAGTCGAACGGGTCGGGCTCCCGTTGAAACCACCAGTACGCGGCACTGAGGACGAGGGCACCTGCGGTGAAGTAGACAGCGACCTTCATCCTCCACGACTTGCCACGTGGCCTGCGGAGGGCGGGGGTCTTGAAGGCGCCCCGATCGACCAGGATCGTCACCACGATCGCCGCGATGTTGATCGGAACGCTGATGATGGCGGCGGCATTTGCACCCCACGCCTCTTTCTGGAACAGCAACACGCAGATTCCCACCGAGGCGAGGGCGACGGGAAGCAGCCAGAAGAGTTGCCGGCTGAGCGAATGGCGTGCGGGAACGGGTTCGGTCGGGGCGCTGTTGTTCGTTGTCGTCTGGGTCATGATGATCATCCTCGTGCCGCTGGTGCACTACCCGGTCGAGTGGCCGCGATGCGTGTGGCCCCGTTCGGCAAACCGATGACGAACAGAATTCGCGTCCGCGTTTCCATGGGACGTGTCGGTCAGTGACAGCCCCGGTACGGCGAGTGAATTCTCGCATGACCGGATTTTGACGAACGAGATCGGTTATCCCAGCGAGAAGTCTGATAGGCGACTGATCTCGACCAACGAGGGCCACGCGCTTCACGGCGATAGAGCGTCCGGAAACGTCAGTAGTGGTATTCCCAGGAAAGATGCCGCCGGTGGCTTCTCAGTGTGCTGCGCCGTTGGTACTGGATCGGATGGTGGCCATTCCGCCGACTCTGGCGGAGATGCCGTCCGTGGTGGCGGCGGCCGTGGCGAAGACCGACGAGGGACGACCGGCGGTGTGCCCCTGCACGACTTCGATGCCGCTGGGGCGGTTGGTCGCGACCAGGTGTGCGGCAAGGCAGCCGGTGCTGTTGGCGTTGACGACGTCCTCGCCGACTCCGATCGCTGGCGCGAACATGCGCGCGGCCGCAGCGTCGCCGGTCGGGGAGAGCGTGTAGACGAAGCAACCGAGGTAGCCGAGGCGACGGCACTCGGCGGCGAGTCGACCTGGGTCGGGCCGCATCGAGAGCAGGGTCGGCAGTGTCGTGACCGGCACGAGCAGGCGTGGTGTTCCCGGTGAGGCGACGCACGGGAAGTCGTCGGTGGATACGTCGTTCGATCTGATGCCGAGGGCGGCGAGGATGCGGCCGAGCCCTGCCGCAGTGCAGTCCCGGAGTTGCACCTCGCCCTGGTCGAACCAGACCTCGATACCGTCGTCGCGGTGGATCGCGGTGATGTCGAAGGTGCGGCCACCGGTCCGCTGACGGGCGTGGCGTTCTGCGGCCGGGCGGCGGTGCAGCAGGACCGCCTGCGCGGCGATGGTGCCGTGGCCGCAGTTGGTGAGCTCACCGCCGGCGGTGAAGAACCGCACCGTGGGCGTGGTTTCCGCCTCGGCGTCGACGAACGCCGCGTGCGAGGTGCCGGCTCGCCGGACGATCTCGCACCGGGCGCTGTCGCTGAGCGCACCGTCGTCGATCAGCACGGCGGTAGGGCTGCCACCTCGCCCTCGGCGAGTGCAGGCGTCGACGATCGTCACGTCGTGGCCGATGCTTGCGGTCATCCCGGGCTCCCGCCTCGGCGGCCGGGTCGCCGTGCGGCCGACCTGCTGCGCAGCCCACCGCAGCGCTGCCTGGTCGTCGAGGACGCCGCAGCCGGAGTGGAGGCGCAACCTGACACCGCGATCAGTGGCTCTGGACCGGGTGGAGGAAGCACGACAGCAGATGCCGGAACTCGTGCGGGTGCTCGATCGCCGGTACGTGTCCACATCGGCCGAACACGTGCAGCCGGACGTCGGCCAGGTGTTCGAGCAGGGGCTGGGTCGCCGTACCGAGGGGCGTGACGCGGTCCTCGGCGCCATGCACGAGCAGCACGGGGGCGCGGATCGCCGCCAGCGTCTGCGCCGAGAGGGTGAGATCGTCGACCCAGCGTGCCCTGGGTGGAGGGAACAGTGCGGCGAATGCGGCCTCCCCCGCTCGCATCGCGGCCGCACGGGCCTCGACGGCCGCGTCGGTCACGAGCGCCTGGTCGCGGACGAGGCGACTCAGCATGTCTCGTGCCCCGAGCGGACCGGCGGGGGCGGCCCAGACCGCGTCGAGATCGGCGGACATCGGCGCTCCGGGGGCACCCATCGTCGAGACCGCCACGACACGGGTGACCTGCTCGGGGCGCGCGGCCGCCAACGCCAGCGCCACGGCACCGCCCATGGAGTGACCCACCACCGCGTAGGACTCGCTGCCGAGAGCATCCATCAGGCGCGCGGCCTGCTCCGTCCACAGCCGCAACCCACCCCTGGAGCCCGCCGGGACGGGCGTACGGCCGAAGCCCGCCTGGTCAGGAGCCACCAGGTGCCAGGACGCGCCCAGCGCCTGCGCCGTCGTCGCCCAGGCGCCGGACCCGGTCGTGCCGGGTCCGGAGCCGTGCAGCATCAGCACCGTGGGCCCGGCGCCGCTCTCCAGGACGTGTACGGGGGAACCGTCGACCGTGACGGTCCGAAGCGCTGTCACCGGGGCAGGCCAGGTGCACTCATGCCGATGCGGAGCTGACGGACTTCGTGAAGACCTCCATCATCGCCCTGCCGAACTGCGGCATGTCGGGCCACCCCCGGCAGGAGACGAGGTTGCCGTCCACGACGTCGGGTGCGTCGATGACCGTCGCGCCCGCGTTCTCCATGTCACCGGTGATGGGCGGGAAGCAGGCCGTCTTCCGACCCTTCAGCAGCCCGTACACCGCTGGCACCTGCGCGCCGTGGCACACCAGCGCGATGGGGAGGTTGCGCGCGAAGAAGTGCTCGGTGATGCGCCTGACGTCGGCGTCGACCCGGATCCACTCGGGGGCACGTCCCCCGGGGATGATGAGGGCGTCATAGCGCTCGACGTCGACCTCGGCCCAGGGCACGTCGACCGGCAGCTTCCGGCCGTTCTTCTCGACGTAGGCGTCGGAGTTGGGGTCGAACTCGTGGATGACCAGTTGCACGTCGCGCGTCGTCCGTGACGAGACGTCGACGTCCCAGCCGCCCTCCTGCACGCGGTAGTAGGGATACATGGTGTCGAGTTCCTCGGCGGCGTCGCCGGTCAGGAGCAGCGCTCTGGGCACCTGCTTCTCCTCGCGTATGGGGACGGGTGTGGTGGATCAGATCCAATCCGATCTGATCGAGTTAGCATTCCTCGACGCAGCCCGCCCGTCAACCCTCCACATTGACTCCCTCCGCGTTCCTGACCTCGTCGAAGATCCGCCGGAAACGCTCGCCGGACCGCAGGATGTGCCGACGCATCGCGTAGGCCGCGCCGTCGGGGTCGCGTGCGGCGATCGCGGCCACGACCTCCTCGTGCTCGGCCATGGCCAGGTGGGTGACCTGGGTGTCGTGGTGGAGCCGGAAGAGGTGCACATGGCTGTGCAGTCGAGCGAGCGCTTCACGGATGACCTGGTTCTCCGCGCTCAGGGCGACGAGATCGTGGAAGGCGGCGTCGCGGAGCCCGAAGGCACCATAGGCCAGCAGCCCGTTGCCCTCTTCCAGCTCCGCCATCTCCTCCAGCATCCGCCGCAGACCGGCCACCTGCTCGGAGGTTGCGCGCTCGGCGGATCTGCGCGCCGCTGCCGGCTCGAGGAGCAGGCGCACCTCGAGCATGTCCTCGAATCGCTGGCGGGTGATCTGGGGAGGGATGCGGTAGCCGGCATGCGGCACGCGCACGACCAGACCCTCGGCCTCCATGCGGTTGAGGGCGTCTCGGATCGGCGTCTGCGACACTCCCAGCTCCCGCGCCAGGACGTCGATCGTGACGCGCGAGCCGGGCTCGATCCGTAGTGACATCAGCTGTCCGAGCAGCGTGTCGTACACCTCGTCGGCAAGCCGGCCGCGAGATCTTCCCGGCGGCATCGCACCCGGCGTGGCCCTCCGGCCCCGCGCGATCATGGCATCGTCGTCCATCGTGACCTGACGTCCTCTCTTGCGCCTGCGGGAACCTGTTGACATCAGTCACAACGCTGCGGCATTCTGACGCCCCCACAGGATCGTATAGGAAAAGTGGCGGATGATCTTCATCCTCCACCATCGCAGAACGGCCGCCATCGCCACGTCGGTCATCCGGCTTCCGCGACGGCCCGGCAACGCGCCTGGACAACCCAGCAACTGCTCGGCGAAGCGCATAGCGAGGCCTAGAAGTCCCCACCCAGAGAGCAGGCGAGACGATGCGGATTCCGAAGCGAACAGGACGAACACCCACTCCCGGCCGGAAGGTGCGGCTGGCGACGGCTGCCCTGCTGCTCGTGGCCACGACCATGGCGGCCTGCGGCGACAGCAAGGACGACGACGAGAAGGCGAGCGCTCCCAAGGCGCCGGCGACCATCCCGGAACTCACCAAGGACCCGCTGACCCTCAGCTTCATCTGGTTCGACTGGCCGCCCGCCCACGCACTGGAGGACTTCGCGAACGCGGAGTACAAGAAGGAGCGGCCGAACGCGACCATCAAGGTCAACACCGTGCCGAACGCGAACTGGCACGACGCGATGTTCACCCAGTTCGCCGCCCGCAAGACCGACTTCGACATCGCGATCCTGGACTCGCAGCACATCGGCGAGGCCGTGACGAACGGCAACATCCTCGACATCACCGACTTCGTCAAGAACAACATCGAGGTCAACGCCTACAACCCGTACCTCCTGGCGGCCTACGGCCAGTTCCCCCAGGCGGAGACCGGCAAGCGCGACGAGAACGCCAGCCTGTACGGCCTGCCGCTGCTCGGCGACACCTGGACGATGATCTACCGCAAGGACCTGATCGGCGACAAGCCGCCGCAGACCTGGGACCAGATGATCGCGGCCGCCGCGAAGTGCCAGGCGGACAACCCCGGCGTCAGCGGACTGGCCTTCCACCAGGCCAACGGCTCCGACGCCGCGGCCGTCACCTACAACACGGTCAACGGCGTCTACGGCGGCAACCTCTGGGACGCCAAGAACCGCAAGATCGAGGGCATCCTCAACGACGCGGCGGGCCAGGAGGCGATGGATGTCCTGGTCAACAAGATGAAGCCGCTGACCGCCAAGGGCTCCGGCAACTGGTTCATCGACGAGGTGAACGCGGCCGTCGCCCAGGGCAAGGCGTGCATCGCGTTCAACTGGATCGCCGCGAGCGGCGGGCTGCTCGACCCGAAGCAGTCGACGCTCGGCACCACGCGGGCGCAGATTCTCGACAAGCTGGGCTTTGCCACCCTGCCCACCCAGAAGACGAACCTGGTCCCGCTCGGCGGCATGGGGATGCACGTGTCGGCCTACTCGTCCTCCGCCAACCAGGCCGAGGCCCTGAACTTCATGAAGTGGTTCGAGCGGGCCGACATCCAGAAGAAGTGGGCCGCGGCCGGCGGTGTGCCGTCGCGTACGGACGCCCTACAGTCGCCCGAGTTCCTCAACGCCGGGCCGTTCAACCAGGTGTACGCCGACTCGGTGCCGCGGATGCGGGACATGTGGAACGTGCCCGAGTACGCGCGCCTCGTCGACATCGAAAACACCAACGTGAACGCGGCCCTCAACGGCGCGAAGAAGCCGAAGGATGCGCTCGACGACATCGCCAAGGAGCAGCAGGGTGTGCTCGACTCGAGCGGCCGCAAGGGCGGCGGCGGACTGTGAGTGACGTCGCCCCTTCGACGACCGATCGCCCTGCGCAGGTGGCGTCCACGACGCCACCTGCGCGGGGTCGGTCCCGCCGGCTGAGCGACCGTTGGCTCGCCGTGACGTTCATATCCCCCGCGATGCTGCTGTTGCTGGCCATGTCGGTGTTCCCGTTGCTGTGGGCGTTGTACCTGTCCTTCACCGACTACTCGGCCACCCGCGGGGGGCCCGCCGACTTCATCGGGTTCGGCAACTACACCGCCATCCTGACGTCGGCCCAGGTCCACACGAGGGCCTTGACGACCTTGATCTACGTGGTCGGCGCGGTCGGCCTGCAGACCGTCCTCGGATTCGGCATCGCCTACCTGATCTCGCGGCGTACGCATGGGCGGGGAGTGCTGACCACGCTGTTCCTGGTGCCGATGATGCTGTCGCCGGTCGTGGTCGGGCTGTTCTGGCGATTCATGCTCGACGCGCAGTTCGGCGTGACCAACAGCATGCTCGGCTCGCTCGGCCTGGGGCAGGTGGAGTGGCTCACCCGACAGCGAACGGCACTGCTCTCCCTGATCGTCGTCGACACCTGGCAATGGACGCCGTTCATCATGCTCATCGCGCTCGCGGGCCTCACCGCCGTGCCCAAGTACCTGTACGAGGCCGCCTCGATCGACCGGGCGTCCGAGTGGTTCCGGTTCCGCACCATCACTCTTCCGCTGGTGTGGCCGCTGCTGCTCATCGCCGTGATGTTCCGGGCCATCGAGGCGTTCCGGCTGTTCGACCTCGTCTACATCCTGACCAACGGAGGGCCGGGCGTCTCCACCGAGACCTTGTCGTTCCACATCTACAAGGTCGCGTTCCTCGGCTTCAACACCGGAACCGCCTCGGCGTACGGAATCCTCATGGTCCTCGTCGTCATCGTCCTCACGCAGTTCTACCTGCGCTATCTGAACAAGCTCAAGGAGGGCTGATGGCCGTCTCCGTCGACGAGGCCGTATCGACGGGCCCCGCCCGGGGTCACACTCCCCCCGCGCGGCGCCTTGGCAGCCGGGGTCGCTCCGTGCTGGAGGTCGCGCTGTTGACCGCGCTGGCCGTCGTGATGCTCTTTCCGGTGCTCTGGATGATCGAGACGTCCATCAAGGAGAACCGGGACGTCTACGCCATCCCGGCCAAGTTCTTCGACTTCACGGTCACCCTGGATCACTACCGGGACGTGTTCGTCGACCCGGACGGCGGTCGCTCGGCCCTGTCCGTCTCGTTCCTCAACTCCGTCGTGGTCGCCGGGGTCTCCACGGTGCTGGCCACCGTGCTGGGTGTGCCGGCGGCCTGGGCCTACTCGCGCTTCGCCGTGAAGGCCAAGAAGGACCAGCTGTTCTTCATCCTGTCGACCCGCTTCATGCCGCCGGTCGTGGTCGTGATCCCGATCTTCCTCATGTACCGCCAGGTCGGGCTCATCGACAACAAGATCGGTCTGATCCTCATCTACACCGCGTTCAACGTGCCGTTCACGATCTGGATGATGAAGGGGTTCGTCGACGAGGTACCCGCGGAGTACGAGGATGCCGCCATGCTCGACGGCTACACCCGCTTGCAGTCGTTCTGGCGATTCACCCTTCCCCTGCTCGTACCCGGCATCGCCGCGACGGCGGTCTTCGCGCTCATCTTCTCGTGGAACGAGTTCGTGTTCGCCACCTTCCTCACCTCCAGCGACGACGTGCGGACGGCTCCACCCGCCATCGCCGGCCTCATCGGCGGCACCACGACGGACTGGGGGCTCGTCGCCGCCGCCTCGGTGGTGTTCGCCCTGCCGGTGCTCGTCTTCGCGTACCTGGTGCGCAAGCACCTCGTCGCCGGTGTGACGCTCGGGGCGGTGCGACGCTGATGGCGGGCATCGAGGTGACGGCCCTGCACAAGCGCTACCCGGACGGGACGGTCGCGGTCGACCACGTGGACCTGTCCATCGAGGACGGCGAGCTGTTCGTGATGCTCGGCCCCTCGGGCTGCGGCAAGACGACCACGCTGCGGGCCATCGCCGGCCTGGAGAGGCAGACGACCGGCGACATCCGGATCGGCGACACGCTGGTCAACGACCTGCCGCCCGCCGAGCGCGACATCGCCATGGTGTTCCAGTTCTACGCTCTCTATCCGCACCTCCGGACGCGCGACAACCTGGCGTTCCCACTGCGGGCCGAGGGGCTACCCAAGTCGGAGGTGCAGAAGCGGGTCGACGAGGCCGCCCGGCTGATGCGGCTCGGTCCGCTTCTGGACCGGCGACCGCGCCAACTGTCCGGCGGCGAGCAGCAGCGCGTCGCGCTTGCTCGCGCCCTGGTGCGACGACCGCGCGCGTTCCTCATGGACGAGCCTCTCACCAATCTGGACGCCGAGCTGAGAGCCGACATGCGCACCGAGATCAAGCACCTGCAAGGGGAACTCGGCGCGACGATGGTCTACGTCACCCACGACCAGGTCGAGGCCATGTCACTCGGTCACCGGATCGCCATCCTCAACAAGGGCCGCGTGGAGCAGATCGGCACGCCACTGGAGGTCTACGACCGCCCGGCGAGTCTCTTCTGCGCCGCGTTCATCGGCTCCCCGCCGATGAACCTGATCGACGTGGAGGTGGCCGACGGCACGCTGCACAGTCAGGGCGGACTGGTCCTCACGCCGCCGCCGGGCCTGCCGCGTGACCGCCGCCTGGTCGCCGGCGTCCGGCCAGAGGCCCTGGAGGTCAGCGCGCCAGGGGCGGAGGGCTCGATCCCGGCCCGGGTGGTCTCGGTGGAGTGGCTGGGCGACGAGATCATCTACGTGGTCGACCACGGCGGCCAGCGCGACGTACGGGTCCGGATGCCACCGACTGTCCGTTTCGCCGCCGACGCGAAGGTCGGACTGCGGCACACCGGTGGAACCCCCGCTGTCTACGACGTGAGCACGGAAGAGCTGGTGGGCTGATGGGAACCGTTGCAGCGCAAGGGCTACGCAAGTCCTTCGGGAAGGTCCAAGCCCTGGACGGGGTGACCCTGGACGTGCCGGACGGCTCGTTCTTCGTCGTACTCGGGCCCTCCGGGGCGGGCAAGACGACGACCCTGCGAGCGATAGCGGGCCTGGAGAAGCTCGACGCCGGGTCGGTGCACCTGGACGGCAGGGACGCGACCGGCGACGCCCCGGCCGCACGCGACCTGGCCATGGTCTTCCAGAGCTACGCCCTCTACCCGCGGCACACCGCGTACGAGAACATCGCATCGCCGCTGCGGGCACGCCGCTGTTCGTCGAGCGAGATCGCCGCTGCCGTCGAGCAGATGTCGAGCCTGCTGCACATCGAACGGCTTCTGCAGCGTCGCCCGGCGCAGTTGTCGGGCGGTGAGATGCAGCGTGTCGCCCTGGCCCGGGCGCTGGTCCGTCGCCCGCGCGCGTTCCTCATGGACGAGCCGCTGACGAACCTCGACCTCAAGCTCCGCGTCGAGATGCGCACCGAACTCACCCGCATTCACCGGAGCCTCGGGGCAACCTTCGTCTACGTGACCAACGACCAGGTCGAGGCGCTGTCCATGGCCGACCAGGTGGCGGTCCTCAAGGAGGGGAAGGTGCAGCAGGTCGGCACGCCTACCGAGGTGTACGAGCGTCCCGCCAACCAGTGGGTCGCGGGATTCGTCGGGAGCCCGCCGATCAGCCTGCTCGCCTGTAAGGCCGAGGGAGACCGTCTGATCGGTACCGAGGGCTGGACGCTGCCGCGACCCCACTGGACCACGGCCGAGGACGGTCGGCCGCTGCTGCTGGGCCTGCGTGCGGAGGACCTGTCGGTCGAGCAGCGCGGGGACGCGTCGTTGTCGGGAGAGCTCTACGGGCTCGAGCCGCTCGGCGACCGAACGGTTGTCGACGTCCGGGTGGGGACGGCGATCCTCAAGGTCAAGGCACGGCCCACCGTCACGGGTACGCCGGGCGAACGCCTGCGTGTCACGGTCGACCTGGACCGTGCGCACCTGTTCGACGCGGACACCGGACTGTCGCTGTCCGCGGCGGGGCGGTAGTCGCGGCATCGCCAAGACGAGCACAGGAGGCGACGCAATGAACGACCCGATGAACGTCCTGGCCCCCGAGCACCGGCGGCTCCGGATCGGCGACGCCTGGCGCGACGCCGCGAGCGGAGCCACCTTCGCCGTCGAAGACCCGGCCACCGGCAAGACCATCGCCGAGGTGGCGGACGCCGACGTCGTCGACGGACTCGCCGCCCTGGACGCGGCGAGCACGGCCATGACGGAGTGGGCCGCGACCCCGCCACGGAAACGGTCGGAGTTGTTGACCGCGACGTACCGGGCGTTGACCGAGCGATCCGAGGAGGTCGCCCGGCTGATAACGCTCGAAATGGGCAAGCCGCTCGCCGAGGCTCGGGCCGAGGTGGCCTACGGCGCCGAATTCTTCCGTTGGTTCGCGGAGGAGGCGGTGCGCGTCGAGGGCCGGTACAACACCGCTCCCGGAGGTGGATACCGCATCCTCACCGTGCCGAAGCCGGTCGGACCGTGCGTCTTCGTGACGCCCTGGAACTTTCCGTTGGCCATGGGCGCCCGCAAGATCGCTCCCGCGCTGGCCGCAGGCTGCACGACGATCACCAAGCCAGCAGGCCAGACGCCACTCACCATGCTGCTCCTGGCCCGCATCATGGAGGAGGTAGGCGTTCCCCCGGGTGTCGTCAACGTCGTGACCACCAAGCGTTCCGGCACGGTCGTCTCCGCGCTGTTGGCCGACAGTCGGACCCGCAAGCTCTCGTTCACCGGGTCGACCGAGGTCGGACGCGTGCTGCTCCGGCAGGCCGCGGACAACGTACTGCGTACCTCGATGGAACTGGGTGGCAACGCGGCCCTGATCGTGTGCGCGGACGCCGACCTGGACGTCGCGCTCGACGGCGCGATGGTGGCCAAGATGCGCAACATCGGCGAGTCCTGCATCGCGGCCAACCGGATCTACGTCGAGGAGTCGGTGCGCGAGGAGTTCACGGCGCGTTTCGCCGAGCGGATGGGCGCGCTTGCCGTGGGCCACGGTCTCGACGACGGCGTCGACGTCGGGGCGTTGATCGACGACGCCTCGGTCACCACGATCGACGAGCTCGTCGCCGACGCGGTCGACCGCGGCGCCCGCGTCCTGGTGGGCGGCGAGCGTCCGGACGGGCCGGGCCACTTCTACCCGCCCACGGTCCTCGTCGACGTACCCGACGACGCGCGGATGCTCAAGACCGAGATCTTCGGTCCGGTGGCGCCGATCATGTCGTTCACGTCCGACGACGAGGTGCTGGCGAAGGCCAACGACACCGAGCACGGCCTGGTCGGGTACGTCTTCACCCGCGACCTCCAACGAGCCCTCCGGTTCGCCGAGGGCCTGCAGACCGGGATGCTCGGCATCAACCGTGGCCTGATATCGGACCCGTCAGCTCCGTTCGGAGGGGTCAAGCAGTCCGGGATCGGCAAGGAGGGTTCGCACGAGGGCATCCTCGAATACCTCGACCTCACCTACGCGGCGATCGACCTGCCGTGACCGGCCTGCCGCCCCGGGCTTGCGCCCCGTACATCGCCGTCGACGTTCTGGAGAGGCACCGACATGCTTGAGACCGTCCGTGGGCCACGCCAGCTGATAGTGGGCGAAGGGGTCGCACAGAACATCCCACGGGTGGTCGCCGAGAGTGGCTCGCGAGTCCTCATCGTGACCGACCAGGTTCTCCTGGGGCAGCCGGGCGTGGCCGACATCGTGGCCGCCGTGCGGGAGAAGGTCGCGGTCGTCGAGGTGTTCTCCGAGGCGACCTCGGACGTGCCGCTCTCCGATGTCGCCCGTGCCGTCTCGGCCGCCGCCGAGGTGGACGCCGACGTCATCCTCGCCATCGGGGGTGGCACGGTGATCGACCTCGCCAAGATCGTTGGCGTCATCCGACGGCACGGTGGGACGCCGCGCGACTTCTACGGCGAGTCGAAGGTGCCGGGGCCGACGCTTCCGCTCGTGGCGGTCCCGACGACGTCGGGCACCGGTTCCGAGCTCACGCCCGTCTCGGTGTTGACCGACCCGGACCGCGAGCTGAAGGTGGGGGTCTCCAGCGTCCACATCGTGCCCGACTTCGCCATCGTGGACCCCGAACTCACCTACACCTGCCCGGCGACCGTCACCGCCCACTCCGGCATCGACGCGTTCTGTCACGCCGTGGAGAGCTACACCGCGCGGTCCCGGCCCCACGGGCCGCGCGACCCGGTGGAGCAGGTGTTCCTCGGCCGCAACCCGATCACCGACCACTACGCGCTCCTGGCCGCGGAGCGGATCGCCCGCAGCCTGCGTCGCGCGGTCCGGGACGGAGACGACACGGACGCCCGCGCCGACATGTCCTACGGGTCGATGCTCGCCGGACTCGCCTTCTCCCACGCGGGCAACGCGGCCCCACACGCTCTCCAGTACCCCATCGGCGCAGCCACGCACACACCGCACGGTCTGGGCGTCGGGCTGCTACTCCCCTACGCTCTCGACGCGGCCAGGGATGCCATCAGCGACCGGTTGGCCATCCTCGCCGGGGTGTGCGGGCTCGACGTGACCGGCGCGTCCGACGCCGAGGCCGCGGACGCGTTCCTCAGCTGGCTCGACGGGCTCCTTGCCGACATCGGCATCCCTCCCACTCTGGCGGACATCGGCGTGGCTCGCGACGATCTGCCGCGCTTCGCGGAGATGGCCAGTGGCGTCACCCGCCTGATCCAGAACCACCCGGGCCCGACCGACACCGCCAGCCTGACCGCGATCCTGGAAGCGGCCTGGACCGGGGACCGGAGACGACTGTCCTGACTCCGAGCGGGGATCCGCCCCGAATGATCGTTCGTCCGACCATGCCTATGCTCGGTCGGCTCACGTCGGCGGGGGTCGAAGCGCTAGCCGGCGGTCGCCTCACGCTGGATCTGCTCGAACTGCGCGGCCATCGCGGCGGCCAGGGCCTGCGCGGCGGACAGCGGGCGAACCATGACCGTGAACTCGTCGATCAAGCCGCTCTCGTCCAGGTGCAGGAAGTCACAACCCTCGACGGCGACGTCGCCGATCCGCGCCTCGAAGACCAGCGCGTGATCACGACCGCCCTCGCCGCTCAGCTCACGGACGTACCGGAAGTCCTCGAACACCCGCAGCACACCCCGCAGGATCGCTGCGGTGATCGCCTTGCCCGGATAGGGCTTGAACGCCACCGGGCTCCGAAACAGCACGGTGTCGGCCAGGGTCGCCTCGATTGCATCGGCGTCACCTGCCTCAACCGCCGCACGAAAATCGATCACCACCTCAGCGTACGGCTCCTTGGGCGTCGACCGGCCCGCCGCCCTCCTCAGGTCGATCCGCCGACGCCGCCACCGCGCCCGAGCGATGAGCAGCCAGCACGCCATGATCACGATCCCCGCCTGGGGTACTAGACTCGCCGGATGTCCGAGCACCACCCCCTCCCACTGTGGGCGGGACGCACAGCGGCGCTGCTGGGCATCGTGCTCGTCGCACTCACCCTGCGCCAGGCTGTTGCGGCGATATCGCCGATCCTCGGCGACATCCGGGGGGACATCCCGATATCGGACATCGGCGTCGGGCTGCTCGGCACGTTGCCACCGATCCTGTTGGCGGCGTCCGGGTTCATCGCGCCGCGCGTCGCCCGCGGCTTCGGCCTCGACGGCGGCATCGTGCTCGCGCTGCTGCTCATGACCCTCGGCCATCTCGTGCGCGCGTTCGCCCCGGGCTTCGCGGTGCTGCTCGTCGGCAGTGTCGTCGCGCTCGCCGGTACGGGCATCGGCAACGTGCTGCTGCCGCCGATCGTGCGGCGCTACTTCCCCGACCGGGTAGCGCTGCTGACCGCCGTCTACGTCTGCGTCGTGGGCGTGAGCACGGCCGTGCCCGCCGCGGCCGCCGCTCCGGTCGCCGAGCAGATCGGCTGGCGGTTCTCGCTCGGCATCTGGTCGGTCACCTCGGTAGTCGCGCTCGCTCCCTGGCTCGTCATCATCGCGCGGGAGCGCCGCCAGCGACTCTCGGATGCCGTCGCCGTCGAGTCCTCGCCTGCCGCCCTCGTCACGCGACTGTGGCGGTCACGCGTGGCCCTGTCGATCACCGTCGTGTTCTCAACCAGCACGATCTGCACCTACGCGGCCTTCGCCTGGCTGCCCGAGATCCTCGGCGACATCGCCGGCTCGACGCCGACCGAGGCCGGTGTGCTGCTCGCCGTCACCGGCATCGTCAGCGTGCCCGGCGCACTCGTCGCGCCCCTCCTCGTCGCGCGACTGCGCAACGTCGGCTGGCTGATCGCCGCCGGTATCGCGAGCTTCGTGCTCGGCTACCTCGGCCTGCTGCTCGCGCCCGCGACACTCACGCTGCTCTGGGTGCTGCTCATCGGCTCGGGGTCGATCCTGTTCCCGGCCTGCCTCGTGCTCATCAACGTCCGCACCCGAACGCAGGGCGGCACCGTCGCGCTGAGCGGCTTCGCCCAGGGGGTCGCGTACGCGTTCGGCGCACTCGGTCCGCTGCTGGTCGGTCTGCTGCACGACGTGAGCGACGGGTGGACCCTGCCGCTGCTGTTCCTGCTCGCCGTCGCCCTCGTGGCGGCCATCCCGGCGATCACGCTTGCGAGGCCCGCGTTCGTCGAGGACGAGCTCGCCCGCTAGGCCGTGTGCAAGGTCCTCGGTCGAGCCGAGGGGCGAACGGCGGACACCACAATGAGCGTGATGCCTGTGAGTCATCTTGATGACCCACAGGCATCACGCTCAATGGAGCGGGCGGCTCCGATCCGGCCGGACCACGGGCCGCGAGCGGCGTTTCACCAACGGCCGAAACGGCCGGTCCTCACGGCCTCCGCAGGCCGGCCAGGGGCTTTTGACACAGGGCCTGGCGCACCGCTGGACGCGATCCTCGCCCGCGCCTTCCTCGCCGCCGCCCATGGCGGTCAGCCCGACCCGGCCGGGCCGATCGCGCTGACCGTCGTCCAACTACGTCACCGGATCGCCGCTCCTTCGCCGAACACGGGCGGGCTACTAGCATGCGGGCGTGGCTCATGTTGTCCAGGCCCGCAGGCCGTACCCGCTGCTTGTCGCCGCGGTGGTCCTGTTGGCCCTCGGCGCGGCAATGGCCTGGGCGCTCGGCGACACGCTGGGGTTGAGCCACGCCCCCGCCGTAGTCCCGCGCGAGGAGGCTGTCGCCGCGCCGACGCGGACGCCCGCGCCGCTCCCGCCGTTGGCGTCCATCGTCGTGCCCGACGAGCCGCGCCTCACGAAGGCCGCGGCCGCCGTCGCCGACGCGGTCGTTCGCCGCGGCCTGCCCCGGCCGGCGCTCGTTCCGGCCGCACCGAACTCGGCCGGGTCCGCGACGGCCCCGCCGGGCACCGGCACGGCACGCCGCGCGGCCCCGGACCTGTCGGCGGTCCGCACGCTGCGGGCGAGCGTGCTGACCGCCCTCGGTGGGACGCCCGAGTCGTACCGGCTCGACGTGCGCGACACCGAGCTGACCGTCCAGGGCGGCGACGTCGCGGGCGTGGCAGCCGGGATGTACCGGCTGGCCGACCGGATCAGCTCCGGTGCCGACGCGATCCCCGCAGCGGACGCGGGTCGGGTGGTCACCCCCCGGCTCGGGCTGCGGCTGACCGACGCCGGTTCGGTGGGGCGCGAGCCCGAACCGGCCGTCTTCGCCGCCGGCGACGACTACGGATTGAACACCGACGTGGTCGGGTCGGCGGTGCTGCCTCGCGCACCGTGGGTGGACGCGGGCGCGGTGGCCCGCATCGACGCACAGTTTCGGCAGTTCGTCGACCACTCGGTGGCACAGGGCTTCAACGGAGTCGTCGTACCCGGCTTCCTCGAGTACGTCACGTTCGCCGAGGTTGGTGACGGGCACGCGGTCTATCCACCCGGCGACCCGCACGTCGACCGCGCGCGGGCGCTGGTCGCGGCGTTCGGCCCCGTCTTCCGGTACGCCGAGGACATGGGCGTTCGGGTGTTCCTGCTGACCGACATGCTCTCGGTGTCGCCTCCACTGGAGGCGTACCTGACGCGGACGGTCGGCGGCCTCGACGTGGCCGACCCTCGGCTGTGGTCGGTCTACCAGGCCGGCCTGGCCGAGCTGTTCGAGAGCATGCCGTTCGTCGACGGCCTGATGGTCCGCATCGGCGAGGGCGGCGAGGTGTACGCCGGGACCGGCTGGGACTACTCGTCGCGGCTCGCGGTCACCACGGAGGCGTCCGTGCGCGCGATGCTGCGGGCGCTGCTGGACACGGCGGGCACAGCCGGGAAGGACATCATCTTCCGCACCTGGACGGTGGGCGTCGGCGCCGTCGGCGATCTGCACACCAACCCGGATTCGTACGCGCGGGTCCTCGGCGGGCTCGACGACCCGCACCTGATCGTCTCCACCAAGTACACCCTGGGCGACTTCTACAGTCACCTACCGCTGAACACCACCCTGCTGGGCGGCCGACACCGCCGCATCGTCGAGTTCCAGGCCCGGCGCGAGTTCGAGGGGTTCGGCTCGTTGCCCAACGACCTCGGCCCGCTGCACCGCGAAGCGCTGCGCGCCTTCCTTGCCGCCAACCCGAACGTCGAGGGTGTCTGGAACTGGACCCAGGACGGCGGTCCACTGCGCGCCGGGCCCATGTCGCTGTACCTACGCACCGGGTTCTGGCAGCTCTACGACCTCAACACGTACGCCGTCGGCCGCCTGGCCTGGGACCCGCAGGCCGACCCGGCACAGGTCACGGCGGACTGGGCGTACCGCACGTTCTCCGGCGACCCAGCCACCGTCGCCGCGATCGGGCGGGCCATGGCGCTGTCCCGCCAAGCCGTCACGAAGGGCCTCTACATCGGTCCGTACGCGGACCGGTCGGTGCGGGCGCTCGGGCTGGAACCGCCGCCCATGATGTGGATCTTCGAGTGGGACATCCCTACCGGCGACTCCGCCGCGCTGGACAGCATCTACGCGGTGACCGGCGGCCGCGTCGACGAGGCGATCGAGGAGGGTACGCAGGCCGTCCTGCTGGCCCGACAGATGCGCGATCTGGTCGCCGCAACCGAACCGGCGACCTGGCGGGACGCCGAACTGCGCGGACGCTTCACCGCGACGCTCGACTACCAGGTCGACCTGTTCGAGACGCTTGGCGCGTACCGGACCATGGTGCTGCGGCACGCGCAGTGGCTGGACACCGGTTCCCCGGCTGCCCGCCACGACTGGCGGATGGCGACGACGGCATACCACCATGCGCGCGACGCACACCGGCAGCGCTACGGCGCCGACCTGGACCTGCCCGCGTACAACTTCACCGCCGCGGACATCGGGGCGCGACGCGCCGACCGGGACCCGGCGATGGCCTGGGCGGCCCGGGCGCTGCTCGGGTCGATCCTGCTGGTGCTGCTGCTCGGCCTGCGCGGTCGCGGGTTCGGCGCGGCCGGCGCGCGCGGGTTGCTGCTCGGCGCGTTCCGGCCGTGGCGGGTCGCCACGCTGCCGACGCCCACGACACGGGCGGACCGGGTGGTGGTGTGGCTGGTCCCGACCGTGGTGCTGGTGGCGAGCCGGCTCGTGCTGACCTGGTTCGCCGCGCCGGCGCACCTGCTTGTCACCCTCGGCGGGTGGGCACTGTTCGCCCTCGTCGTACGCCTCGTCGTCGGCCGGCGGGACCCGTTCCACCTGTGGGCCACGCTCGGCGGCGTCGCGCTGCTGCGCAGCGTGCTGCTGCTGGCGGCGCTCGCCGGGCGCGGACCAGGCGGATACTGGTTCGCCTTCTGGACGGTGCCCGGGCTGCGCGCCGCGTACGTCACCATCGCGTTCGCCGCGTTCTGTTGGCTGTTCGTGGTCAGCGCGGTGGTCCTGCGGGACCGGTACGGGCTGCGCGGTCGAAGCGCCGTCGGGCTGACCCTCACCGCCACGGGTGTGCCCCTCGGCGTGCTGTCCACCCTGGTCTCGGTGGTGGGCCTGGAACGAGCGCTGACGGTGTGGAACGACCAGCTCGCCCTGCTGCCCTGGGGCCTGTCCCGCATCCTCGGCATCACCGTCTACCTCGGCATCCCCACCCAACTCCCGGCGTACACCGCCGCCGCCGGAG
Organism: Micromonospora sp. NPDC005174; assembly: GCF_040608495.1. Classification (NCBI taxonomy): domain Bacteria; kingdom Bacillati; phylum Actinomycetota; class Actinomycetes; order Micromonosporales; family Micromonosporaceae; genus Micromonospora; species Micromonospora sp. NPDC005174. The sequence continues at coordinate 82,392 of NZ_JBEXIJ010000005.1, read as the reverse complement.
CCGCCCTGGCCGCCGCCGGCCTACTCCTGTCACTCGGCCACCGTGGGATCGTGCGTCGTATCGTCTGAGCGCGCCCTCGCCGCCGGCGAGGTGGTCATCAACTCCCCCCGCTGACGGCCGCCATCATGATCAGGGTGCGCCGCCGCCGTCGACTCATCAGTGCGAAACAGGCGGTGAGCACCACCAGCTCCAGCTCGGCCCAGTCACCGGTGACCTCGACACGGATCGGCCCGCCGAATCGGCCGGGAAGGCGTACCGCGATGCGGTGTCCGTCGCGTACCAGCTCACCCCCACCGTGACCGGGCATCCAGCGGGCCACCCCGCCGGGCCCCGGCACGTGCGACCGGCCCGGGTCGAGCCGTACCGGGACGCCGTGCTCGCCCCGGGCGGTGAACCCGATGCGTCGGCGGCCGGTCGGTTCGACAGTCCAGCGCCCGGTGCCGGTGCGGATCTCACCGCACCGCCAGGTCCAGCCGGTACGCAGCGAGGCGTTCGCCGCGGAGTCGAGGACGAAGACCCCGTCCTGCTTGCGTACGGTCAGCGCGGTCATCGGTTCGCCCCCGCCGGGCGCGACCGGGGCAGGCCGAGGATGAGGATGAGGCCGACGCTCAGGTGCAGCAGCGCGAGGGTCGCCTTCGCTCCCGCACCGACACCACCGGTCGGGCCGACCACGAGCGACAGCAGCAGGACGGCCACCGCGATCGAGGTCCACCAGACCCGGGAGCGGTTGGTGGCGCGTTCCAGCGCCGCGAGCAGCGCCCAGCCGGCCAGTGCCGCCACCGCTGCGGCCACGACGACAGCGGCCACCGTGACCTGTCGGGTCGAGCTTCCGGAAGTGACCGCGACGTCGACGCCGGCCACCGAGTGCAGGAGCGCGAACTCGACCACCGCCACCACGATCGCGCTGGCCGTCACCGCGGCTCGGTTCAGGAGAAGGTTGTTCGTCATGGCCTGAGTCTGCGGACTGGGCCGGGCCCGACGCGTCGTCCCAGACGCCGCGGCGGCTACGCCTCCCGGCGGCTCGGCGTACTACCAAAGGAGGTGGTCCGGCCCGCCACGAGCCCAGTAGCCTGCGCGATGTGGATGCCGCGACGTGCGAGGTCGAGCGGCCGCCGACGTGGCGTTCCGTCCCGGTGGCCGCGACGACCGTGGCGGTCGGCGTCCTCGTCGGGACCATGCTGTGGTCCGCCACCCGGTCCAGCTCCGCCGGCCTGGCCGCCGTCGACGTGGCGCTGGCGGTGGCCGCCCTGGCCCTCGTTCCGGTGGTCCTCCGCCATCCGCAGGTCGGTGGCGTGCTGGCCGGCCTGCTCGTCGCGCTGTCCCCGGTGGCCACGCCGGTAGCCAGCTTCGCGGTGTTGTTCACCGCCCGCAACCGGCCGTTTCGGCACGCGGTGACGGTGGCGGCGGTCGGGGTCACGGGCGAGGCCGTGCAGGCGTTCTGGCGGCCGGTGCCCAGCCTGCCGTACGGGTGGCGGCTGGTGCTGATGACGATCGCCTACGCGGCCCTGCTCGGCTGGGGCACCTGGGCGCAGGCCCGCAACGCCCTGCTGGCGGCCCTGCGGGACCGGGCCCAGCGGGCCGAGCAGGAACAGGAACGGCGGGTCGGCGAGGCACGGGCCGCGGAGCGCAGCCGCATCGCACGGGAGATGCACGACGTGTTGGCCCACCGGCTGTCCCTGCTGGCAGCGGCCGCCGGCGCGATGGAGTACCGGCCGGACGCGCCGCCCGAACGGCTCAGCGCCGCCGCCGGGGTGATCCGGGCCAGCGCACACCACGCCCTCGACGAGCTGCGCGAGGTCATCACCCTGCTGCGCAGCGACGACGCCGAGTCCCCGACCGACACACCACCCGGGCAGACCCTCGCCGACCTGCCGCGTCTGGTCGACGAGGCGCGGGCCGCCGGGCAACAGATCGTGGTCGACGACCCGCTCGGGCCGCCGGTCGAGATCCCTGCCACGGTCGGCCGCACCGCGTACCGGATCGCGCAGGAGGCGTTGACGAACGCCCGCAAGCACGCGGCCGGCCAGCCGGTCCGGCTGGTGCTCGACGGCGCGCCCGGCACCGGCCTGAGCATCGCGGTGAGCAACCCGACCACGCCCGACAGTGGCGTCATCGGCGGTGCCGGCACCGGCCTCATCGGTCTCGCCGAACGCGCCGAGCTCACCGGCGGTCGGGTCACCCACCACATCGACGCCACGGGTCGGTTCCACCTCACCGCCTGGCTGCCATGGCCGACGTGACGGGCCCGATCCGGGTCGTCATCGTCGACGACGACCCTCTCGTACGGGGAATGCTCACGCTGATGCTCGACGGCGCCGACGGGATCGTCGTGGTGGGCGAGGCCGCCGACGGCGCCGCGGCGATCACGGCGGTGGACCGGCACCTGCCCGACGTGGTGCTGATGGACATCAGGATGCCCGGCGTCAACGGCATCACCGCCACCGAGCGTCTGCGCCGCCGCCGCCACCGGCCGCCCGAGATCATCGTGCTCACCACGTTCGACACCGACGAGCACGTGGTGCGGGCCCTCCGGGCGGGCGCGAGCGGCTTCCTGCTCAAGGACACCCCGCCCGAGCAGATCAGCCAGGCGGTACGCGCGGTCGCGGCCGGCAACCCGATGCTGTCCCCCGGCGTGACGCGTCGCCTCATGCAGCGGGTCGCCTCCGGGGCCGAGTCCCACGAGCGGGCGCACGATCGGCTGGCCCTGCTCACACCCCGCGAACGCGACGTCGTGCTGGCTATCGCGCAGGGCCGGTCAAACGCCGAAATCGCCAGCGAACTGCTGATGAGCGTGACGACGGTGAAGGCCCACGTCTCGCACATCCTGACCAAGCTGGATCTCGACAACCGTACCCAGATCGCCCTGCTCGCTCACGACGGCCGGCTCCTCTGATCCACCTCGCCGGCTCGCCGGCCTCGGCGGTGGTGCACGATCAGCGCGACCGCGCAGAGCGCCGCCACCAGACCGAACGCCGAGCTGACCCACGGGTTGTCCGCCGCGGTCGACAGCACCATGTTGGCCGCCGCGCTGACGAAGAGCGCCAGCCAGAGCAGCGGGCGGAGCAGGTCGCCCGGCTTCCTGGGCGCGGCGACCGGGGCATCGGTGATGCGGTACGGATCGGTCATGACTGCCTCCTTCGGCGAACGTTCCTCGACGCCGTCAACGCTAGGCAGGCGACGCGGCGGCGACGATGCCGCCAGCTCGACAACCCTGGTACAGCAGGCTGCACCTCCGCCGCTACCCCGGCCTCGCGGTGCTGGCTCTCGGTGCGCGCCGTCGGGTCGGGTTCTCTGTCGGAGGGCGGGCAGCGGTAGCGCCTGCTGTACCTGGATCCGCCAGCCCGCGGGATGGTTGCCGTTCGTGCAGGTCAATAGCGTTTCTGGTGCGCGCAGTTCTTGCCGATGACACCGAGAAAGGCCACCAGGATGCCGGACTATCCGGGACAGACCGATCAACCGGCGGTACGCGTCGAACACCTCACCCGCGTGTACGACGCCGGCCCCGCTCAGGTGACGGCGCTCGCCGACGTCGATGTCGGCTTCGGCCGGGCTGCCGGCCGACGCGGCGCGGACGGTCCGCGAGTTGCCCGGGGTGCAGGCGGCCACCGGTGTGCACCGGTGGTGCGGGCGCTGGACGGCATCGAGCCGATCAGCGCCCGGTCGGTCGACCCGGCGGGCATCACGTCGACGATGGACCTCGCCGTGCGCGAGGGTGACCTCGCCGACCTGCGCGCGGGCACGGTCGCCGTGTCCGCGATGCAGGCGTCCTCGTCCGGCTGGGACATCGGCGACCAGGTCGAACTCTGGCTCGGCGACGGCACGCCTTTCACGTTGGACGTCGTCGCGACCTACGGCCGCGGCCTCGGCTTCGGCGACGTCACACTGGCTGTCGAGACGGTCGCCGGGCACACGGCGGGGAACACCGTCGACGAGGTCCTGGTCAGCGCCGGCCCGGAGGCCGACACCGCGTTGACCACCTGGTCGGCCGGGCAACCGGGCGCCCAGGTGCTCGACGCCGCCACCCGTACGCGCCTGGTCAGCACCGATCTGGCGCTCGGCGCCTGGCTGAACCGGCTGCTGATCGGCGTGATGGTGGGGTACGCGGCACTGGCGGCGGCCACCACGATGGTGATGGCCGCGCTGGCCCGCCGCCGCGAGTTGGCCTTGCTGCAACTGGTCGGAGTCACCCGCGGTCAGATTCGCGCAATGGTCCAGGCCGAACAGGCCGGGCTCCTCGGCACCGCCGTGCTGATCGGCGCGACGATCGCGGTGCTGACCCTCAGCGCGATCGTCAACGGACTGACCGGCAGCCCGATCCCGTACGTCCCGCCGCTCGGTTGGGTGGCGGTGCTCGGGGGCACGACACTGCTGGCGTTGACAGCCACGGTCTGGCCCGTCCGACGGCTGCTCAACGCCCCTCCGATCGACGACATCGGTGTCAAGGAGTGAGCGTCGCGGTCAGGGCATCAGTGCGTCGGGCGATGCCTCCCCGCGGATGAGGTGGACGTGATCCACCTCGCAGCATTTGCCTCTAACGTCAACGTGAGGTTCTAGCGTGTGGGTATGCGAATCAACGGCTCAACCGCTCTGGTGACCGGCGCCAACCGCGGCCTCGGCAAGGCCTTCGTCGAAGCACTCCTCGCCCGTGGCGCCACCGTCTATGCGACCGCCCGTCGCGTGGAAAGCATCGACATCCCCGGTGCCGTCCCCCTCCAGTTGGACATCACGGACCTGGCGTCCATCGAGGCAGCGGCGTCCCAGGTGGGCGACCTCGACATCCTCGTCAACAACGCCGGCACCTCCACACAAGCCCCGCTGCTCGGTCCCTCCACGGAGAACATCCGCAAAGACTTCGACACCAACTTCTGGGGCACCCTCAACGTCACCCGCGCCTTCGCGCCGAAGCTGGCCGGTGGCGCCATCCTCAACGTCATCTCGGCGCTGAGCTGGTACACCTTCTCTCCCGGCAGCAACGGCTACGCCGCCTCCAAGGCCGCAGAATGGTCCCTGACGAACGGCCTCCGACTCGAGCTGGCCGACCAGAAGACTCTGGTCACCGCCCTGGCGCTGGCGATCGCCGACACGGACATGATGGCCGGCATCGACATCCCCAAGCTCGCGCCCCACGAGGTGGTCACCCAGGCCCTCGACGGACTCGAAGCGGGCAGGATCGAAGTGATCGCCGACAAGCCCACCGCCAACGTCAAGGCCTCCCTCTCCGGCGACCCCGCCCTCTTCTACGCCGACATCACCGGCAACCTGTTCGGGTGATCTTGCCGGCAGGAGTGGGCGGCTTGACCAGAGGCGTACACCCGATGCCGCGGCCGGCTCCCCGGTGGAGCCGGCCGCCGCCTGAGCGCCGGCGGCCCGTGCGGTCGCTCCACCTCGTGGTCATGCCCCTCGCTCGCCGTAAGCAGTCGGTAATCCGGTCCTGCCTGGCGACAGCGAGGTCCTGCGGCTTGACTTGAACAGTGACTCGCCGTCTTCTCCGCACTCCCGTCACCTGGATCGTCGTGGCCACGTTCGGCATCGGTGTCGCAGGAGCCTTCTACTGGTTCCAGCCTTGGCGGTTGTTCACCGACACGGTCGTGGCGGACACCCTCTCCACCGTCCCGCAGCCGTCCCGATCCCCATCTCCATCCCCAGCTGCGGACATTCCGGCCTCGCCGACTGTCCTCGCCGAGGGTACGTTCGTCACACACGAGCACGACACCAGCGGCACGGTCCGGATGGTCCGCAACCCGGACGGCAGCCACCAGCTCGAAATCGAAGGGCTGGACACCAGCGACGGCCCTGACCTGCGGGTGTGGTTGTCCGATCAGCGGGTCCGTGCAGGCACCGCCGGCTGGCGGGTGTTCGACGACGGCCAGTACGCGGAATTGGGCAAGCTGAAAGGTAACCACGGCGATCAGGTGTACCGGTTGGCCGCTGGAGTCGATCCGACGGCGTTCCGCAGTGTCAGCATCTGGTGCAAGCGATTCGCTGTCTCGTTCGGCGCTGCGGAACTTGCCGCCGTCCCGTCCTAGGCGGACGCGCCTGGCCGCCCGCGGCACTGGCCCGATTCGCCGACGACCAGGATCCAGCGGTCCGACGACTCGTCGCCCGCGACCCACAGGCGGATCCGATCCTCGTCGACCGACTCACCCACGACCCCGACGCCGCGGTACGACACACGATGGCGGCATGCCCCCTAGTACCGGTGGACCGAATCATCGAGCTGCTCGACCACGCCGAGCTGGCCGAGCCCGCAGCGGCGAACGCGTCGCTGCCCGCGCACGTGATGCGAGACCGAATCGCCTCTTCGGCCCCCTGACGGTGATGACGCGGTAGCGGCGGACAACAATGAGCCGGTCGGTTCCGGCACAGCGGACAGGAGCAACCGGTGGAGCATTTCGCGGTCGTGGTCAGTGCCGGCTCGTTCAGATCAGATGACGGTGATGCGATCCGGTTCCCTCACCGCTGGACACCCGAGGGCGTCACGGTCGAGGCGGACTTCACCGGGGCTCACCTGTTGCACCTCGCTGCGGCTGGCTGCGTCCTGAACGACATATACCGGGAGGCAGGCGAACTCGGCATCCGGATCGACGGGGCACGCGTATCGGCCGAGGGAGGTTTCGACACGCAGACGTGGATATCGAGCGGCATCACCTACCACGTCGAGTTGAACTCCCCCGCGTCCAGCGACGAACTTGTCATGCTGCTAGATCGTGTCGACCATGTCGCCGAGATACCGCGGGCGATTCGAGCCGGAGCCACGGTACGAAGAAGCTGACTCGCCCTGTCGACTCCGGCGAGTGGGACGTCGAGGCCTGCGGTCGTAGACCCTTCCCCACGTCACGCGAGCGTGACGTGGGGAAAGGCCGGATCACCCAGGTGGGATCAGGTGGTGGGGCGGCACAGCGAGTTCTGGTTGGCGCTACAGTCGGTCAGTTGCAGTGTGTCCACGTGCATGGTCAGGGTCGCGGGTTGCGAGCCACCGGCCGGTGCCACCACGGAGATCTGCACGCTGGCCGCGTTCGGCGGTGCGACCGCCTCGTGGGACCACTCCCACCAGTTCGACGTCAGGGCAAACGGGCTGCTGGGCGACGTGGACAGCAGCGTGCCCGCGGAGTTGTACCACCGCATACGCAGCGCGGCGGTTCCGGAGTCGGCACGTAGCCGGACGAAGAACTTGTAGTTGTGCCCGGCCGTCACCGACGGCCTACGGCTCACGATGACCGACTTCTCGGCCGACTGCGGTGAGCTGACGAACTGCAACGAGCGACGGTTGTCGAAGTAGCGGGCGGAAACGCCGGCATACGAGCCCTGCGGTGTCACCGAGATGGCTGCCCCCGATCCGGAGGTGGTGAACCCGGTGGGGTTCGAGGTGCCTGGCGCCTGCGCCTCGATGGTCCGTTCCTGCGCGGTCAGCAGGTCGTTGTTGGCACCGACGTCGCAGCACACCGGCGAGGTGAGCAGGGGGTGGACGGCCGCATTGTTCGTCGTCGTCGACGGATAGTTGTCCACATAGAACCGTGCGCTGGTCTCGCTCGGGTCGTAGTTCTGGCGGTAGCCCATATCGAAGGCCCACCAGTCGCCAGCGCACATCATGATGTCGGGGCAGTACTGCTCGGCCTGCCAGTTTCCGTTGGAGTCCTGCCACACGTGCTCGCTCATGTAGGCGTGACCGGCACCGAGCAGGTGCGCCATCTCGTGCCCGACGACCCCACTGTCCCATGCCTCGACGACGGAGATACAGCCGCTACCGCCACTGCTCGGACACCAGTGCGCCGACGCGGACGGCGCGGGGAACTCCGTCAGGACCACATACCAGCGGTTGCTGTCGTCGTACCCCTTGGCCGAAAGCTCGTTCGCGATCGACCAGTAGTCGGTGTTCGTGGTGTCGATCTTCACCGGCGTCACCATCGCCTGCGCGTACTGGTTGTACGTGCTGGTGGTCGTCGACCGGCAGCTCACCTTCACGTGCTGGTCGTAGTTGCTGGCCTGGTCGAGCAGCCAGTCAACGCGATCCACGACACGGGCGGCATTCTCGACGTTCGTCGCGTACTGGTTCCCGGTGGAGTTGTTCCACGCGTAGATCACCTGCACCGCCGCCGGACTGCTGGCCGGCGGACTCGTCGGGTCGGTGGCGGTCGTGTCGCAGCCTGCTCTGGGCAGACTGGCGTTGTTCGGCTGCGCGTACGGCAGGGTCGGCTCGCTGCCGAGGTTGGCGGCATAGACCGGCTGCCCGGACGACACCATCACCAACACACTCACGAGCAGGGAAGCCAACCCCAGACGGCGACCGCGCCCAGACCAGCGTCCTTTGCCAAGCATGCGAATCCTCCCTCGCGTAGGTCATTGTCGCGGCGTGACGTCGGGGATCGGCCTGACAGTTGCGGCAGACCGTGGCGCGAAAAGAACCTTCGCGCCCCACACCACCCATCGATGAAGGCCGAAGCTAGCTCTCTCGGGATATCGACCTCAAGGCGACGGAGCCGTCGTTTCTGGTCCGAACAGTCCCGAACATGTCCCGAACAGGTCCCGGACAACCGTCGGACCGCCTATCGCCGGTGGCAGGACCCCCGCCGCCCCGTGAAGCCGTTGAGGCATACCTGCGGAGTCAGATCAGACCGTGGCGCAGCGCCGTGGTGACCGCGGCCGTGCGGTCGGCGACGTCCAGCTTGCCGAAGACGCGGAGTAGGTAGGTCTTCACGGTGGCCTCGCTGATGTAGAGCGCTCGCCCGATGTCGGCGTTCGTGAGCCCTCGCGCGACCAGGCGCAGAACCTCGGTCTCGCGGGCCGAGAGGGCCGGCGGCGCGGGGTGCCGCACCTGCCGAACGAGCGTGGAGGCGACGCTCGGCGCGAGCACCGTCTCGCCCCGGGCCGCAGCCCGGACCGCCTCCGCCAGCTCCGCCGGTGTGGCGTCCTTGAGGAGATAGCCGCTGGCGCCGGCCTCGATCGCCCGCAGGATGTCCCGGTCCGACTCGTACGTCGTGAGCACCACCACGCGGACGCCGGGAACACGCGTGAGGATCTGGCCGGTGGCCTCGACCCCGTCACCGCCCGGCATGCGCAGGTCCATGAGCACGAAGTCCGGGTGCTGCTCGACGGTGAGCCGCACGCCCTTCGGCCCCGACGACGCCTCGCCGACCACCGTCAGGTCCTCCTCGGCGTCGAGCATGCCGCGCAATCGCTGTCATAGCGTGGACGGTGCCAGTCGCAGCCCTCCCTGCGGAACGACCGCTCGACGGTCAACGACTGTCCATCGATCGGTGGACAACCGAAGGCTTCGTACGGCGCGACGGATGAGCCGGATTCACACCCGACCATTCCACCGATTCATCACCCCGTCCCGGAAATCCCGCCGCCGGGCACGCGCTGCGGCACTGTAGACCACCGTTCTCCGACTGCCGCCGCCTGCGACATCTGCCGTCCACAGTCGCGATGCGCCTCGTATCCGGCTCCAGACCGAGGCGCGTGCTCGACGGCGAACAACTGATCCCACCTGCTCGACCTGCGCTGGTAGCGTGCGCCGAACACGAAGATCATGGGGGAAACATCGATGAACCGAACTCGACTCGTCCTGACCGGCTTGGCCGTAGCGGCGATGATCGCGACGTCCGGCTGCGATCCGCAGCCGGAATCTCAGGACGCCGCAACCTCGCCGTCACCGGCGGTCTCCAGCGCCACCCCGACCGTCGGTGCGGCCACCACCGCGGCCAGCACCGCGGCCGACACCGCGGCCACGGTGAAGGCCTGCGCCGACATCAAGAAGGACATCAAGGACAACGCGTCTAAGATCGCCAAGGCCGAGAAGATCGGCCCGCCGGCCGGACACTTCGCGGTCAGTGCCCAGTGGGCCGCCGGCTCGGTCGCGATCCTGGCGCACGCGATTGGCGCCAACCAGGCGGTCACCGCCGCCTCCGAGAAGATCCAGAACGAGATGATGAGCCTGAGCGACGCGTACAACACGTCCGCCGACGCCAAGCCCAGCAAGAAGGCCCTGGAAGCTGCCATCAAGGAGCTGGACGCGGCCTGCTCGGCCGCCTGACCGGTTCGACCTCGCAATCGGCGGTGACCCTCACCCGGGGGTCACCGCCGATTCGCATGTCGGTCTGTCCCGCGGCCTGGGCCAGCGGCCGCTGATCGAGCCACGGTCAGCCTGCGTGACGTCCAGCGAGCTACCGCGACGAGCGGCGAACCGTGCGCGGCAAGCCGCACATGCTCTCCGTCAGGGTCGGGCTGCGCCCTCGATGGTGCTGCTACTTCTGCGGACGTAGTGCGGTCAGAAGGCTGTCGAGTTGACCCCAGGCCCGCGCGCTGGCGAGGTGGTCAATGTAGTCCCGGGACTCGATGATGAGCCCATCGCGGATACGCATCACGAAGACGCACGGCACCGTGAATTCCTCCCCCGTCTCGGCGACATGCCCCTGATAGGCGAACTCGGCGACAATGACCTCCGGGTCTGCGGTTTCGTGAATCCGCACGTCGACCGGCTTACGGTTCAACGTCCGGTCGGTCGGGGGCGCCGCGGTGAAGTGCTCGTGCAGTTCGCTGCGGCTCCGCAACGGCGGCGGGTCGAGCGGGTGGAACGGATGCGTGACATGGGTCTGTTCGCCGTACAGGTCGGCCAGGTCTTCGTACGGACCGTCGCAGACACCGTTCACGAGTCGGAGGAAGGTCTCGCGTGGACTACTCATACCGGGCATCCTTCGATCGGTAGATGTCACTCACGTCATGCCATGCGGTCGGGGACGGCCGGTACCCTACCCACCTCGGCCCCGATCCGACTGTCCTTGAGGGCCTTCGTGGGCCGTACCAGGTGCGTCTGGCCATCGTGCCCAGAGGACGTGCCGACTCGTCGGGCCGAGAAGCCGAGCGCCAGCGTTTCGATCACGTGAGCAGCAGTGCCGCATCCCAGGTGAGCGTGGTGGCCCCCGGAGGTGTACCGCGGAGCACGAGCGCGACGCCGGCCGCGCCGTCGAGCACGCCGGCCCAGTGCGCTGGAGCCGTTCGTACGTCGAATCTGCTCTCCGGGTCGACGAAGGTGTTCAGGTGGGCACGGACTCGCCTGGTCAGCGGCTCGATGGCTGTGGGCGAGGCGGCGTCGCGGGCCACGAGACTCAGGATGTGCAGGACTCCGGCAGAGCCGTGGCAGAGGGAGGCGTCGCGAATGCCGGTCGTGGACCAGGGGCGGGCCAATGCCGCCGTGAGGGTGGTCAACGCAGCCCGCTCCCAGGCCGGTTCCGCATAGACGCGTGCCGCCAGTTGCAGGGCGCGCGCGATCCCCGGTGCGCCGTAGCACCAGGCCACTCGGCTCGGTGGCAATCCGCGCACCGAGCCACGCTCCTCGTACTCCAGCGGCACCACCGCCGGCCAGTACGGGCCGTACTCGTCGTAGCCGCGTCGGGCCAACAGCCATTCGGCGATCCGGGCCACCGCCACGCGCTGCCCCGTCACCTCGACGCCAGCCGTCGCCGCGAGGGCCAGCAGCGCCAGAGGCCCGGCGATGCCGTGTGCCAGTCCCGGATTGAGGTGTCCCCGCGCGGCGGCGACGGGGTCGTTGAGAACGGCCGGGTCCGGTGTCCACCAGCCGGGCACCGGCCGGCGACCAGGAGTGACGGGCTCGATGAGCCGTACCAGGTAGCGCAGCGTCCGTTCCAGCACGGCGCGGTGCTGTTCCACGTCCGCCAACAACACCCGGCCCAACCCCGCCAGGCCGAAGCTGACGTCATAGTGATGCATTCGGACGCCCGAGCGGCCCGAAGCGAGACGTTCCTCCTCGGTCGCAAGCAGGCGTTCGGCGATCCGGATGGTTGCGTTGTCCGCCGAGCTGAGGAGTTTCGCGTAGTCACCGGGAGTTCGGGCGAGCATTCGCCCGGCGAGCGCCACCGCGGGCAGACCATCGAACAGGCTCTCGTGGGCGGGACGCGCGGTGCGCACGCCGCGCAGGAGCAACCGGTGCGCGGTCGCGCGATCGGCCGGGTCGTCGCTTTCGGCGAAGACCAGCGCGAGCCCGACGTAGCCGTCGGCGATCGACATCGGATGCCACCGCCGTCCGCCGTCGGCGAGCGGTTCGGGGTCCGCCGCTGCGGCAGCCAACCGCGAGGTGATGTCCTGGAGCCAGCTCATCGTCGGGACTTTGCGCGGGCCTGGTGAGCACGCAGGGCGCCGCTGGCGAGCGCGTACACCAGGTGCTCGCTGTCCGGCTCGGTTCCCAGCCGACGGTTGCAGTGCATGTGCGCCAGCGCGGCGAGCGCGGTGTCGCGACGATCAGCCGCGAGATGTCTGCCGTACGCGGCGAGGCGATCGGCCCACTCCCGTTCGATCGGGTCCGTGGGTGTGGGCCAGTCGGGACCGATGGCGTTCAACGCGGCGACCCGATGCGGAGCGAAGAGGCGGCGCTCGGGGTAACCATCGGCGAATCGCGACAGCAACCACTGGTCGCCAATGGTGCTGGACCCGTGGAATGACCGGACGAGCGCGACCAGGTCCCGTGCGATCAGCACCGGATCGTCGGCACCCTGCAACCGGTGCAGTACGAACATGCTGTCCGCGGCGAAGACCCGCTCCGCGAGCGGCATCAGCAGGGTGCCACCGTAACGGCCGACCTCCGGGTGGTAGGGCGCCAGCGTCATCGCCCCAGCCAACCCGGATGCGGCCACCTCGGTCGCCAACTCGTACAGCGCGGGCAGTACCTCGCCGCGCACCACCCCGGGCTCGCCGTGCAGTCGGATCCGCAACTCGGGTGCGTCACGATCGTCGACGTACCGGAGGAAGAACCACCTGTCGATCCGGTCGGCCACCGCGGTGATCCAGGGCAGCAGATGACGGGTGAGGAATTGGTGTTGGCGCGGAGTATCACAGGGGATTCGCGCGTACAGCCACTCACCGCCGGGCAGAGCTGAGGGCACGTCGGCGACGACGGGACGGCCAGGAAGGGCCGCCGCGCGGGCCGCCGTGCGCGAGCGCAGCGACAACACCAATTCGCTTTCGTACGCGCCGTCGGCTCCCCGCAGCCAACCATGGTCCAGGTCGGGAAGTGGTTCGGCGCAGACGTCCACGGCCGATGACCGTGCGGCCGCGCGGAGCAGGCGCCGATGCACTGGCGATTCGAGGTCGAGCCCGATCCGATGGTCGGCATACGCCAGCCGTACGTGTCGTGGCACACCGATCCGCGAACGCCACGCGGCCAACGCTTCGTCGTCTGAGAGGTCCTCGGGAGTTGCCCGCCACCGGGCGGGACTGAGGACCGTGCGGCCGTAGCGGACGGTCGGCAGGAACGGCGCGTTCACGAGCGGACCCCAGCTCCACCCCTTGAAGGTGCGCACTCCCATGAACGTCACGCCCCGCAGGAGCCGGACGACCTGCGGAGCGAAGGTGTCGGTGTCGAGCACGTGCGGGATGATCACGTCGAGTTCGCGGCCGCGGCTCAACGAGTACAACCGCAGCCGTTCGGCGTCGGCGACGATCGCCACGTCGTTGAGACGCAGGTCGTTGTCCGACATCGGCGCCACCCCGACGACGAGGGCCGTCGGTAGCGTGCGAGACGAGGGCAGCACGTTGCCGTAGCGGGGCGGTATTACCGAATGGACGAGTTCGACGGGCAGTGTCGCGTCCGGGTCCCCGACGGGGCGTACCAGCTCGGTCAGGGCGGTCCCGAGGCCGGACAGATGACCGAAGCGCCCGAGCGAGGCGCCGGCCTGCTGCGTGCCGGTGAGCGGCGAGATGATCAACTCGAAGTCGCCGGCCTGTAGGGCCGCAGCGTCGCGAGACACCAGAGCGCAGAACAGGTCGATCGATGCGGGTGTGCTCCCGCCCGGGCGGTGCAGCTGGTCGATCGTGTCATCGTCGAGGACCACGTCGCGACCGCCGTGCAGGGTGGACTCGACGAGCAGTCGGGTGAGCACGGTGGTCCGGGCGACATCGTCGAAGTCGAGGCGACGGAGCCGCGGGTCGTCCTTGTGGCCGTCGGGGAGGCCGATCCCAAGGTCCGGGTCGATCACTTCGGTCAGCGGCACCGCACGGCCGAGGCCGTACCGGTCGAGGAAGCGGGCGTGGTAGTCCTGCATGGCCCGAGAGCGAGGCGTGTCGGGAATCGCCAAACGGTGCAGAGCGCTGGCAGCGCGCTCGGCCTCGACTGCGACCGAGCGGGGCAGTGTCACGTCGAGGTCCAAGCCGAGATCTACCTGGATCGCCTCATCTTCGCCGGCCAGGCACCGCGTCTGGGCGAGCGCCGCCGGCCGGCCCGCCGCGGGCGCGTCGGAGTAGGCGGTGATCGCCTGGCGGGCTGATTCGACCGTCTTGTGACCGGGCAGTGCCGCTTCCAGCATGTCCAGGGAACGCGTCCGCCCCAGCGGCGTCAACAGCACGCCGGCACCAACCATGTCGGTGACCAGTGCCAGGACGCGGTCACGTGGTGCGCCGGGAAACTCTACGACCAGGCAATCGACCATGGTCGACGCCAGGACCGGGCAAGCGGCGTGCTTCAGGATGGCCGCGACCAGGCGTGTACGGCGTAAGGTGCGGCGCACGACGCCCGACCGGCCTGCGCCGAACGGCTGTACGACCAGATCGCCCTCAACCCGCACCAGGTCGTCCACCACGACGACGCACCGCTCGACGATGACTGGATCTCGTTCGAGATCGCCGACGAGGGCGGCCAGCCAGCCGTGGTCGGGCCGCACGTGCCGGCGATGGTCACGGCCGACCGAGGCCGACACCGCGTCGCCGAACGAGCCGAGGGCCACCCCCGCCATGAGTCCGAACGGCGTGGCCCGGCCCGCCATCCGCAGCAGATACCGGGTCAACGACTCGCCGGCCCGGTCCGTGCGGCGCTGCCCGAGATCCCGCCCGCCGCCGACCTTCGCGAAGGTCTCCGCCATGGAACGGCTCGCGAGCGTGACGGCTTCCACGATCGGCGCGGCCGCCGGGTCGACGAGCAGGTCCCGCGCGTCCACCTGCGCCACACGGGTTCTCTCAGCCGCGCGTCGCGGCAGTACGGCAGCTCTCACCACGAACTGCGCGGCGCAGCTGAAGACGATGTCCACATGGTTTCCCGGGGCTGGAACGGCTGGCCGGACGGCGTTGTGCCGTCCGGCCAGCCGAGGGGTTCAGCAGATGGCGCAGGTCGTGATCGTCCGGTCGAACGTCGGGACCACCGCAGCGCCGTTCTCCACCGTGTCGGTGGTGACGTCTGCTTCCTCGATCTCGATGTCAAACAGTTCGTTCAGCTCGTGAACCGACATAGTCGACCTCCTCTGCTCAGGCGGACGGTGTTACCCGCCGGCGAAATCCTCGCGAACACCTCTGGACAGAGTCTGGACAGCGGGTGGGTCGACAGCTCGGCATGACTCGTGAGCTGCCGAGACCTCCGACGGCACTGCCGCCCGGCGGGAGGTTGGTGAGCCGGTTTGCCGGGATCTCAGCCGCGGTCGTCATGCCAGGCGGCGACGGCGACTTCGTGTCGGTCCACGCCGCACTGACCCCGCTCACGCGCCATCTCATCGACAGCGCGGCGTTGCCCGGATGAAGCCGGGCGCGCACCTGATCGACACCGCACGTGAGCCGCTCGTCGACGAGACAGCCCTGGTCGAGGCGGTCCGGTCCGGCCGGCTGGCAGGCGCAGCCCTCGACGTGGTGGACGTGGAGCCGCTGCCCGCCGACAGCATCCTGCGCGGGGTGGCCGGCATCACTGTCTACTCGCCCATGGCCGGGCAGACTGCCGAGGCCCGGCTGGCCGCGGGGGTGGAGGGCGCCAAGGAACTCGTCGCCGCCCTCGACGGCCGGCCGGCCCACTCGCTCACCGAACCGAAGGAGCCGGCATGACCACCACAACAGCGGACGCGGACGTGATGGTGATCGGCGCTGGCCTCGCCGGACTGGTGGCCACCGCCGAACTCGTCACCGCCGGCCGGTCCGTCCTGCTGCTCGACCAGGAGCCCGAGCAGAGCCTCGGCGGCCAGGCGTTCTGGTCGTTCGGCGGGCTGTTCCTGGTCGATTCGCCCGAGCAGCGCCGGATGGGGATCCGCGACTCGACCGAACTCGCCTGGCAGGACTGGCAGGGCAGCGCCGGTTTCGACCGCCCCGAGGACGCGTGGCCGCGGCGCTGGGCCGAGGCGTACGTCAACTTTGCCGCCGGTGAGAAACGCGCCTGGCTCCGTGGCCTCGGCGTCAAGATGTTCCCCATCGTCGGCTGGGCCGAGCGCGGGGGCTACGACGCCACCGGACACGGCAACTCGGTGCCCCGCTTCCACGTCACCTGGGGTACCGGACCGGGCCTGCTCGAACCCTTCATCGCGATCGTCCGGGAGGCCGCCGCACGTGGCCTCGTCCGGTTCGCCTACCGGCACCGGGTCGACGCGCTGACCGTCAGCGACGGCGCGGTGGTGGGTGCCACGGGCCGGGTCCTGGAGCCCAGCGAGGCCGCCCGCGGCACCGCCAGCTCGCGGGAGGAGATCGGCGACTTCGCGTACACCGCGCAGGCCGTCATCGTCACCTCCGGCGGCATCGGCGGCAACCACGACCTGGTCCGCCGCAACTGGCCGGCACGGCTCGGCACCCCGCCCACCCACATGATCAGCGGCGTGCCCGCCCATGTGGATGGCCGGATGCTGAGCATCACGCAGGACGCCGGCGGGGCCGTGATCAACCCTGATCGGATGTGGCACTACGTCGAGGGCATCCAGAACTGGGACCCGATCTGGGACGCTCACGGCATCCGGATCCTGCCCGGGCCGTCCTCCGTCTGGCTCGACGCGCGCGGACGACGGCTGCCGGTGCCGCTCTACCCCGGATTCGACACCCTCGGCACGCTCGCCCATCTGCGCACCACCGGCCACGACCACAGTTGGTTCATCCTCACCCAGAAGATCATCGAGAAGGAGTTCGCGCTCTCCGGCTCCGAGCAGAACCCGGACCTGACCGGTCGCAGCGTCAAACAGGTACTCGGCCGCCTCCGTGCCGGCGCACCGGCACCGGTGGAGGCATTCAAGCGCCAGGGTGCCGACTTCGTCGTCGCCAACCGGCTGGACGAGCTGGTGAAGGGCATGAACGCGCTCACCGACGAGCCTCTGCTCGACCCGCTCGACATCCAGCGCACCATCGAGGCACGCGACCGGCAACTGACCAACAGCTTCACCAAGGACATGCAGATCGCCGCCATCCGCAACTTCCGGAACTACCGGGGCGACCGGCTCATGCGGACCGCCGCGCCGCACCGGATCCTCGACCCGAAGGCCGGGCCGCTGATCGCCGTACGCCTGCACGTGCTCACCCGCAAGACCCTGGGCGGCCTGCACACCGACCTCGACGGTCGGGTGCTCGACGACGCCGGCCAGCCGGTACCCGGGCTCTACGCCGCCGGCGAGGCCAGTGGATTCGGCGGCGGCGGCATGCACGGCTACCGCGCGCTGGAAGGCACCTTCCTGGGCGGCTGTCTCTTCTCCGGCCGCCAGGCCGGCCGCGCCGTGGCCACCTCCGTCGGATGACCGGCTCGTACCCGCGACATGAGGAAACCGTGACCCGCGACCGCGTACGAATTCTCGTGTCCTCCGGCATGCTCGGCTCGGGATTCCCGCCCGAGATCGTCGACCGTGGGCCGGAACTCGGTGCCGACGTCATCGCCGTGGACGGAGGGTCCACCGACTCCGGGCCGTACTATCTGGGCACCGGCACGGCCAAGACCACCGCGGCGGCCGTGGCCCGCGACCTGCGCCTGCTGCTACGGGCGGCGGCGGGTTGATTGTGATCTTGGTAGGCATGGCACTCTCCTCGAATTGGGTCACAACTAGCGCTGCGGATCTGAATTCAGCGGCCGTAGGTCTCCAACAGCCGCAGCCACACCTCACTGACGGTCGGGTAGGCCGGTACCGCGTGCCAGAGCCGGTCCAGCGGGACCTCGCCGACGATGGCGATGGTCGCGGCGTGGATCAGCTCCGCGACGTCCGGGCCGGCGAGAGTGAGGCCGACGATCACCTTGCGGTCCTCGTCGACGACCATCCGGGCGTGTCCCCGGTAGCCATCGGCGTGCAGGGAAGCTCCGGCCACGGCTCCAAGGTCGTAGTCCACGACGCGGATCCGTAGCCCAGCCGCCTCGGCCGCAGCCGCGGTCAGGCCCACCGACGCGATCTCCGGGTCGGTGAAGACCACCTGTGGCACCGCGCGTTCGTCGGCCGTCGCCACGTGCCGGCCCCACCGGCCGTCCTCGACCTTCGCACCCTTCGCCCGGGCCACGATCACGTCGCCCACCGCCCGGGCCTGGTACTTGCCCTGATGGGTCAACAGCACCCGCCGGTTGACGTCGCCCGCCGCATAGAGCCACTCGCCGCCGCCGACGACACGCAAGGTGTCGTCGACCGCCAGCCAGGCGCCCGGCGCCAGCCCGACCCGGTCGAGGCCGATGTCCTGAGTGTTCGGTGTACGACCGACCGCCACCAGCACCTCGTCAGCTTCGACCCGCTCGCCGGAGGCGGTCCTGATGTGGACAGCGCCGCTGTCGTCGCGGTCGACGGCGACGGCCTCCGCGCCGAGGCGTACGGACACACCGGCCTCGCGCAACGACTCGGTGACCAGTTCACCGGCGAACGGCTCGGCCGACGGCAGCAGACCATCGCGAGCCAGCACCGTCACCGATGACCCGAGTGCGGCGAACGCGGTCGCCATCTCGGCTGCCACCACGCCACCGCCGATGATGGCGAGCCGACGGGGAACCGATCTGGCCGAGGCGGCCTCGCGGCTGGACCACGGCGCCGACTCGCGCAGCCCCGGGATGTCCGGCAACAGGGCGCTGCTGCCGGTCGTGACGACCACGGCGTGCCGCGCGGTCAGCGTCGTGGTGACACCGTCGACGCCGGTCACCTCGACGACCCGGGCGGAACTGATCCGCCCCTGACCGCGGTGCAGTGCGATGCCAGCCGACTCCAGCCAGGACACCTGCCCGTCGTCCTGCCAGTGCGACGCGAAGGAGTCCCGCCGGCCCAGCACCGCAGCCGCGTCCAGGTCTCCCGTCACCGCCTCTCGCGCACCCGGCAGTTGGCGAGCGGCCCGCAACGCGGATGCGCTGCGCAGCAACGCCTTGGTCGGCATGCAGGCCCAGTACGAGCATTCACCGCCGACCAACTCGCGCTCGACAATCGCGGCGGTCAGCCCGCCCCGGACGACCCGATCGGCAACGTTCTCCCCGACCGGACCGGCACCGATCACAACAACGTCGTACTCGATGGCGGTCATGTCAGTTGCCCTTGGCCGTACGGCCGAGACGGATGGCCGCGATGAGGAAGAAGATGGCGCCGGGAATGGCGTAGCCGGCAGCGTTGGTGAGCGACGGGTGATCCGCGGCAGCGCCGACGATGAAGGACCCACCAGCCAGAACCGAGATGCCGCCGCTGATGATCATCGGCCACTGGCCGCCCATCTTCCGACGGGTGACACCGACGACCAACTGGACCAGACCGGCGACGATCGCCCAGGCGCCCCACACCCGCAGAACGGCGGGGATACCGGACGCGCCTGCGACTCCCAGTCCGACCGCCGCGACCAGACTCACCACGACGTTCACGTACAGCAGGGCCGGCGAGCCGGTGGTCCGCGACGAACGAAGGTCGTAGATGGCGGCACCCACGTCGAACAGCGGGTAGAGCACGAACAGCGTCACCGCGAGCG
Source organism: Micromonospora sp. NPDC005174 (assembly GCF_040608495.1). NCBI lineage: Bacteria > Bacillati > Actinomycetota > Actinomycetes > Micromonosporales > Micromonosporaceae > Micromonospora > Micromonospora sp. NPDC005174. Next base: position 62,748 of record NZ_JBEXIJ010000005.1, on the reverse strand, counting down.
GACCGATCTCCTTGGCGGTGGCGATCGTCACGAGTGCCCACACGATGGCGAACGCGAAGCGGACGAAGTACAGCCGCCGCAGTGCGGCCGCAGTCTGGGAGATGCCGGGCGAAGCAGCAATGGTGGTCACGGGTGACCCTTTCAGCGGAGGGGACGAAGAGACCGATCGTTCTGTCTGGTCGAGCATGACAGGCTCGGCTCGAATCGTCAATACCGAACGTTCTATCTACCTAAGACCGAACGTTCTATCCGCTAGAATGGGGGGTATGACGACGACCACACCCGGTGCCCGCCCCTCGGAGGCGCGCCAACGGCTCCTTGGCACGGCAACGAGGATCTTCTACTCGGAGGGCATCCATTCCGTCGGCGTCGATCGGATCATCGCCGAGGCGAAGGTGACCCGGGCCACCTTCTACCGGCACTTCCCCAGCAAGGACGATCTCATCCTCGCCTACCTGCGTGAGGTCCATGAGATCGATCGCGGCGCGGTCGACGCGGTCATCACCACCGATTCACCACCGGTCGCCCCGCTCCTGGCCATTGCCAACTCCATCGCCGAGCGCATCCAGTCCCCGGGGTTCCGTGGATGCGCATTTCTCAACGCTGCGGCGGAGTATCCCGACACGGAACATCCCGTACGTCAGGAGATCATCGCCCACCGGCAATGGTTCCTGGACACGCTCACCACGCTGATGGCACAGGTCCACGAGGAGACGGCAGAGTCCGCCGCGCGTCACTTCGTCATGCTCCGCGACGGTGCCATGGCAGCCGGATGCCTCTTCGACCCCGCGTTGGTGTCCGAGACCTTCCTTCGCGGCGTCGAAGGACTTCTCCGGATCACTGCCGAGCGTCGGTCGACCGAATCCGCGGGCTAGTCCGCCGTGGCCGCGCGCGGCCAGGCTTCCGAGTCGGCCTGGCGCCGCACCATGACGCGCACACGTCCGAGCTGAGCGTTGCCTCGGCCGCGCCCTCACGGCCGGATTTGCTCGCAGGACCTCAGGATCCGCGTCGCGCTGTTCGCGCTGGAGGAACTCGCCGACCGCGTCGCCGATGCCGTCGCCCTGACCGAGAAGCGCGTCACGGAGGATCTGCGCGACAACGGTGGGGATGTTCAGATCCGCAGTGACGACACGGCCCCATAGCCACGAGTCCCGATGGCTGTGGCGGCGGACACGAATCCCTTGCTGCGCCCGCACTTTCGGCCCGCTGCGACGTAGCGTTGAGGGCCGCCCAGGGCGGATCCGCATGCCGCACGCCTGGTTGACGCTGATCCGCTAGGTGAAGATGGTGAACGCTCGGTGCCTGTGCTGACTGACCCACAGCTGGATGCGATTTCGCCGGAGGCGGTCGCCCCTGCGGTGTTCCGCTCCTCGTCGGCCCCGTCCCGCCGCACGCTGATCGACATTCTCGACGACTCCGTGCGCGCGCACGGCGAAGCCGCAGCTCTCGACAACGGTGCCACGACTATGACGTACCGCGAACTGGCCGACGCGGTCGAGGTCGTACGGATGTCGCTTGCTGGACATGGGATCGGTGTCGGCGACCGAGTGGGCGTCCGGATTTCATCCGGCACTGCCGAGCTGTACCTGGCGATCCTCGGCGTTCTCGCCGCAGGGGCCGCCTACGTGCCGGTCGACGCGGACGATCCTGAGGAACGCATTGAGCTCGTGTTCGCCGAGGCGGGGGTCGTCGCGGTCCTGGGTGACGGGCTGGCGGTGTCGCTGCGCCGTACGCCCACCGGTCGGACCGGTCGGCCCGGCCCGGACGACGACGCCTGGATCATCTTCACCTCCGGCTCGACGGGCACCCCGAAGGGCGTCGCGGTCAGCCACGGCGCTGGGGCGGCTTTCGTGGACGCCGAGGCGCAGTTGTTCCTCGTCGACGAGGCCAGCGAGTCGATCGGTCCGCAGGATCGGGTCCTGGCGGGCCTGTCGGTGGCGTTCGACGCGTCGTGCGAGGAGATGTGGCTGGCGTGGCGGCACGGCGCATGTCTGGTGCCGGCGGCGCGGTCGCTCGTGCGCAGTGGCGTCGACCTGGGTCCGTGGTTGGCCGAGCAGCGGATCTCGGTGGTGTCGACGGTGCCGACGCTCGCTGCGCTGTGGCCGGTCGAGGCGCTGGAGGAGGTCCGGCTGCTGATCTTTGGCGGGGAGGCCTGCCCGCCGGAGCTCGCACAGCGCCTGGCCGTCGAGGGCCGGGAGGTCTGGAACACGTACGGACCCACCGAGGCGACCGTGGTCGCCTGCGCCGCACGATTGACCGGCGAGGAACCCGTACGCATCGGGCTGCCGCTGGCTGGCTGGGAACTCGCCGTGGTCGACGCCTCCGGCGCTCCGGTGGCGATGGGCGAGACCGGGGAACTGGTGATCGGCGGGGTGGGACTCGCCCGCTATCTGGACCCGGGGAAGGACGCCGAGAAGTTCGCGCCGCTGCCGGCGCTCGGCTGGCAGCGGGCGTACCGCAGCGGTGACATCGTCCGGGCGGAGCCGGAAGGTCTGCTGTTTGTCGGCCGCGGCGACGAACAGGTGAAGCTCGGCGGACGTCGGATCGAGCTGGGCGAGATCGACGCCGCGCTGCAGGCGTTGCCCGACGTCGCCGGTGCCGCCGCGGCGGTGCAGCGCACTCCCGCCGGTAACCAACTGCTCGTGGGCTACGTGGTTCCGCACGACGGCGTCACCTTCGATGCCGCGACGGCGGCGCTGCTGATCCGTGAGCAGTTGCCCGCCGCGCTCGTGCCGCTGCTGGCCGTGGTGGACGCGCTGCCGACCCGGACGTCCGGCAAGGTGGACCGCGCCGCGCTGCCCTGGCCACTGGCCACCGTCGAGGAGGCCGCGGGTCAGCTGACCGCGACGGAAGAATGGCTCGCCGGCGGTTGGGCGGAGATCCTGGGCGTACGCCCCGCCGAGGCGGACGCGGACTTCTTCACCCATGGCGGTGGCAGCCTGAACGCGGCGCAACTGGTCGCGTGGATCCGGCGCCGGCACCCCGGGGTCTCGGTGGCCGACATCTACCTCCACCCACAACTGTCGCGGCTCGCGGCGGTGCTCGACGCGCTCGACACGACGGCGACGACGCGCCGGGAGGTTCGCCCGACGCCGAGGCGCTCCGGACTGATCCAGGCCGCGATGCTGGTGCCGATGCTCGCGTTGGTCGGGCTCCGCTGGTTGACCGTCGTGGCCGCCCTGGGCAACGTCTTTGCCCCACTCGCTGCGGCACCGTGGGCACCGACTGTGTCCTGGTGGTGGGTGGTGCTGGGCTGGCTTGTGCTGTTCAGCCCACTGGGTCGGATCGCCGTCGCCGCCGGTGGAGCGCGACTGCTGCTGCGCGGCGTACGCCCGGGCAGCTACCCGCGCGGTGGCGGCGTGCACCTGCGGCTGTGGGCCGCCGAACGCCTCGCCGAGCTGACCGGCGCCACCAGCGTCGCCGGAGCCTCCTGGATGATCACGTACGCCAGGGCCCTCGGCGCGCAGGTCGGGGCCGACGTCGACCTGCACTCGGCGCCCCCGGTGACGGGTCTGCTGAAGCTCGGCCGCGGGGCGGCCATCGAGCCGGAGGTCGACCTGTCCGGTCACTGGGTCGACGGCGATGTTGTCCGCATCGGCAGGGTTCGTGTCGGTGCCGACGCCCGGGTCGGGTCCCGCAGCACCCTGATGCCGGGCGCTCGGATCGGCAAGGGCGCCCGTGTCGCCGCAGGCTCGACGGTGACCGGAGCCGTACCGGCGAACCAACACTGGGCCGGCTCACCGGCCGCAGCCGCTGCCGCTGCCAAGGACTCGAGCGAGTGGCCCGGGCAGCGCCCCCTCCGATCACGGATGAGGGCTCGCCTCTGGCCGCTCGCGTACGGTGTGACAGCCCAACTGCTGGTGCTGGTTCCGGTCGTCGCCGCGCTGGGGGCGCTCGCCCCGCTCGGCTGGACGCTTGCCGTCCGACCGACGTTCGGCGCTGCGCTGGCCGCCGTCGCGGTAGCGGCTGTCGCCTACGTCGTGGGCTACGCGCTACTGGTGCTCGGGGCCGTCCGGGCGCTCAGCATCGGCCTGCGCGCCGGGTACCACCCTGTGCAGGGGCGGGTGGCGTGGCAGGTCTGGGCAACCGAACGGCTGATGGGGATGGCCCGGGTCGGGTTGTTCCCGCTCTACGCCAGCCTCTTCACGCCCGTGTGGTTGCGGCTGCTGGGCGCGAAGGTGGGGCGCGGGGTGGAGGCGTCCACCGTCCTCGCGGTGCCGGCGATGACCACCGTCGCCGACGGGGCCTTCCTGGCCGACGACACCATGGTCGCCACGTACGAGCTGAGCCATGGATGGCTGCGGGTCGCCCCGGCCCGCATCGGTAAGCAGGCATTCCTCGGCAACTCCGGAATGGCGGCTCCCGGGCGTTCGGTGCCCAAGCGGGGGCTTGTCGGGGTGTTGTCGTCGGCGCCGTTCAAGGCGAAGAAGGGCTCCTCGTGGCTCGGCGCGCCGCCGATGCCGCTCCGCCGGACCGTCGAGGCGGCCGACACCAGCCGCACCTTCGACCCGCCGGTTCGGCTGAAGGTGGCCCGGGCTGCGATCGAGCTGTGCCGGATCGTTCCGGTGATGTGCGCCGGTGCCCTGGCGGTCGGTGTCCTGGCCGTACTCGTGTTCATCTGGCGGGCTGCCGGTTGGTGGGCTGCGGCGGCCGCCGCCGGGCCGGTGCTGCTGGGTGCGGCGATCGCCGCAGCCGCCGTCGCGACGGCCGCGAAGTGGCTGCTGGTCGGACGCTTCCGGGTCGCCGAGCGCGCGCTGTGGACCTCCTTCGTGTGGCGCAACGAGCTCGCCGACACGTTCGTCGAGGTTCTGGCCGCGCCGTGGCTGGTCCGTTTCGCGACCGGCACGCCGCTGCTCACGGCGTGGCTGCGCACGCTCGGTGCGAAGATCGGCCGGGGCGTCTGGTTGGAGACCTACTGGCTGCCCGAGTACGACCTGGTCCGCCTCGGCGACGGCGCGACGGTGAACCGCGGTTGTGTGGTGCAGACCCACCTGTTCCATGATCGTGTGATGAGCATGGACGAGGTGACACTGGACGCGGGGGCCGTACTGGGCCCGAACGGCATCGTCCTGCCGGGTGCGAGCATCGGGGCGCGGACCACCGTCGGGCCCGGTTCACTGGTGACCCGCGGCGACGCCGTGCCGAGCGACAGCCGATGGTTGGGTAACCCGATCACCGCCTGGCCGGCTCCAGCGGCACGGTCGCAATGAATCCAGAGGCGGCGTCGGGCGGCGCATCACCTGGCGCCGCCCGCTCCGGCGACTCCTACCTGCCCGAGCACGGCAACGGCGGCTACCAGGTGCGGCACTACGACCTCGACCTCGACTACCGGGTCGCGTCGAACCGGCTTGCGGGCCAGGCCGACATCACCGCGGTCGCCGTCCAGCCGCTCTCGCGGTTCACTCTCGACCTCGGTCGATTCCGCGTGCAGGACGTCCGAGTGAACGGGCGCCCGGCGAAGTACCTGCACCGTCCGGACAAGCTGCAGATCAAACCCGAGCGGCCGATCGGCGCCGGGGACACCTTCCGGGTGGAGATTCGGTACGCGGGTAAGCCGGTGCCCATCTCCGGCCGGTGGGGTGAACTCGGCTGGGAGGAACTCACCGACGGGGCGCTCGTGGCCAGCCAGCCGAACGGATCGCCGTCGTGGTTTCCGTGCGACGACCAGCCCGCCGCGAAGGCCACCTTCCGGGTGGCTGTCACGGCACCCTCTCCGTACACGGTCCTGGTGACCGGTGACCCCGTGCTGCAGCGGCGAGGCCCACACGGCACGAGCTGGGTGTACGAGCGCCGCGAACCTACCTCGCCGTACTTGATGAGCGTGCAGGTCGGACGCTACGACATGGTGGACCTGACTGTCGGTGCGGTGGTACAGCGGGCGGCGATCCCGCCCGCGCTACGCAGGAACGTGGCACACGACTTCGGCAGGCACGGCGAGATCATGTCGGCGCTGCAGCGGCTCTTCGGACCGTACCCCTTCCGGGAGTACGTGGTCGTGGTCGCCGACGACGTACTCGACGATCCCGTCGAGGCGCAGGGCATGGCCGTCTTCGGACGGAACCACGTCGACGGGCGGCGTACGCACGAGCGGCTCGTCGTGCACGAGCTGGCCCACCAGTGGTTCGGCAACAGCCTCACGGTGGCGGACTGGCGACACATCTGGCTCAACGAGGGCTTCGCCACCTACGCCGAGTGGCTGTGGTCCGGCGTCTGTGGCGACCTGCCAACCGACGCCGTGGCCGCGCAGTGGTACGCGTGGATCGCGGCTCGCCCGCGAAACGTCGTCGTCGCGGATCCCGGCGTCGACCGCATGTTCGACCCGCTGGTCTACAAGCGCGGCGCGCTCACCGTGCACGCCCTGCGAAAGAGGATCGGCGACGAGTCCTTCTTCGCGCTCCTGCGAGCCTGGGCCGCCGAGCACCGCCACGCGACGGTGACGACCGAGCAGTTTCGGCTGCACGCCCAGCGATTCTCCCGCGATCCGCTGGACGATCTGTTCGACGCCTGGATCGACCGTCGGACGCTGCCTCCACTACCTCGCTGACCAGGACGCCACCGGCTCGCGGAACCCAGAGCCGGTCCCGGAACTACCGAAGCAGCCGACGTCGGCTGGCTCGGGAGTTCCGGGACCGGCACCTCGGATGGCACATTCCTCCGTCGACGGGCCGCACCGAATTGTCACCGGGTCGCCTGTCCGTCAGCCGGCATGCGAGGCTCAAGCTCCGCAACCAACGGAGCCACGCCGCCCACTACCGCCACAGCCGCACAATCCCTGGCATGACACCCCGACCTCACACCCCTTGTGCCCGGAGGAACGCAGACGATGGACCACGCATCCCAGCTCATCCAGGAGCGGAGTGCCCCACCGGCCACGCTGGTGATCTTCGGTGCCTCCGGTGACCTCACCCGGCGCAAGCTGCTGCCCGCAGTGGAGAGCCTGGCTCGGCACGAGCGGCTCCCGGACCAGTTCGCGCTTGTCGGTGTCGCGCGCACGTCGATGACCGACGAGCAGTTCGTCGAGAGCGCCCTCGGCGAGAACGCCCTCGCCAGCAAGCGTCAACTCCAGGGCGGCGTGCGGTACGTGGCCGGCGGCTACGACGACCCGGAGACCTACAAACGACTCGTGGAGACCCTCGACGAGCTCGACGCACAGCGGGGCACGTCCGGCAACCGGCTCTTCTACCTGTCCACCCCGGCTGGCGCCTTCGAGCCGGTGATCAACGGACTGGCCCGAGTCGGGCTCAACCAGCCACGCGAAGGCTCGTTCTCCCGCCTGGTCATCGAGAAGCCGTACGGGCGCGACGTGGTCACGGCCCGCGAACTCGACGGCGTCGTGCACAGCGCCTTCGACGAGCACCAGGTCTTTCGTATCGATCACTACCTGGGCAAGGACACCGTCCAGAACGTGCTGGCACTGCGCTTCGCGAACTCGATCTTCCAGCCCATCTGGGATCGCTCCTGGGTCGACCACGTGCAGATCACCGTCGCCGAGACCCTCGGCGTCGGCAGCCGCGGCGGCTTCTACGAGGACGCCGGCGCGATGCGCGACATCGTGCAGAACCACGTGCTCCAGGTCCTCGCGCTGGCACTGATGGAGCCGCCGGCCTCCTTCGAGGCCGAGGGCCTGCGCAACGAGAAGGTGAAGCTGCTGCAGGCGATCCGCCTCCCCACCGACCGGGACATCGCCGAGGCCGCGGTCCGGGGCCAGTACACCCGGGGCGGCACCCGTGAGGAGCTGATGGCCGGCTACCGCGAGGAGGCCGGCGTCGACCCCCTGTCGCGGACCGAGACCTACGCCGCCATGCGGCTCAACGTGGACAACTGGCGCTGGGCCGGGGTGCCGTTCTACGTTCGCACCGGCAAGCGCCTGCCGGCCCGGCTCACCGAGGTGGCACTGCAGTTCCAGCGGCCGCCGCACCTGCCGATCCCGACCGATCAGCTCACCGGCCTCGACGCTGACGCGCTGATCCTGCGGATCCAGCCGAACGAGGGCATCTCGCTGCGCTTCGGTGCCAAGGTGCCGGGCCACTCCTTCCGGGTCCGCACCGCCACGATGGAATTCTCCTACGACCAGACGTTCGTCGAGGAGTCCCCGGAGGCGTACGAGCGTCTGCTCCTGGACGCGCTGATCGGTGACGCGTCGCTGTTCATCCGCAGCGACGAGGTGCAGCAGTGCTGGCGGATCGTCGACCCGATCATCGACCACTGGGAGAAGGACAACTCGCCGATCCCCACCTACGAGGCCGCCTCCTGGGGCCCGACCGACGCCGACCGGCTCATCGGCCGACACGGCCGCAAGTGGCGCAACTCGGCGTGACCCAGCCACTACACGTACGACCGCGCTGCTTGAGCCCGATCACTTGGGCTCGAGCAGCGACGGACAGCGCGGTCCGCAGGCTCCGGTGCGTCGCCGGGCCGTGTGGCCGAGCCGTGTGGTGGCCCACAGTCGGCCTGAAACCGCCTCGGATCATCTGGAGATCGCGGCAACCGGGTGCGGGTAGCGCGTCGAGCTTTCCGGTTCACCGACCCGCTCGGGTGCGCACCTGCCGGACGGCCAGCACCAGCGTCGCCACGATCGGCGCGTAGACCAGCAGGGCCGTCACCAGACCCCACCACAGCCTCGCGCTGCCCACCCCGGCGGCGAACCCGTCGGCCGCCCAGTCGGCGGCGTAGCGCAGCAGCGGCAGGTAGAACAGCACGAAGTAGCCGGCGGCGAGCAGGCACCCGGCGAGCCAGACCCAGCGGAACCAGGCGCCCACCCGCACGTCGTGCGGGTCGGCCCGGTCCAGCTCGGCGCGCTGCCGCTCGTCGAGCCGGCCGAAGGCCCGCCGCAGCAGCAGGGACTTGACGCGCCACAGGTCGCGGCAGCCGATCGCGGTGACCAGGACGGCGTACAGGTCGGTGCGCAGGAACACCATGCACTGCCAGAGCGTGCTGGCCACCAGGACGAACACCAGCGCCGGGAGCGGGCGTACCGGCCCGAGGACGAGCTGCCCGACCAGTAGCGCCGCGAGCAGGACCATGTCGACGGCCAGCCCGGCGAGCTGTGGGCCGTAGCGTCGGCGGCGCGGCACGCTCCACAGTTGCGACAGGTCGGTCTCGAAGACCAGGAAGAACAGCCGCCGGTCGATGCCGAACCGGGTCCGCAGGTCGAGTGCGCGCGCGGCCAGCCAGTGCCACGCCTCGTGCACGGCGACCAGGGCGTACGTGACCGGCAACATGATCAGCAGGCTGGCGCCGAGGTCATCGGTGAGCAGGAGGTCGGTCGGCCGGGGCCAGAGGTCCGGGCGTACCAGGAGGCACGCCACCACCCCGATCGCGGCGGCGGCGTAGACCACCCACGCCACCCGGGAGAACAGCGGCCGGACCAGTGCCGCCGGGGGGCCGGCGGTCCAGGAGCGTTGCTGTACGGCGGCGGTCCGCACCGGCGCGGATGCCTGATCGCTCTCCACGAACCCCAGCTCGGTCAGGACGGCGACGAAGTCTTCCAGGTCCACCGGCTCGCCCGCGAACGCCTCGCCCCGCTCGGCGGCCTCGGCGAGCGGAGCGCCGTCCAGCAGCGCCCGGATGACGACGCCCCCGACCGCGGGCATCGCGACGTAGGTGCCCCGTTCAGGGTCACCGACGAGGACGTCCGTTCCCTCCTCGACGACCGTCAGCGGGCGCAGCCGTACGGTGCTCGTCGCGTCGGTCATGACGCGGTGGCGGCGGTGCGCGCGCCGGCCACCGCGCACATGGCACAGTCCGGGTCGCGTGGCCACGGCTCACGGTTGGGTTGGCAGCCCGCGGAGAGGTCCACCAGCACCTCGGCGCCCGCCGCGTACGGCGGTTCGTAGCCGGTCAGGTAGCGCAGCGCCTCGAACGCCACGAGGGACCCGACCAGCGCCGCCGACGGCCCGTTGGCCCGGTTGACGCGGGAGATGCGGGCGCTGAGCCGTTGCGCGGTCATGGCGGTCGGCTCCAGCACCGACGCCTGGACGCCCCGTCCGTCGCCGTAGGCGCGGACCCGGCATTCGTAGCAGGCACTGCGGCCCGGGTCGACGGAGAAGTAGATGAGCTGGGAGCCGACCATGCCGCCCCGGATCCAGGGCACCCCGACGCGCAGGCACGCCTCGTTGACCCAGTTGTCGATCCGTTCGCCCTGGTCCACGCCGGACACCACCAGGTCGACGCCGGGCAGCAGGTCCGCGATGTCGTCGGGGCCGCCGATCCAGCGGCGTACGGCCTCGACGGTGATGCCCGAGTGGAAGGCGCGCACCCAGTCGGCGGCGAGGTCGACCTTGGTGGTGCCGAGGTCCGCCTCCCGATACAGGAACTGCCGGGCGAGGTTGCGTGGCTCCACCTCGTCGGCGTCGACCAGGGTGAGCCTGCCGACGCCGAGGCCGGCCAGGTTCTGCAGCACGTTGGAGCCGAGCCCGCCCGTGCCCAGTTGCAGGACGTGTGCGTCGCGCACCCGCCGCTGCAGGTCGGCCTCGCTGGCCCCCAGGGTCGCGTACAGCTCGAAGAAGGCGAGGTTGCTGAAGTCCCGGCCGGCCCGGGCTCGGTCGACGTGCCGGTCGAGGTCCCGCAGCAACCGCAGGTCGTCGAGCGCGTTCAGCGCGCCGCTGAGGTCGTCGGCGCTGACCTGGATCCCGTCGGTGGCCAGGGCGGCACGTAGCTCGGCGACCGTTCCGGGCTGATCGGACAGCACGGTGAGCAGGCGTTCGACCTGGCCGTCCGGGTCGTCGAGCAGCACCGAGCGGCTCGGGTCGCAGACGACGACCAGACCGTCGCCGACGCGCTCCCACTCGCAGGGCTTGAGGCCGACGCGCATGACAAACCTCCGGTTCCGAGGATGGTTTCACCGGGGTGGGCGGCCGCCGGGGAACGACGGCCGCCCACCAGGCTTGATCAGGAATCGGGGTACTGCGTGGTCTTCACCGACTCCACGGTGCGAACGACGATCTTCATGGCTGCCTCCCTCCCTCTCGGCTCGACCGAACACCTCCGGACCCCCCGTGTGCCGTTCCGGTCGAGCACGAAGAGAATGGCAACCGACGATGGGCCGTACCGTTGTGGAATCGTTGCGACGCCGAAGGTGGCTGATGCTGTGCGGGTCTCGTGGTGAACGGGCGGGCCGAACCGGTCGGGTACCGGCTGCTCGGCCCGGTGCAGGTTCTCGCCGGGGCACGACCGGTCGACCCGGGGCCGCCGCGACAGCGGGCGGTGTTGGCGGCGTTGCTTGTCGACGCCGGCCGGGTCGTCGAACAGGCCGCGCTTGTCGACCGGGTGTGGGGCGAGCGGGCCCCCGTCGACGCACGGGGCAGCCTGCGGGCGCACGTCACCCGGATCCGGCAGGTGTTGCGCGAGGCCGCCGGTGACGCCGACCCGCCGCCGCTGGTGCACCGCTCCGGCGGGTACGTGCTGGAGATCGACGAGGAACTGGTCGACCTGCACCGGTTCCGCCGGTTGCTGCTGCGCGCCGGCGACACCGGAGACGACCGGGAACGGCTGGCCACCCTGCGCGCGGCGATCGGGCTCCGGCAGGGCGTACCGCTGGCCGGCATCGCCGGTGACTGGGCCGCCCGGATGCGGGAGAGCTGGACCCGGGAGCACCTGGACGCCGTGGTGGCGTGGGCGGACGCCGAGCTGGGTGCCCACAACCCGGGCGTCACCATCGGGCTGCTGGCCGATCTGGCGGCGGAACACCCGCTCGTGGAGTCGCTCACCGCCGCGCTGATGCGGGCCCAGCACGCGCTCGGGCGCACCGCCGACGCGTTGCGGGAGTACGCCGCACTGCGGACCCGGCTGGCCGAAGCGCTCGGCGTCGACCCGGAACCGAACCTCCAGATGCTCCACCAGGCGCTGTTGCAGGGCGCTTCCCCGCAACCCCGGGCCGCTCCGGCCGCCGGTACGCCGGCCCCGGTGCCGGCGGAGCTGCCCACGGACGTCCGCGGCTTCGTGGGGCGTGCCGACGCCCTGGCCGGCCTCGACAAGCTGCTGGCCGAGCCCACCGGCGAGGCGACCGGCGGCGTGCTCGCGGTGATCTCCGGCACCGCCGGGGTCGGCAAGACCACCCTCGCCGTGCACTGGGCGCACCAGGTGGCCCACCGGTTTCCCGACGGCCAGCTCTACGCCGACCTGCGCGGCTTCGACCCCGCCGGGGTGCCGGTCCGGCCGGCCGCCGCGCTGCGCGGCCTGCTCGAATCCCTCGGCCTACCGCCCGAGCGGATTCCCGCCGAGCCGGACGTGCAGGCGGCGCGCTACCGCAGCCTGCTGGCCGGTAAGCGGATCCTCGTCGTGCTCGACAACGCCCGCGACGCCGACCAGGTCCGGCTCCTGCTGCCCGGCGCACCCACGTCGGCCACCGTGGTCACCAGCCGCGACCGGCTCGCTCCCCTGGTGACCGTGCACGGCGCCCACCCGCTCGCCGTCGACGTCCTCGACCCCGACGAGGCCCGGCTCCTGCTGGCCCGCCGCCTGGGCGTCGACCGGGTGACCGCCGAGCCGGCCGCCGTGCGGCAGATCATCACCGCCTGCGCGCGGCTGCCGCTCGCCCTCGCCATCGTCTGCGCCCGCGCGCAGCAGACCGCGTTCCCGCTGACCGCGATCGCCGCCGAACTCGACGACGTGCACGGCCGCCTGGACGCCCTCGACGCCGGCGATCCGACCACCCGGGTACGCGCCGTCTTCTCCTGGTCCGAGGCCGCGCTGAGCGCCGACGCGCGGCGGCTGTTCCACCTGACGAGCCTGCACCCGGGCCCGGACATCGGCGCGTACGCCGTGGCGAGCCTCGCCGGGCAACCGCTGGCCCCCACCCGCCGCCTGCTGGCCGAACTGGTCCGCGCCAACCTGGTCGCCGAACCGGCACCCGGCCGGTACGCCCTGCACGACCTCCTGCGCGCGTACGCCGCCGAGGAGGTTGCCCCCGACGACGGGCGGGCCGCGCGATCGCGCCTGGTCGGCCACTACACGCACGCCGCGCATGCCGCGAACCGGCTCGTGCACGCCCAGCGGGACCCCATTCCGCTCCCGCTCGACCCGCCGTTAGCCGCCGACACGCCGGAGCACCTGGCGGACCCGGGCCAGGCGACGGCCTGGTTCCACGCCGAGCGCGCCGCTCTGCTCGCCACTCTGCGCCTCGCCGCCGAGTCCGGCCTCGACCGGGAGGCCTGGCAGCTCGCCTGGGCCCTCGACACGTACCTGGAACGCCGTGGGTACTGGTACGACCGCGCCGTCGCCTGGCGGACCGCGCTGGAGTGCGCGGACCGGCTCGCCATTCCGGCCGCGCGTGCCGGCGCCCACCTCAGCCTCGCGCACACCGACCTGCGGTTGCAGCGGCTCGACGACGCACAGGAGCACCTGCACCGCGCCCTCGACCTCTATGTGGACAGCGACGACACGGCTGGGCAGGCGTTCATCCACCGCCTCTTCGCCTACCTGCACGAGCACCGGGAGGACCCGTCCGGCGCCCTGGAACACGCCCGCCGGGCCGTCCTGCTCTACCGCGCGGCCGGACACGAACGCGGGGAGGCGTTCGCACTCAACGCTGTCGGCTGGTGCCACACACTGCTCGGCGACCACGCCACCGCCGTCGAATACTGCGAACACGCGCTCAGCCTCCTGCGCCGGGTGGGCGACCGCGGCGGTACGGCCGCCACCTGGGACAGCCTCGGCCACGCCCGACACCACCTCGGCCAGCACGATCGGGCCGTCGACTGTTACCGGCAGGCCCTCGGACTGTTCCGAGAACTCGGCTACCGCGCCCACGAGGCGGACACCCTCAGTCACCTCGGCGACACCCACCTCAGCGCGGGAGACGCGGGCGCCGCGCGGGCGGTGTGGCAGCAGGCCCTGAGCATCCTCACCGACCTCGACCATCCGTCGAGTGAGTCGGTCCGCGCCCGCCTCGACGCCCTGCCGCCCTCGGCATAGTCCGAGCTCCGCGCCACCCTCGACGCCGGAGCCGATCCGGCGGTCGTCACCGGGTCTGTCGCGCAGATCGAGGCCGAACGCGCACGCGCGGAAGCGTCCGTCCCGGTTTCCACCCAGCGTCTTCCACGCGAGGTGCGAGATCCCTGCGTCAGTCGTCGTTGGTGACCGTGAAGGGCGCGTAGCCCTCCCCCACCTCCGTCACCTCGAGGTCACTGAAGACGAGAGCCAGGGTGTGCGCGTTCATCTCAAAGCGGACCTCGTGAAAGGGGATGCCGATCTCGTCCGACCACGACCGTGCACGCTCGGAGTCCGTCACCACCTCCGCACCTGGGTAGAGCGGCTGCCAGCGCACCGCCCACACGAAACCGTCCAGATCCGGACCGATTTCCGGGTCGGTCAGCCGCTCGTCGAGGGAGCGCCGCCAGGTGTCGGGACTCACCGCCGTCCGCACCTCAGCTGCGACGCAGTACCTAAAGAGGTAGCGGAGGTGAACGGACGGGATGCCGGTACGCGGGTCTGCGGTGACGTGGACGATGACCTCGTAGTCGCGAAGGTAGTCGGTGTAGCCGTGATGCACGACCGCGCCGTCGAAGATCTCTTCCAACGCCTGGCTGAGCCGCCCGATCTCCACACACCGTTCTACCACCCGCCGGCACCGTGCCCGCGGCGGAGCGCTCGGGCACCGGCAACCGATTCGCGCCAGGGGTAGCCATTCGAGCGATGTCGTCACCTCGGCGAGGATCTCCGGCACCGGAGTCACACCGATGCCGAAGCAGATGGGAGTGCGGCGCCCCACCGCTCCGTAGAGTATTTCCGCAGTGGTCACGTCAGATGACGTCGGGAGCCAAGAGGACGTGGTGATTCGGATGCTCGTTGGCGTCGTCGTACACCCGACCAGGCCGCAGGCCGCCGAGACGGCGGACCTGGTGTCGCGGATCTGCGCCGAACACGGCGCCACGGCGCGGACCCTGGACGTCTGGCGGGACGAGCAGAGCCCCGCCGATGTGCTGGCCGACCTGCCGCAGCGACCGCAGCTCGTCGTCACCATCGGCGGCGATGGCACTCTCCTGCGCGGACTCGCCGTCGCGGTCGAGGCCGACGCACCCGTTCTCGGCGTGAAGGCCGGCCGGGTCGGCTTCCTCACCCCGTTCGCCGCGACGGACCTGCCGAGGGTGCTGGGCGCCGCCCTGACCGGCCGCGCAACCATCCAGCAACGCATGCTGCTCACCCTGCGGGCGTCGCGCCCGCTACAGGTCCCACCGGAGCTTCGGACCCTGCTGCGCTACGGCCGCGGTCCCGCGCCCGCCCCGCCCATCCCCCGACGGGGTACGCCCGACCAGGTGAGCTGGGGTGTCCCGCTGGGCCTCAGCGGCCTCAACGACGTCGTGTTCGAGAAGCTCGGCCGGGACCGGCAGACCAGCGTGGCGGTGTACCTGTCCGGGCGGCTGTTCGCCACCTACTCCGCCGACGGCGTCATGGTCGCCTCACCGACCGGCTCCACCGCCTACTCCTTCGCCGCAGGCGGACCGGTCCTGTCGCCGCGCCTCAACGCCCTCGTCTTCACCCCGGTCGCCCCGCACATGGCGTTCAACCGAAGCATGGTCACCGCCCCGGACGAACCCGTGGGTGTCCAGGTGCTCCCTCGCTCGGGCCAGGTCACCGTCGTCGTCGACGGACGCGTACACGGAATCCTCGACCCCGGCGACTGGGTCGCCGTCTACCCCGCCCGACGCCGCGCGAAGCTCATCGTCGCCGACGTCGACGACTTCTTCGGCCGACTCCGCGACCAGTTCTCCCTCGCCGACGCTCCCGCCGCCCGCGCCGACACCGACAGCCAGCCCCCACTGCTGATCTACCGGCCGGACCTACCGGTACCGGAGGACCTGCAACACCTGCACCTGCCAGCCGAGGGGTCCGAGTCCGGCTGAGCCGCACGTCCCACGCCTCCGAACGCCGGAGCGGGGAAGCAATCAGGGCGTGTAGACGATCGCCATGCGGGTGATGACGCCGAGCTCGGTGGCGACCGCGACCATGGCCTCCTTGTTGGACGCGAACCACGCGGCGAACTGTTTGCCCGTCATGGGACACGTGCCCCCCTTCTCCGGGGCGTCCATACACACGTCCCCCTGGGCGTCCTCCCACGTGAAGTAGTCGACGTCGTCGGCGAGCGGTACGGTGACCTTGGTATGGCTCTCCTCCGTGATGTACGCCAGGTGCGTACACCGGCCGTCCGATCGTTCGATCTTGAATGCCCGGCAGTACGCGTCGCTGGTCATGAAGAGGATCGGTTCCACGACGGCGGATGCGTTCGCCGGGTCGTAGGAGTGCAGCGTCACCACCGACGTGGTGCTGCCCTGGGTGAGGTCGGCGAATCGGGGCTGCGGCACGGTTGCGCTGCTTGACGTACCTGTGGGGGTGCCCGGCTGGTCGCTCGCGGGCCCGCCGAGGCCCGAGACGGCCGACGGTGACGCGGTGGCGGCGGAGGAGGTGTCCGGCGAGCCGGTGCCGCAACCGCCGATCACCACGACCAACAGCAGCGCGGCGAGCAGCTTGTGTCTCACAGCTTCGTGACCTCCACACGGGCGAACGCGGCGCGTGCGTCGCCGCTGATGACGTCGTCGATGACGCCCAATGTCACCCGGCCGGCCGTCAGGGACGGCGGCCCGAGCGTGGTGGTGATCAGTGGCGCATCGTCGACCTCGACGGTCGCCTTGTCGCCCTGCACGACGACTCCCACCCGGCGTGCATGTCCCAGGACGGCTCCGGCAACTGCGGCCCGCGCCTCCTGGGTGACGCCGTCGTCGGTGTCCACGCCCAGTCGGACCTCGGTCTCGCAGAGCGACACCAGGTAGGCGTTCGCACCGGCCACCCGAAACCAGATCGCCGCACACGCTCCCGGGGTGAGGAGCGTCGCGTCGACACTGACCGTCTGATCCTTGAAGGAGTCCTGCGGACCGTGGCAGCGGTACACCGGCGACATCCCGGTCCGGGCCTCGAACCGCCCGTCGCCGAAGACGCACCGGCCCTCGGCCTCGTCGCGGCTGTCCGTCCACTGGCCAGGCCGGTCCAGCCGGTCGATGATCGCCGGACGTCCCGCGACCCGGCTCGACAACGAGGTCGGCCCGGGTGTGCCCGCGCCACCCGTCGGAACCGGAGTGCCGCCCTGCCCATTCCCGGCCACTCCCAGCCCGGGCAGCAGCTGAGTGGTGAGGACCCCGGTCACGCCCAGCGCCAGCACTGCCCCACCGGCCAGGACCATCCGCCGCACCCGGCCCGCCCGCCGGCGGCCGAAGCCGAACCTGCTGGTCCTCCGGGCCGCCGTGGCTGCCCGGAGCAGCTCCGGGCGGATCAGCTTGGTCTTGACGTCGGTATCCAGGTCCAGCAGCAGGTCGAGCAGTTCGTGCGCGGTGGGCCGCTCCGTCGGGTCCTTGGCCAGCGTGCGGGCCACCACCTCGCGCAACCGGTCCGGCAACCCGGAAAGCTCCGGCGGCTGGGTCAGGATCCGGGCCGCGGTCGCCGCCGGCGAGTCGGCCCGGAACGGGGTACGCCCGGTGCCGGCGTACGTGACGACCGCGCCCCAGGCGAACACGTCCGCGGCCGGGCCGACCAGGGCACGGTGTTCGGTGTCGAAGCGCTCCGGCGCCATGTAGGCGACCGTCCCGACCATCTGATCGGTACGGGTGTGCTGACTGGTCACCTCGAAGGCCCGGGCGATGCCGAAGTCGATGACCTTGGGAGTGCCCAGCGCGAACAACACGTTGGCCGGCTTGAGGTCCCGGTGGATCACCCCGGCGCCGTGGATGGCGGCCAGCGCTGTCGCCACCCCGACCGCGACGCTGTGCAGGCTACCCCCGCCGAGCGGGCCGTTGCGGGTGATCACCTCGGCCAGGCTGGGCCCGTCCACGTACTCGACCACCAGGTAGGGCGTGGGATGGTCGGGGTCGGCGTCGAGCACCTCGGCCGTGCAGAACGGCGGGACCTGCCGGGCCCGGTTGACCTCACTGCGGAACCGGCCGCGGAACTCGGTGTCGTCGGCGTACTCGGGCCGGATCATCTTGACCGCGACCCGCCGGCCGTTGGCGTCCTGTCCGAGATAGACCGCGCCCATACCGCCCTGACCGAGCCGTCCGAGTAACCGGTAGCCCCCCAGGTCCACTGGATCACTCGGCAGGAGTGGATCAATCACGCGCAGGACCTTACATCGAGGCGCGCACGCCCTCCTGGCGGCTACCACCGCCGGCACCGGATCACTGACCGCAGCGCGGTGACGTCACTACAGTGGCCTCCATGACCGCACGTCCGCCTCTTGCCGAGCAGTTCGATCTGCAGCCGCATCCGGAA
Organism: Micromonospora sp. NPDC005174; assembly: GCF_040608495.1. Classification (NCBI taxonomy): domain Bacteria; kingdom Bacillati; phylum Actinomycetota; class Actinomycetes; order Micromonosporales; family Micromonosporaceae; genus Micromonospora; species Micromonospora sp. NPDC005174. Next base: position 44,493 of record NZ_JBEXIJ010000005.1, on the reverse strand, counting down.
GGTGGCTGGTTCCGGGAGACCTATCGCTCTGCTGTCGCGTTCGAGCCGGACGGCTACCCGGGCAGCCGTGCCGCCGCGACGGCGATCCTCTTCCTTCTGACACCGGGTGACACGTCGGCCTGGCACACCGTGCGGTCGGACGAGATCTGGTTCTGGCACTCGGGTGGCCCGTTGGCGCTCACCATCGGCAGGGACTCCGAGCCGACGATCCTGAGTGCCGAGTGTCCGCAGATCCTGGTGCCGGCGGGCCAGTGGCAGTCCGCGCGCCCGGCGGGCGACCAGCACGTTCTCGTCAGCTGCGTGGTGAGCCCGGGCTTCGAGTTCGCCGACTTCCACATGCTGTGAGCAGCAGCACCCGCCTCGTCGGCGCCGGCCAACGGCGCCTACTACGGCAGACCAGCGTGGCGGTGCACCTGTCCGCGGGCTGTTCTGAGGGCGCAGATGCCCGGCGGCCACGAGTTGCCGTGGCCACCGGGCATCTGGTGTGACGGGTGTTACTTGGTGCCGCCGGTCAGCGCGACCAGTGCGCTGGCGGTGCGGAAGTACGGGTTGCGTCCGAGGTCGCCGACGGTGGTGATGTTGAAGGCGTCCTTGAGGAGCTTGGCGTCGCCGTCGCTGACCCCCGCGAGGGCCGCGACCGGGGCGTCGACCAGCTCGGTGAGGGACTTGTCCTGGTAGGCCTTGTCGACCAGCTTGGTGAAGTCGGCGGTGACGGGCATGCACACTCCTTCTCGATCCCGGTCGGACAATCCGACCGGAGATGGACGATCCTCGCGAATTAGATCACTGCTGCGGCAGCAAAGTCTAATGTGGATGCCCAACCTCCATCGCGTCCGATGTCCACCTGCGCGGCCCGGTCGACGCTGTCGGCGTCAGCGCGGGCGGCGTGGTAGCGGCCGCACGAGTCGCGGGCGTACCGGGTGCGGCGTAGTACTCGACCTCCTGTTGGAACGGCAGGCTCTGGTGCAGGCCGACGATGTGCCCACGTTCCAGGTCGGCGCCCTTGAACGGGAAGCCGAGCCGCCTGAACGCCTCCGGGCTGCCGTGCCGGCACGCTTGATCACTTGGATCGACGCCTGCCAGCTCAGCCGTTACTGATCGTGACGCTGTGTTGCTGCTCCCTCTGGTGTTGACGGATCGAGTACGTCACGGCGGCCGCCCAGATCGCGCAGACGACCACGTAGCAGCCATAACGAACGGTGGCCGGGGCATTGAACCAGTCACTGCGTAGCAGGGTTCGGCTGTTGGTCAGCACGATCACGCCGCCGACCGCGGAGCCGAGCACCCGGGGCGGGACCATGCGGACGAGCCAGGCCGCCACCGGCGCGGCGACCACCCCGCCGACGAGCAGCGCGGCAACCCAGCCGAAGTTGACGTTCTCCGCACCGATACCGAGGAGGAAGCCGAGGCTCGCCGCGACGGCGACCAGGAACTCGCTGGTGTCGATCGATCCAATGACCTTGCGTGGTTCCGACAGCCGGTGTGCTGTCGGAGGTGATCACCCACCGTCGAGCCGGCCGGCACTCTTCCGGTGCCGGCCGGTCCCGACGTGATTCCAGCCCCCCACGCGCGCCGCGAGGATGAGGTGGCCCGCCCCGCCGCCCGGAGGGGGTCGTTCGCCCACGAGGTGAGAATCCACAACGGCCGCCGGACACGCGGTGGACGTTCGTGGACGCCGCACTAGCGGACGCGGAGCCCGGCGACAAGGAGGTCGACCAGGCGGCGTGCGTCGTAGAGGGGATCGGTGCCCGCGCCGATGCAGAGATTGCCGACACCGCGCAGCAGTCCGTAGGCATCCATATCGGGGCGGATCTCGTCGGCGGCGACGGCGGCGTCGAGGAGCTGGTCGCAGACCGGGACGAGCCGGTCGAGAAAGTAGGCGTGCAGGGCCTGGAAGGCGGCGTCGTCGGACTGTAGCGCTGCGGCCAGACCGTGCTTGGTGACCAGGAAGTCGACGAACAGGTCGATCCACTGCGCCAGGGCGGCGTGCGGCGTGTCACTGTCGGCCAGCAGGGCCGGTCCTGCCTCGGCGCACGCCTCGATCTGGTGTCGGTAGACGGCGACGATGAGGTCGGCTCGGGTGGGGAAATGGCGGTAGATCGTTCCCACGCCGACGCCCGCCAGGACGGCGATGTTCCGCACGGGTACGTCGACGCCGGAGGTGACGAACGCTGCGGCGGCAGCGTCGAGCAGGGCTTTCTCGTTGCGCCGGGCGTCGGCCCGCTTGCGCGGCACCAGCTGCTCCGAACCGCTGTCGATGTCGGCCACGTCGCGTTACCTCCGTCACTCCACTTGGTAAACGGAACGTGGTTCCGTATCGTTCTTACCGGAACATTGCTCCGCTTACCCAGCATAATCAGCCGGCGGGTCGCCACCAAACCGTGGACCGCCGGACGTCTGAAGGAGAGACAGTCATGCAGTACCGCACCTTGGGTCGCACTGGTGTGCAGGTCAGCACCCTCGTACTTGGCGCGATGAACTTCGGCAAGATCGGCAATACCACCCAGGAGGACGCCACCGCCATCGTCGACGGCGCGCTCGATGCGGGAATCAACCTCATCGACACCGCCGACGCCTACAGCGGCGGCCAGTCCGAGGAGATGGTCGGTAGGGCCATCGCCGGACGCCGCGACGACGTCGTCCTGGCCACCAAGGCGACCCTGCCCTTGGGGGACGAGCGCAACCAGCGGGGCGGCTCACGCCGGTGGCTGGTCACCGCGCTGGAGAACAGCCTGCGCCGCCTCGGCGTCGACCACGTCGACCTCTACCAGATGCACCGGTGGGATCCGACGACCAGCGACGACGAGACGCTGTCGGCGCTGACGGACCTGCAGCGCGCGGGCAAGATCCGCTACTTCGGCTCCTCGACCTTCCCGGCCTACCGCGTCGTGCAGGCGCAGTGGGCCGCGCGCGAGGGGCGGTTGAGCCGCTACGTGACCGAGCAGCCGAACTACTCGATCCTGCAGCGTGGCATCGAGACCCACGTACTGCCCGCGACGCAGGAGTACGGCATGGGCGTACTGGCCTGGAGCCCGCTGGCGTCGGGCTGGCTCTCCGGGGCGATCCGCGCCGGACAGGGAATCAGCACGAACCGCGCGGGCTTCATGCAGCAACGCTTCGACGTCAGCATCCCCGCCAACCGCGCCAAGCTCGACGCCGTCGAGCAGCTCGCCAAGGTTGCCGACGAGGCTGGCCTCAGCATGATCCAGCTCGCGCTCGGCTTCGTCACCGCGCACCCGGGCGTGACCAGCGCGATCATCGGCCCCCGCACGATGGACCACCTCAGCTCGCAGCTCGCCGCCGCGGACACGGTGCTCTCGGCCGACGTGCTGGACGCGATCGACACGATTGTGGCTCCCGGCGTCGACCTCGCCGCCCACGAGAAGAACGACACCCCTCCCGCTCTGCTCGATCCGGCGCTGCGCCGCCGCTGATCACTCGGCACGTCACTGACCAGGCGGCGGCAGACGGACGTGCGCCTGCGCGTCCGCCTGGTCACACAGCCAGACCTTCCAGGCTCGCGCCGAAAGCAGGAACAGACCCATGCCAAGCAAGCCATCGCCCAGTTTCGGGCTCATGACCGCCCCGATGCAGGTCGACTACCACGACATCCTGCGGGTGTGGCGGGAAGCGGACGCCATCGCTGAGATCGAGCACGCATGGCTGTTCGACCACCTCATGCCCATCGGTGGAGACCCGGGCGGACCGGCGTACGAAGGCTGGACCCTGCTCTCCGCCCTCGCCGCGCAGACCGAGCGGCTGCGCCTGGGCGTGATGGTGACCAGCAACCGCTTCCGGCCTCCCGCGATGCTCGCCAAGATCGCCACGGTCGTCGACATCGTCTCCGGCGGGCGCCTCGACTTCGGCATCGGCGTCGGGTCGCGGCCCGATCATCCCCTCGCGCGGCGGGAGTACGCCGCGCACGGCCTGCCCTTCGCCGACACGGCCGACGCCGTGGGCAGCCTCGCCGAGGCGCTCACGGTCATCCGGCGGCTCTGGACCAGCAACGACCCGTTCGACTTCCACGGCACGTACGTCGACCTCACCGGAGCGTTTGCCAGCCCCAAACCCGTGCAGCGCCCGCATCCGCCGATCGTGATCGGTGGCCGCTCCGCCGCCACGTTGCGGGTGGTCGCCGAGCACGCGGACATCTGGAACATCGCCAGCGGCGACGTCGACGCCGCCGTCAGCCGCGGTGCCCTGCTGGAACGCTACTGCGCGGCGATCGGCCGCGACCCGGCGTCGATCACCCACTCGATCAACCTGCCTGTCTCCTACGACCAGCCCCGGCTCACCCGCGACGCCATCGACAGGGCGATCGGCGCCGGCATCGGACACATCGTGCTCACACTGCCGGCGCCCTACCCGGCTGGTGTCGCGCGTTGGGTCGCCAATGAGCTCATCACCCCGTCGACCGCATAGCCCCCTGGGCGGGTCGGTGTGGTCGGCCAGTCGTCGAACTGGGAATTCTCGCTCGCCGAGCGATGGCCGGTAGAACCTGAGTACCAACGGCGGGCCGAAAGAGTCGACCGCGGTACCACGATGAGGGCTGTGCCCGAACCTAGCGTGGTGAGCATGATTCAGGTACGTGAAGTAACCAAGCGGTACGGCGCGAAGACGGTCGTCGACCACCTGTCGTTCACGGCGAAGCCCGGACAGGTCACCGGCTTCCTCGGCCCCAACGGTGCCGGCAAGTCGACGACCATGCGGATGATCGTCGGTCTCGACGCGCCGACCTCGGGCGACGTGCTGGTCAACGGCGAGCCCTACGCGTCGTCGACAGCGCCACTGCACGAGATCGGCGTGTTGCTCGAAGCCAAGGCCGTGCACCCGGGGCGCACTGCGGTCAGCCACCTGCTGGCCATGGCCCGCGCGAACGGCATTCGGCGCTCCCGCGTCGACGAGGTGCTCGACCTGGTCGGTCTCTCGGCCGTCGCCCACAAACGGGTCGGCGCCTTCTCCCTCGGCATGGGCCAGCGGCTCGGCATCGCCGCCGCGCTGCGGTCGATATGGCGAAGCTGCCACGAGCGACTGTGCGATAGGTCGTGTCGGCAGTTGAGGCGACCAGCACGACAGAGAGCGCGAGGAAAGTAAGAGCACCCCAGATCGGCTCCAGGCCAGCGAGCGTGAGGGACACGATGAGCGGGATGGCCGAGACCAAGAAGATCCACCGCACCCCCGAGCGCATGTAGCGGTCGGCTGCAGCTGAACCCCGGCGGGTCCTGTGCAGGTCGGAGTCGAGGTAGAAGAAGACTCCGACAAGAAGTGTGCCGACAAGAGCACCAGACACTTCTGCCATAGTCAAGAAGAATTCGTCGCTGATTGCTCGCATTGCGACCAACTCCCCTTCAGCATGGAGGATGTCCGAACGGCAGTCTCTCTATCACCACACGTCCGAGCGAGGAGGGCATGTGCGTATTCGCAGTCGCGGCATTATGAGGTGCCAACTCCGTGCGTTCAGCCGCGAGTTATCCGACCGCGGAAGGCACCGTGAGCACCGTCAGCACACTGAGAGCGCCTTTCGCATTTGTGTCAATCGGCTGTGTTGACGGTGCAACGCTGTTGGCGCGGGTTTGCCTCGAATGAGAGCGCAGCATGCCGCCGAGAGCGGCCCATCGAAACATGGCCGCTGATGTGGGCGTGGTAGCCGCCGATCCGATGGCATGCCTGACAGGCGTGATCGATTCCGTTCGGTCAGCCGCGAAGATAGGTGAGAACGGCCGACACCCGGCGGTCCGAGTGCGGGTCGAGCGGAAGCTTGGCGAAGATGTTGCCGATGTGCTTGCGCACCGCGGCCTCGCTGACGAACAGCTTGCCGGCAATCGCGTGGTTGGTGTGGCCTTCGGCCATCAGCGCCAGCACCTCCCGTTCGCGTTCGGTGAGGCTGGCGAGGGGACCGTCGGTGTGCCGGCGGACGACGAGCTGACGGACGACCTCGGCGTCGATGACCGTGCCGCCCGAGGCGACACGGTCGACGCTGTCGAGGAAGTCGCGTACGTGGCCGACCCGGTCCTTGAGCAGATAGCCGATGCCGCCGCCGGGGGCGGAGTCGAGCAGCTCGCCGACGTAGGCGTCGGCGACGTAGGCGGACAGCAGCAGGATCGCGATGCCGGGATGGGCGGCTCGGATGGTGGCCGCCGCGCGCAGGCCCTCGTCGGTGTGGGTGGGTGGCATGCGAATGTCGGTGACGACGAGGTCGGGGCGGCAGTTGGCCGCGTACGTGAGCAGAGCCGGCGCGTCTGCGACCGCCGCGACGATGTCGTGGCCAGCGCGTTCGAGGATTCGCACCAACCCTTCGCGGAGCAGGGCCGCGTCCTCGGCGACCACGATGCGCAGTGCCTTCGGCAGCGGCGTCACTGGATTGGGCACCTCATCCTCACCTGGGTCGGGCCGCCGACGGGGCTGGTGATGTGCAGGTCGCCGTCGAGGGCGTCGAGCCGGGCGCGCAGTCCGGCGAGGCCGGTGCCGGCCTGCGGGTCAGCGCCGCCGACGCCGTCGTCGACCACCGAGACGATCAGCGCGTGGTCCTCGGTCCAGGCGTGCACCTGCGCCGATCGGGCCCGGGCGTGGCGGGCGACGTTGGTGAGGTTTTCGCTGACGAAGAAGTAGGCCGCGGCCTCGATGGCCGGGGGGAGCCGGCCGTCGAGGGCGAGATCGAGGTGGACCGGGACCGGTGACCGATCGGCGATCTCGTGCACGGCCGCGGCGAGACCATGGTCGGTCAGTACCTGGGGGTGGATGCCCCGGATCGTGGTGCGCAGGTCGGCGAGGGCCTGCTCGGCCTGCTGATGGGCCTCGCGCACGAGATTGAGGCCGGGACCGTCGGTCAGGTCCAGTTCGGCGCTGCCCAGTGTCATGGTCAGCGCGACGAGGCGCTGTTGGACGCCGTCGTGCAGGTCGCGCTCGATCCGGCGACGTTCGATTTCGAACGCGTCGACCAGCCCGCTTCGGGAGCGGCGTAGCTGCTGGACCGCTTCGGCCAGTTGGGCTTCGGGCGGGTCCAGCAGGTGCCGCACCAGGGCCGCCTGGCCGCAGGCCAGCGCGGTGACCGCGTACGCCAGCAGCACGAGTGTGAGGATGCCGGCGGGCACCGCCAACCACGCCTCACCGGTGTCGTCCACCCGCCAGCCGGCGACCTCGACCACGTCGTGACGGACCAGCACCGGAGCGAGGATCAGCAGGACCGGGGCCGTCAGCAGCACGACCACCACGGCGTCCACGAGCCAGAACAGCGTCACCAGCAGGACCGTGACGCCCGTCTCCGGCCAGGCCACGCGGCCGTGGTCCCGATCGCGCGGAGCGGGTAACCGGCTCACCGGCCGCCCGGGGAAGATCAGCCGGAGCCGGTGCCGCTCGCCAGCGGCGGCGAGGTGCGCGAGCGTCGGAAGGCCGGCAAGCACGAACAGTCCTGCGATCACCACGATCGTGGCCACGCCCACCGTGAGCACCACGAGCAGGAGGATCAGCCAACCGAGACCGATGGGCACGGTGCTGGCCACGTACGCGAGTGAACGCCACGGCCACACCGACGCCAGGAACCGCGTGGGGCGTCCCCGCACGGCTGTCCAGGCATCATTCACCTGCCCAACCCTACGGTTCGCGCCGGCCGGGCGGGGTAGCGTGCGCGCTACCCCGAAGTCGCGTCCAAGCCCGTGTGGTGGGCCGCGCCGGCCGGCACAGTGAGGGCATGAACCAGGCATCCCCGGCGGCCGTCACGCTCGACGGCCTCACCCGCACCTACCGCTCGCGCGCCGGCACGGTGCAGGCGCTGCGCGGCGTCACCCATGTGTTCCAACGCGGCACGTTCACCGCGATCATGGGACCGTCCGGCTCCGGAAAATCCACGCTGCTGCAGCTCGCCGCGGGCCTCGACCGGCCGACCGGCGGGCGGGTGCTCGTCGGCGACACTCAGCTCGACAAGCTGGGCGAGACCGCGCTGACCCGCTTCCGGCGCACGTCGATGGCGTTCGTCTTCCAGTCCTACAACCTTCTCGACGCGCTCACCGCGTTCGAAAACGTCGCGCTTCCCGCCCGCCTGGCCGGACGCCGTGTCGACCCGGCAGCCGTGCAGACCGCCCTGGCTCACGTCGGCCTTGCCGAACAGGCCGGGCGCCGGCCATCGGAGCTGTCCGGCGGCCAGCAACAGCGGGTCGCGATCGCTCGGGCGCTGCACGGTCGGCCCGACGTCCTGTTCGCCGATGAACCCACCGGCGCCCTGGACCGCGGCACCGGACGCGACGTGCTGGAACTCCTGCGCTCGCTGGCCGACGGCGGCCAGAGCGTCGTCATGGTGACCCACGATCCACTGGCTGCCTCGTACGCGGACGCGGTGTTGTTCCTCGCCGACGGGCAGATCGTCGGTCGCCTCACGGACGCCGACGCTGGTCAGATCGCCGCGACGATGACCGACCTGGAGCGATGATGCTGACTTTGAGCCGGCAGACCGTGCGCAGCTCATGGCGCGGCTACCTGGGCGCCTTCGTCGCGCTGCTGTTCGGCGTCGTCCTGATCGCCGTTACCGTGACCCTCATCGGGAGCGTCGACGCCACCGGCGGCCGGCCCGGCGTCACCGCCGACCAGCGCGCCCAACTCGACGACCTGGCCGCGATATTTGGGATGATGTCGGCGGTATCGGCGTTCATGGCGCTGTTCGTGGTCGGCAGCACGTTCGGCTTCGTCGTGGCCGGCCGCCGGCGCGAGCTCGGCCTGCTGCGCCTGGTCGGCGCGACGCCAGGGCAGGTGCGCCGGCTTCTGCTGGGCGAGTCCCTCGTCGTCGCGGCCGCGGCCACCACGGTTGGCGGTCTGCTCGGCACGGCGCTGACCCCCGCCGTTCTCTGGCTGGTGGAGGCCATCGGGATCACCACGCTCGACCTTCGGGCACCGCGCCCGTGGATCGCCTGGGCGGTCGCCGTGCCCACCGGTGCGGTGATCGCGCTTCTCGGGGTCTGGCGATCCTCACGCCGCGCCGCCCGGATCGCCCCGAGCGCCGCCCTGCGGGAGGCCACGATCGAACGAACCCGGCCGAGCATTCTCCAGCTCGCCGTCGCGACGCTGTCTTTCGGTGGCCTGGTGGTGGTCGTCGCCGCCGACATGCCGCCGCTGTTCGCCCTGGTCGCCTCCATCCTGCTGCCAGAGGTGGTCGTGATTGGCCTGATGAGCATCGGCTACGCCGTCATTCCGCGGCTCGCCGCCCTGCTCGCCCGCCCGTTCGTCGCCCGGGACGTCACGGCCCGGATTGCCCGCGACGAGGTACGTGCGGCCGCCCGCACCACCGCCGCGGTCGCCGCCCCGGTCGTGGCCATCTCCGCCATCGCCGGGTCGCTGCTGCTGTCCCTCAGCTTCACCGCCGACTGGACGAACGCGCAGGATCGGGCCCGGCTGCGCGCACCGCTCGTCGTCGAGGCGGCCAATCCGGCCACAGCGGCGGCAGTCGCGTCCGACAAGGCCGTCGCGATCGCCGACGTACGCCGGCAGGCCATGCTCCAGCGTGACGAGGAGGGCCGTCCCGGCGTGCGCGATCAGGTCGAGATCCTCGACCCCGTCACCGCCTCCGCCGCCCGGGGCCTGACCGCCACCCGCGGCACTCTCGACGACTTCCACGGACGCGTGGTGGCGGTCACCGCCACAGAGGCCAGCGACGCCGGCATCGGCCTGGGCGGCACTGTGCCGGTCTGGATCGCCAGCGAGCGGGTCCCGTTGCGGGTCGTCGCCGTCATCCCCGACGCACCCGACCTGTACGGCGACCTCCTCATCCCGGCCGGCCTGCTCCCGCCCGCAAGCGAACGTGCCACCGGGACGGTCTTCGTCCTACCGCGCGCCGACGCTGCGGCGGCGCGCGTCTCCCTTGAGCGCACCCTCGCCGGCACCCACAGCCGGATCTTCGACTCCGGCGACTGGATCGACGCCACCACGGCCCAGACCCGCGAGGCCAACAAGCTCGGCCTTACCATCCTGCTCGGACCGGCCGGCCTCTACGCCGCCATCGCGATCGTCAACGCCACCCTCATCGGCGGATCCCAGCGGCGTCGGCAACGCGACCTGGTTCAGTTCCTCGGCGCGACCCCCGATCAGGTCCGGCGAGCTGCCATCTGGCAGGCCGCCCTCGTCGGCGGCACCGGCCTGCTCCTGGGCGGTGCCACCACCGTGCTGCTCGGCTGGCTCGTACGCCGCGCCATCACCGCCGACCTGGTCGGCATCGCCGTGCCCATCACCATTCCATGGCTCCCGCTGCTCGGCATCGGCGTCACCTGCCTGCTGCTCACCGTGGCCGCAGCAGCGGCCGGTATCCGTACGCGCAAGGCTCCACATCTAGCCGGGAACACGCCATGAGCGTGGACCCCGAAAGATCTCACGGTGTTGAATCGTTCCGACAGGAGGTCCGATGTCAGTGGCGGAAGGTCGGTTCTCGCTGAAGCTGCCGCGCGAGTTGTTGGCCCGTCCTACTGGTGAGAGCGCCTATTCAACTGTCGCGAGTTCTCGGCGCGGAAACCCGCTTCAGCTACTCGTCGTAGTCGAGCCGGGATCTTCGAGAAGGCATCTTGCGGAGGATCTCGCGGTCGGCGGTGGCACTGCGACGTAGGCGACCTCGTCAAAACCCTCGACCCGAAGCTCGTCGCCGCCGCACTCGGCCTTGACCCGCAAGCTTCGCTGATTCACCTCGCGCACCGGATCGTCCCGGACCGACTTCAGAGCTCCCGCGGTCCATCACAGTTGAGGGGTAGATGCGGTCGCTGGCTCTTTCTACGTCTCCAACCATCGACAACTGGGCTTACAGCTCGGCGGGAGCTCGGCGTTCATGTAACGCGTTCCGCCGTCTCCACCCGCCGGCGAGGACCCAAACGCAGCCTGCCGCTCCAGCCGTCAACAGCACCGATCCGCTGACGAAGTCGGCCACCCGGTTCGGCCAGGGCAGGATCGCGGGAGTGGTGAACCGACCGAGGACGAATGGTTCGAGCACGGCTCCGGCCGGGACGGCAAGGCGGGCCGCCATCCCCCACGGATCCAACCGCCGAGCAATTGCGCCCACCAGGCCGAGTGGTCCGCCCGCGAGCATCGCGGCCATGAGCCAGTGCAAATTCGCCGTCAAGACATCTGGATCGAACATTCCGTAGGCTGTCCCCACCCCGTAGTGCACGATGCAAGCGGTGAGCAGGGCGACGACTCCGGCGGCAACAGCCGGGGCAGCGCGGCGGACGAGCCACCCGGATACCACCGCCAGCCCGGCCCAGACCGTACCGGCATTGACCAGTTGGCTGACGGTCAGCCGAGCGACCAGCAGCGTGTTCGCCTTGCCTTCGAGCTGGTTCAGGGTCGTCACATTTGAGGCAAGCGATACCAGAGCCAACACACTGGCGGAGGCAATGACCAGCCACCATCCCCGTCGATCCACAGCAGAAGGTTACGCACCACAGGATCAACACCGCGCTGCAGGCCGTTGTGGAGTTCCGCGATACCGATGGAGGGCGTTTCGAGGCCGATACCGTCACCGCCGCCGAAGTCATTCTCGAGCTTGAGGTCAGCCCTGGCCCTGAGCCCTGCTCGGTCACGATCATCGCATGAGCTACTTGCCGCGGCGTGTGACGTAGTTCGCCCAGGTGGTGCCGGATTCGGCAGCAAATCGGGCAGTGGTGACCTGGTGGTAGCCGAGCGCGGTGGCGACGATCGGGGCGGGCAGGTCGAGGACGTGCTGGCGGATCGCCGCCGCGCGAGAGGCGGTCGCCGGACGCCGAGGCCGTGGACCAGCGCGGACAGTGTGTCGGAGCGCAGTGGTTGGCCGGCGCGGCGGCCCGGGAAGAGCCAGCGCGATTCGCGGTTCGTGGCGGTGGCCAGGTTGCTGCGCTGGCCGAGGTACTCGAGCAGCAGCGCGGCGACCGGCCCGGGCGCCGGTGATGGAATTCGGGTGGTGGGTTTGTGGCGACTCAGGATGTGTTTTCGGCGGAGGAACTGGCGCGGCTTCGGGGCTTCCCGAAAATCGCACGGCCCGCACCTCGGAACATCCGGACGGACCAAGCCGCAGGCAGCCCTCGATTCGACGCGAGCGGAACTGTTCCGCACAGCTCAGACCCTGTTCCGCCTTACCACCCGCAGGTCAGGCTTAGCGCCAGATTGATGCGTCCGACAGCGGGGCCGAAAGCGTCGACGCGTTTGCCCAGCCGTCCGGCCGCGTCGGCCAGGGCCCAGTCGGATGCTCAGCAACCGCCGGTTTCCGACCAGGAATCCGCTACCACATCAGAGAAGTGCCAGGCACACCACAAGGAGGAGAAGGGTATGAAGCGCAAGCTCTCTGCTGTCGCCGCTGCGGGGCTGACCCGGCTGCCGGACAGATCGGGCCACTCAGGTACTTCGATAGCTACCGTTTCCCCAGACCATGTAACCACCGGGGGGGCAACCATGAAGAAAGTCATGCCACGGGTAACCAGCTTGATCGCCGGAGCCATCCTCGCCGGCGGGACCGTGCTGGCAGGCGTTTCACCGGCCTCTGCTGACCAAGGCGCCATGCACGCCTCGGCTACCGCAGACTCCTCGCGCTCGGCCGTAGCCTGCTACCTCTATGTGTGGGATCGGTTTGGGTACTACAACGTACGCACCTCGAAGTCCCCCACTGCCTCGCTGATCGTCAAGTACACCGGCACGCGGTTGCCCGTCTGGGATCGCTGCGGAGAAGAAGTCGGGCAGAACTACCGTTGTACGAGCAGCGACCCGGTCGACAACTCCTGGGTTGCGGTCAACTACAAGGGGCGCAAGGGGTACGTCGCCGCGTACTGCGCGGGCGGGCTCGGCACTTGAACCTGAGCCCGTAAAGCGCGCCTTTCGGGCCCGGTCCGATCAATCAGCGCGGATCCGTCGACCGGGCCGGGTGACCGCTGACGTAAAGCCCAGGTGTAGTTCTCAGCCCGGAATCAGCGGTAACGCTGGTCAACTGGCCGTCGGAACGAGCGGCTGCGCCGTCGGCGACCGACAGCCGTGCCGTATCTGCAAGTCCGGCGCCTTAACCCGGGACCAGGACGGCAGGCCTGCCACAAGACCTGCGCCGAGGACGAGGCGACCGAACGGGCGGCCCGCGCACGAGGCTGAGCCGGCGGCGGACAGGCAGAGAGGCCCGGAAACTCCGGGCCTCTCTGGGGCTTGAATCAGCTTGAGGAACACCTGGCTTACCGGATCGCCCCGGGCGCGCGTAGCCCCGTCCTGGCACGATGAGCCTCATCCGCAACTTTCCCGGGTACGCCGACCACGCTATGTCTCTTCAGGACGCAGCGCACCGGCTCGCCAAGCTCCTCGAAGGCGACGTGGAGGTCGGGGAGCCGGACGCACTCATCGCCGTGCTGCGCAGCGCGGTCATCCGGCTGGGCAAGGGCCTCGGTGAGCTTGCCGTGGCGGCGGATGCTGCCGGCCAGGGCGGGGCAGCGGCGTAACTGCGCAGGGCCGGCCCTGGCCGGGCAGCAAGAGTGGGCGCAGGCGTTGGCCAGAGCGGTGCGGGCCCTGACCGCGCCCCGGGTGCTGGGCGGCTAGTTCTGCAAGGTCTCCGCTACGACATTGCTGAGTGACCAGCGGGGGCTTGGTGTAAGGACGTAGACCCGGGTGAAGCCGTACGGCCAGCGGGCGACGGCGTCGTCCTGCATGAGGTGCATCAGTGTTCGCGAGGCGTCGGTGGGCCCGATTTCCAGAGGATGTTCTCCCATACGTCGGCCGGCCGACCCGAGCGGCCGGGGCCAGCGTCGTCCACCACGCCCTTCGGGGATGGTGAACCACGCGTCGCCGTCGAAACCGTTGCCGTCGAACAGTTCCGCGGAGATACCGAGGGGCACGCTAGTCAGTTTGGCCTGATTTCCCGCCCGATCGGCGTTCCGTCCCGGCGTGTCACCGACCTCGAAGTACGACAGCTCGTACCGGCCGGTGCGGCCGTAGTGGAGCAGTTGGGACAGTGCCTCACTCGGCAAGGTGTCCAGCCGCGGGAGGGCCGGCCGAGGATGTCTCGGAGTATCGCGTTGTCGTCGTTTCGGAGCCAGGCTTGGGTGTGCTCGAAGACAGTCGCGGAGTTTGTGCCGCCGTGTTTGCGTATCCGCGAGTCGCCAAGACGGTCCTCCTGGACGTCGACGACGTTCCGCTCGGTCACACCGGTGTCATGCGGTGGAACCCGCGGGACAAGTGGGTGGTCTCCAACGAGATCACCCACCCACCGATCATCGATGAGGCCACCTTCGAACAGGCGCAGACGCTGCTCGCTCGACACCGGTTGGGTCTGGACCTGCCGCAACGGCAACGCCGCGCCCGCAACCCGTACGTCTTTCGCGGCCTGATCTACTGCACCGCGTGTAAGACGTCACCCATCCCCGCAACGTCTACCTCCGCGAGGAGACCCTCACCGATTCAGTCGACACCTGGCTCGCCACCGCGTTCCACCCTGACCGCATCGAGAACACGATCACCGCGATGGCAGACGGCCAGCTGGGCGACCACGCATCCCCCACCATCACCGCCGCCCGCGCGACCATCAACGACTGCGACACGAAACTCAGCGCTACCGGGCGGCCCTCGACGCCGGAGCCGACCCCTCAGTCGTCAGTAATTGGATAGCCCAGACACAGGCCGAACGGACCCGAGCCGAAACGGAGCTGCACGCAGGGAACTCCGCCGCACCACGCCGGATGACCCAGGCAGAGATCACCACGCTGGTCGAGGCCCTTGGGAACAAGGTCACCGTGCTCCGCGACGCGGACCCCGCCGACAAAACCGAGGTCTACCGCCAGTTGGGCCTACGGCTGACATACCACCCCGAAGCGCAATCGGTGCACGCTGAAACCGATCTCAGCGCGCACCGTGGGCCTATGGATCGTGTCCGAGGGGGGATTCGAACTCTTGTACGTATCACCTGTGCTCCATTAGAAGTGCACATGCTTATAGATTACGTCACGGTCAGGGTTGACTCAACCTCGCACGCTCATTACCGCGCGTAAGCATGAATCGCAGCTAGGACGCGTCGGGTCCGACGCTTGCCAGCCAACTCGCTCGGCCATCGACTGACCGAAATGAACGTGCAGCCATCAAGCGGGAGCCCTCCGTCGTGGGTCCTGGTGAGTTTCAGTCCGTCGGCGTTGACGGCAACCCGCATCGCTCGCGTCCCTCGCTAGTGAGTACACGAGTTTCACCGCCTTCGTCGAACTCTCAAATTCACCACAACCTCGCGCAGCGCCAGAGAATCCAGCGCCGATCAGCGCGATGCAACGCGGCGCTTCTGCAACGCGCGGATCTGCGCTCGCACCGCCACGGCGAAGGTCTGGATCCGGTTGAGTCACCCGACCGCTGCGGTAGACAGTCACGGCGACGCCAGTACCACGACAAATCACCCCTCTTGACCCTGCGCACTCTGATCGATACTTTCCGTGCATGACTCCACATGCGTTGCCCCTGAGTAGAGGGGACCGCGATCGGGCCTCGGGCAGCATCCGCTCAAGGCTCCCCCGCGCATCAGCCCTGAAGCGTTACAGCGAATGCAGTGGCAGAACCCCTCTGGACGCCGATCGGTGCCGGGAGCGTCCGTCACGGGAGGTTGCCCCCCTTGGCCCACTGTGACGTCTGTTGTCTGCGTCTGAAGCTCACGAAGATCAAGACTTTGCCGAAGCATTACGGTGAAGAGACGTACGGCTTGTTCAGCTACGGCGCCCAGAAGGAATGCAATGGCTCGGGAACGACTCGTCACACTGCGGATCGTGATATCCCAAGGCAGTGCAGGCGCCCACGCAGTCGTCAGATCTGTCCATCCTGCCGTCGCACGTCTCTGACGCTGAACAGGAACGGCAGATTCCCGAAGCACCTCTCCCCCGACGGGCACCAGCTGTTCCATGTCCGAGGCGAACAACCGCAGATAGGATTCTGAGCAAGCGCCGCGCGTGACGGTGACGTTTCACGCGCTCTCGGCGGACAGGTGAGA
Organism: Micromonospora sp. NPDC005174; assembly: GCF_040608495.1. Taxonomy (NCBI): domain Bacteria; kingdom Bacillati; phylum Actinomycetota; class Actinomycetes; order Micromonosporales; family Micromonosporaceae; genus Micromonospora; species Micromonospora sp. NPDC005174. Next base: position 28,565 of record NZ_JBEXIJ010000005.1, on the reverse strand, counting down.
ATCCTGCTTAGAGGCCTGAGCCATCGGAAGTGATCACATTGACCGCCGCGCTACCAGGGGTCCGAATCATCCGAAAAGTTCGCGGATAACTCCCATTGCTCGTGGCGAGATCGCTTCGTCGGGGTAAAAGTCGGCGCACAGACGTTTAGCGTCGTCCACCGTCGTTACCTTGGCCAGCGCCGCCAGGGCGCGGAGGTCGTCCACGTCGCGGATTCGCGCCGCGAGCGCTTTCATCGCGAAGATGTGCTCCGGGGAGGCGGCCATCACGCGCAGGCCAGGGTGGTCGAAGACGCGCCGCTTGCCCGGGTCGTCCTTGCCGGATACATACACGCTGGCCTGCTCGTTGAGCCACCACGGCGGTAGGCCCAGTTCGTCGGCCACTGCACGCGCCTCATCGAGGACGACTCCGTGCGGGACGAACATCGCGTCGACGTCCCTGGTAACCCGTTTCGCGTCGTAGGCCAGCGCCATCGCGGCACCACCCACAATGAAGATGTCAGCGACGACTCCGCGGCGGACAAGCCGGTCGCCCAGGTGAGTGAACGCGCGTTCGAGTTCCGCGCGCCCCGTGAGGACGCCGTCTGATCCGCTCACGCCGCAGCCAAGTCGTGCACGGACAGGTACACACCATGCTTCCGGAATGCCGCCGGTGCCCAGGCCAGGGCGTCGGCCCGGTGGATGGCCAGTTCGGCCGGAAACCATGCCCGGCGCAGCACACGCGCGTCAACCCACCCGGGCGGGGCAAGATCTGCCTGAGCTAGCAGGTGCTCCGCGAGCGCGGCAAGCAGCGCGTCCCACCGTGGGTCCTTGGTTAGTCCGGGCTCATCTCTTAACAGGTCGACCCTGGTGTCGGCGGGTTCCCAGCGGTACTCCTCCAGAAACTCCCATACGAGCTTCCAGCGAATCTGGTCGGTGTCCGCGGATACCAAATGGGTGGCCAACCTGGCCAGACTCATCGGTTCGTAGCTGGTACCCATCGGGCAAGCCTCACCTTCGAGCCGACGGCTTCATCCGTTGCAGACTATCGCGGCACCGCCCGCGAACACCGCAGAGGTGAGGTGGCGACGGGTGCCCGATTTTGGGCCGCGCCCCTGCTCGGAGGGTTCACTCATGCTGCACGCACGGCATCACCCTTGTGATCTTGGTTGTAGGCAGCGCAGTCTGTGACGTTGCCTGTCCACTAACAGGGGGTGCATGCGAGCGTGACTCTCAGTCAGGATGCGATCGAGAAGACGACGAAGTTGGTCGAGTTTCTCGCTGAGGTGACGGCCGCAGTCGAGCGGGACCCAGTGTGCGACATTCTGGAAGACCCGGACGCGCCTGATCCCGTCATCTGGCTCGATGCCCTACCGCGGGGCGTTCAGTGGATGGCTAGCCCTGCCGATGATGTGATCATGCGGCTGCGTCCGTCTCGGCCACCGGCGGAGCCGACGCCACCGGAGTTGCTGCACGAGTGGATCGACATGGACCCCGTGGGCAGGTTCGCTGGTTCTGCGCCGCGCCTGTTGGACGCTCGGCTGAGCGGTGATGACAGTCACGAGGCACCGCCTGGGCGGATTGTGCGTGCTTTCGACACTTGGGTCGAGCAGTGGCAGGCATGGTCCGACGAGGCTCGACGCCTGCACGCCGTTGGGCAGTTGTATGAGCAACTTGAGCGTGCTGCCAAGACGATGGAGCAGCAGGACGACGAGTACGAGTTCGTTCTCGGGATCGGTCTGCTTCGTTGGACGGCGCCGGACGGCACCCGTTTTCGTCGTCACCTTATGGCCGAAGGTGTAGTCGCTCGACTGGACAGAGCGACGGCCGAGGTGTCGGTGTCGATGGGAACGGGACGCAGAAGGGTCGAAGACCGGGAAGTCCTAGGCGATCAGGAGCTGTTCCGGGGTGAGCGTGGGAGGTATCGCCGTCAGGAAATCGTCGACGGGGATCTGCCATGGTTAGCTTTGCTACCTCCGATCGTGGGCCTTCTCGAGGAATGTCTGGATACGGCGGTGCACCAGGAAGCCCACCCCGCGGTGGCGGATGAGGAGTTGCCGAGCATCCCGGTGATCAGCTTGTCGCCGGCGCTGTTGGTACGTCGGCGCAGTCGGGTGCTCCTCGCCGAGGCTTATCAGCACATCCGGGAGGCGCTGCGACAACCTGACGCACAGGTTCCCGTTGCGCTTGCTCAGCTTGTGGTGGACACGGAGCCCGAGCAACGTAACGGGTGGTTGAGGAGTCAGGGCGCTGTAAACGGCGACGTGCTCGGTGGCGACCCTCTCTTTCCTAAGGCGACGAACGATGAGCAGATGCGCGTCATCGAGCTACTTCGCTCCGAGACGGGGATCGTGGTTCAAGGGCCGCCGGGAACCGGCAAGACGCACACGATCGCCAATCTGGTGTCGGCGCTCCTGGCGCGCGGTCAGCGGGTGCTCGTCACGAGCCAGAAGGATCAGGCGCTGCGCGAGCTTCGCGAGAGGGTTCCGGCGTCGTTGCGTGATCTCTGCGTGCTGATGACCGATGGCAGAAACGCCGCTACCGAGGTCGGCTTCGGTCTTGACGCTCTGTCCAACCTGACCTCGTACGCCCATACGGAGGAACTGACCATAAAGGTTGAGGCGCTTCGCGGCGAACGGCACGAGCTGCGGTCTCGATCCGCCTACCTCAACCAGCGCATACAACAGCTGCGTGAGGCGGAGTTCATCGCCCACGACCCGGTCGTGCCCTGGTTCAGCAGCGAGCTCTACCGGGGATCACTTGGTCAGATCGCACGCCAGGTCAAGGGCAACGCGAAGCAGTTCGACTGGATGCCCACGGCTGTACCCGACCTACCCGACAGGCCGCCCTTGACGACCGCGGAGGCTACCGAACTGGTGCATCTGCTACGAACGACGAACCCAGCTCGACGTGCCCGCCTCGCCCAAGTGATCCCTGACCTGTCAGACCTACCTAGGCCGGCCGCGCTCGCCGAGGCGTTCGACGCCGAACTCGACGCCACGGCCGCCGTTCAGGAACACACCACTGTGTGGGCGCCCCGTCTGGCGGCTGCCGGTGAGGACATGCTGAAGGACCTGGACCTGCTCGGGCAGCGCTTCACCGCCATCGTGGAGCGGCTCGGGTTGGACGCGGACTCTGAGTCGTCGCCGAACTGGGTGGCACGTGCCATCGCAGATCACTTCTCCGGACGGCGGCAATCCCTGTGGCGGCACGTGGCCGAGGTCGCCGGACGCGCCGAGCGCCTGCAGGCCAAACTTCGAGTGCACACGTTGGGTGCGGAAGTGCGTTTCACGAACGCTGGTGAGCTCGACCTAGGGCAAGCCCGTCACATGCTCGCCCTGGGCCGCGAACTCCGCACTTACCTTGAAAGTCTGACCTGTCGCACGCTTCTCGCCGTGCAGCCGGCCCGCATCAAGGCCGCCGCACTGATCAGCGGCATGCGTGTCGATGGAAGGCCACCTACTACGGTGCCTCTGCTAGACGCCGCACTTGATCATCTCGAAGTTCATATCGAAACCACTCAACTCCTGCGGCTGTGGGCCGACGTCGGGGTAGTTATCACGCCCGGCCGCGTCACCGCGACCCTGTCCGAGCTGCAAGATTCGTACCGCCACCTTCAGCACGTCCAACAACTCGCCGGGGTCCACACCACCATCCGCGACCGCCTGGAAGCCGCTGGTCTGCCGACCAGGTTGCCCACCACTGACGACGTCATCGCGTTGACCTCGTCCACCGCAGCCGCCCGCCACCACATCCGCCTGCGAGCAGCGCAGGCCGCCATAGCCGGACACCGCGACGCAGCCCGAAGGCACCTGACGCGCGAGAACCCTTGCCCCGAGGTTGAACTCCTCATCGCCGCCATCGACCAGCGATCCCTCGAGGAATACCACCACGCAATCGATGCACTGGACACCGCCCATCGCGAGCAGTACGCCGAGCGACGCCGCCTCAGCCTCACCCACCAACTGGACGAGGCCCATCCGCAACTGCTTCGCCTGCTGCAAGACAGCTACCTGGATTCTCACTGGGACGACCGCATGCGGGATCTGCCTGCAGCATGGGCCTGGTACCACGCGGACCGTTTCGTGCGGGCCCAGCGCACAGCGGGCACGGAACACCTGGTCAGACGGGACTACGACGACGTCGAAGTACACCTGGCCCAGGTCACCGAGCAGCTCGCAGCGGCCGAAGCAACTCGGGCGTTCGTCAACCGCCTGAATGACGCGGATATGCGCGCCCTGCGCAGCTTCCGCGGGTTCCGCAAGCAGATCGGGGCTGGCGGCGGACGTAAGGTTCGCGAGCTGCGTCAGGCAGCGCAGGCGGCGATGAGCAAGGCCCAGAGCATCGTGCCTGCCTGGGTGATTCCCCTGCCGAGCCTGCTAGAGAATCTGACCGTCGAACGCAATGCCTTCGATGTGATCATCGTTGATGAGGCGAGTCAGGTTGGTCTGGAACATCTCTTTCTTTTGTGGCTGGCACCAAGGATCATCGTTGTCGGCGACGACCAGCAATGCACCCCGGCACCCAATCGGATGGGCAGGACCTTCGACGAACACTTTCGGGCCATTGGGGACCACCTCGGCGACCTTGATCCCGAAATTCGATACCACTTCACCCCTAAAGCTCACCTGTACGGCCTCCTCTCGGCACGATCCGGAAGAGACGCCGTCGTCCGTTTACGGGAACACTTCCGATGCATGCCTGAAATCATCAACTGGTCGAAGGAGCAGTTCTACCGCGGTGCCAGTGAGATCATTCCGTTGCGCGAGAGGAAAGCTACCGATCTGGAGCCGCTGCGCGTCGCTCACGTCGAGGGCGCCTACCAGGAGGGATCTGCACAGGCAGTCCGCAACCCGGTAGAGGCGAAACGTATCGTGTCACAACTGCTCGAATGCCTGAACGATCCCACGTATGCGGGCAAGACGTTTGGCGTTATCGTGCTGCACGGACACGGGCAAATCAAACTCCTTGAGCACGAGATCAACGCGGCCATCGCACCGGAAGTCCGCGCCGCCCGCCAGATCAACGTCGGCTCGGCGCCCACCTTCCAAGGAGCAGAGCGTCACGTCATTTTCTTGTCCACAGTCGTCACTGCGGCGCCTCGACGGGTCGGCGAGAACCTGTACCAGAACTACAACGTCGCCGTCAGTCGCGCTCGTGATCAACTTTGGCTCTTCACCTCCGTGCCGCCCAAGGACTACAAACCCGATGACCTTCGCGCATCGCTGATCAACTACATGCTGAACCCGCCGTCCGTGTACGGACCCTCGCCAGACCTCAAGACTGTCAGCGCCGACCGCCAGTGTGCTCCGTTCGAATCCTTGCTCGAACAGCGCGTGTTTCGGATCCTCAAACGTCGCGGCTACCACGTCGTGCCCCAGTTCAAGGTCGGATCGCGCACGCTTGACCTCGTGGTCGTGGGAGACGGCGGCAGGCTCGCAGTGGAATGCGACGGCCACCGCTGGCACACCCGACCGACGGACGTCATCTCCGATGGGCGTCGGGACCGAGAACTTTTCCGCATGGGTTGGGAAGTCATTCGCATACGCGAAAGCGAGTTCGAGCTCGACGCCAACAAGGAGCTCGCGACCCTGTTCACTCGGCTCACCGAACGTGGGATCGGGCCGCGAAGCGCATCGGACACACCTGCCAGTGCCTGGAAGCCGATCGAGTTGCCTTCCGAACATGAGGAGCAGAACCTATGACAACTGATCCCATGACCAACAGCAGCGAGGTCACTGTCGAGCTCGACGGCAACGTCCTCGACCGACTCGCGGACCTCATCTGCGGCGACGACAGCACCCCCTACTATCGGACCGGCCGACAGATCACCGCCCTTTTCGAGGCCGCAGGCTGGCGCCGCGTAGGCGACGTCAACGGCGGTCGCCGTGAATGGGTCCTCCATACGTTGCGTCGCCGTCGCGACCCTGATGGGCTTCGCCGGCTGCTACTCCGTCTCGCCGATCCCCGCGAATATCTCGACGACGACGAGGCACGGTGCCACCTCGTCAACGATCTCAACGGGCTACTCGCCGTGGAGGGCTATCAGATCCGCTATGCATCGGGCCGGCCCGAACTCGTCACGCAGACCCCGACGATGACGCGACCTACCATGCAGGTGCCGCTGGAACTCACCGCGAGCCTCGCCAACATCCTGAAAGACCCGGATTTCGGCCGCCACCTCACCGCCCGACTCAACGAGGCCCACATCTGCTGGCAATCCGGTGCCTGCACCGCCGCCGTCATCATGCTCGGAAGCCTGCTCGAAGGCGTCCTCTACGACGTAGCGCTCGCTCGACACACCGGGGGCCAGCGCCCCACCGATCACCTGGAGTCGCTGATCGATTTGGCTGCCGAGAAAAAGTGGGTCGCTCGAGACGTAACCGACTATGCCCACGTATTGCGCAACCACCGCAACCTGGTACACCCAAAGAAGCAGATCAAGCAGCACTACTCGCCCGACGACGACACGGTCCGGATCGCCTGGAACGTCGTCGTAGCCGCGCTCAACGACCTCGAACAGCTCAAGGCATAGACGCTGTTCCAACCGGGGTCGGATCAACATGGCGCACGGGACGATTGGGCCATCCGGGGCCGCGCGATCACCATGCTGGCACCCCATCAACGCGCGTGGCCCGAGCGCCGCAGCGTCTCAATGCGGCCGCTTGAGACGCCGCACGAAACAAGATCAACGACGGGGCAGTCCTGACCTGCTGCCGAAGAACCTTTCGGCTGGGGACCGAGGCCGCAAGGCCGGTCCGCTCGCCTCGCCGCGTGCGGTGCATACGGGGCTGGTTCCCCCGACACCGCACGCGGCGACTGTCTCCTACTCGGACGTGGGCGAGGCGACGTGGTTCGCCTGCGCCCACGTGCCGGCGTGATTTGCCACCCGGGCCAGTGGATGGGGTTGGCCGGTCATGGCCGACAGCGCGTTGGCGACGTCGTGCAGGTCGGCCTTGATGTAGGTGGTAGTGGAGGAACCGGGGCTGTCGGTGTGTCCGGCGTAGGCGCGGGCGATGCCGTAGCCGAAGTGCCGTTCCACCCAGGTCAGCGTGGTGTGGCGCAGCCAGTGGGTCGAGATGCCGTGCACGGCTACCCAGGGCAGGCGCTCACCTAAGCGTTTCCACAGGTGGTCGTAGCGGCGGCTGGTGATCGGTTGGCCGTTGCGCGCGCGCAGGAGCGCATCGGTCGGCAGGACCGCGCCGCGAGCGTCGGCGTGCTCTCGCAGGTGTCCGGCGAGATCGAGGGTGATGGGCTGCCAGCGGATGGTGAATCCTTTCTCGGTGAGGCGGACGAGTCCGTTGGTGGCATCGAGGTCGACCAGCCGTAGGGCCAGGGCGCCGCCGCGGCGGCCTGCGGTCTCGGTGTGCAGGCGCAGGATCAGCGCGTCGAGGATGACGTCGTTTCCGCTGGTGCGCGCCATGGCGTTGATTTCCTCCAATTCGTGTGCGGTCAACGCGCGGCGGGTGCCGGGTAAGCGTCGGGGTTTCGCGACGCGGTGCGCGGGGCTGGCGGCGGCGTCGATCAGCCCGTCGGCGATGGCACATCGGTAGAAGGCTCGGGCGGCGGCGATGAGGTGCTCACCGGCGTGCCGGCCGTTGCGGCTGTTGCGCCGCGACACGGCGCTGGCGATCATCGCCTGCTTCAGAGCCTCGAAATCACTGGCAGTGATGGTGTCCAAGGGCCGCTCGGGCCACGCGGCGGCCATCCGTTCCCAGTAGGTGCCGTAGGTGCGGCGTGCTCCGGGCCCGGCAGCGGCAAGAACACGGGGCAGGTACTCGGCGACCGTCGGCACAACGGACGGCGTCGCGGGATGCGATTGCAGATCGGTCACCGTGACGCCCAGGTGAGCCAGAACCTGTCGTGCGGCAGCGACGGCGGCGGGGTCAGCGGTCATTGTCGGCTCCCGCCAGGTGAGTGTGCAGGTCGGCGAGCAGGCGTACGACGGTGCTGACGGGATGCACGACGAGCAGGTCGTGCGCAACGATGGCGGCGAGCAGCACGGGTTGACCGGGCTCGATGCGGCACATGTGCCGGGCATTCGCCGGCAAGGGTAGGTCCCCTCGGCTGCCCACCTGATGGCGGCCGTCGTTGGCCGAGCAGATAACGAGCATGCCGTGGCGCGGCTGAATGTCGACGCGGTGCTGCGGGGGCCATCCCAGCGCGCGCAGGAGGTGCTGCGCGCTCACCCGGCCACAGCGTGCCGGAAGAGCCATCCACAGCAACAGGGGCGCGTCCGTGATCGCCGACGGACAGACTCGGGCAGGTAGAGCTGGCATCGGCATCGGGCTTGGACCCGGACGCGCGGGCAGGACAGCAGGTACGAGTGGACCGACGAGGTGTTCCTTCGGTCGGATAAGTTGTTTCATGACCGAACAATCACATTCAGGCAGTACAGACGAGGCACGATCCGTTCGGCCGCCTCTTCCATGATCGCAACGTGCCTGAAGCCAGGTTGACCCAACCTGTCGATAGTTAGTTCGGGTGACGTTCGATGATGACGGCCCAGTAGTGGTGGTCCGCCTGTCGATTCCTGTGCTCAGGGCTGCGTTTCGGGCCGTGAAGACCGTAATCTTGCGGCGTCGGTCACTGGTGCGTCTCGGAGAGTAGCGAGTAAGTGTTGGTGAGTGCCGCGACGATGGCGCGGTAGGTAACGGTCGTCCGGGAGGAACTGCGTGCCGAACCCGCCACGGCTGTGGTGGCAGGACATCGATCCGGTCGTGTGGCGATGCTTCGGCCAACCCGAGGACCTGGCGCGCGAGCGCAACACCGCAGTGTTGGCAGCCCTGGAGGAGTTGGCGACACGCGCCCCGATGTCGACGCCGGCCGACATCGCCGCGCAGATGCGCGACGTCGGCTTCCGTGACCAGGTGACCGAATTCGAGCTGCGTGCGGTGCTCGACTATCTGACGAGCGCGCATCTCGTCGAGCCCTTCCGGGACTATGCGGCGCTCAACGCGGGTTTGGATGCGGTGGTCCGCCGGCAGGAGGCCTGGGCGCTAACCAAGATCGGCCGGGCCGTGGTGGCCGCAGTGCGCACGGCTGTCGTCGACTCGCGGCGGGCGTTGCAACTGCCGAGCCGTCTTCTCGACAGCGTCGAACGCACGGTCCGTGATCTGATCGAGCATCTCGCTTCCGACGCTGGGCTCCTACCAACCGACCTGGATGACGTCCGGACGAGGCTGGACGAGATGCAGCGGGTCACCGCCGACTTCTACGCTGCGCTGGCGCAGATGGTGCAGTCCGATGTCACCGATGACCTGCTGTTCGGGGAGAACCGTGATCGTGTCATCGAGGCCCTGCGGCAGTTCCCGCGCGAGTATGGACGAGCGCTCCGCCGGGTCGAGGCGGCCCTGACCGACTTGGAGTCGGCCGGGCACCGGCCGCTGGTCGAAACCGCCGCCATGCACGCCGGACTGCTTGACGCCCGGGATCAGCAGGACTGGATCGACGAGCGGGTGCGTCGGCTCTCTGACCTGGCCGCCTGGTTCGCCCCTTTGGGTTCGGTGCAGCGACTGATCTCCTCGGCGGCCGGCGCCGTGCATACCCTCCTGGTGGCCATCGATCGACGCTACACAGCCCTACGGCGCGGCTCGGATCTGGCCGCCGACTTCCGAGAACTCGCCTACAGCTTGTTCGCCCAGCCGGACGACGAGGCTGCCCGCCGGGTGTACGCGGCCGCGTTCGGCCAATGGCCTGCCGTGCATGGGGTCGTCGGGACGGCCGAAGAAGACGTCGCTCACGCCACCCTGGCAGCCGGTGGGACCAGCCGGCACCAGGTGGATGTGATCCTGCGCGAGCACGAACGCGTCGGTCGCTCCAGCGGCCGTCCCCGCAAGGTCCCGGACGCCGGTGCTGCCCGGGCTGCCGCTCTGGAGAAGGCCGCCGCCACTGCGGCCAATCGGCGGCGCTTCAGCGCGTTGCTGGCCACCGATGGCGAAGTGCCGCTGAGTTATTTCACCGGTCTGGAGACAGCGGCGTTGGTGATCCTGCTCGGCGCGATCGAAGTAGCGCGCAACACGATTGATGTCGCTACCGGATACGGCGAAGTCCATGCCGAGGGTGCCAGCGTGGTCGTCCGGGTCCGGTTGGGCCGCCCCGAGACCCACCTGCCGATCCGGTTTGCCGAAGGGACCCTGGTGGCGCCGGAGCTCTTGATCACCGTGACCCCGACCGAAGCCGCCCAGGATCCGCAGGTCGTAATGACGGAGGGCGCTGCATGACCCAGCGGCTTCTCGACCCGGATCTTGCTGACGCGGCACGCCACCTGATCCTCACCTGCCGGATCTCTTCGGCCGATGATCCGGTTCGTTACCGGGCGGTGCTGCGCGGCCGGCGGGAGATCACCGACTTCTTCCGTACGGAATTAGGGTGGACCCTGCACATTCACGACGTTGGCGGGATGGTGCGCCTGCATAAGCGCCGCGACGATGTTCCCGGGGATCGCGGGCCGCGGCTGCAGCGGCGCAGCGGACGAGGCGAGTTGGCTCCTGCTCAGGTGCTGGTGCTGGCCGCGCTGGTCTGTGAACAGCTGTGGCGGCGTCCGCGGATCAGCCTGCGCGAGCTGTTGCAGTCGGTTGCTCAGGTGTGCGCCGCTGAGGCGGCCACGGGTCGGCTACCGGCTTTCCGGATCGTGGCCGCGGACGGGGTCAGCAAGCGTGAAGCACAGGCCGCACGGGCGAACATCGTGGATGCGATAAAGCTGCTGCAGGTGGACGGGGAGATCGGCGTCGACGCGGACCTGGACCGGGCGGTGACGGACGAGAACGCGGAGGTGTTCATCACCGCTGACCGCGACAGCCTCGCCAACAAGTTCGCCTCGTTGTCTCCGACGCTGTTGTCGTTGAGCGGCCGGGCCCCCGGTCAGCACGTCGCCACGCTGACAGCGGTCTCGCTTCCGGACGCCGAGCCGGACGCCGTCGCGCAACGGCAGGCCAGCGTGGAGGGGCGCCGGCTGACCGCGCTGCGGCGAGTGGCGGACGATCCTGCCGCTGACCCGGAGGACGACCCGAACCCGGTCGGCTACCTCGCCACCTCGACCGGCCGGGAACGCGCGTTGAACCTCGCCGCCGCGCTGGGGCTGGTCGCCAGCGTGCGCCGCGACTGGTGGGAGATCACCGACCCGACGGGAACCGCCTCTGACTCCGACTTCCCGCAGGGCCGCAAGACAGAGCGGCAGGGTGCGCTAGCCCTGCTGTCGCACCTGCCGCACCACGACGCGTCCGAGGTAACCGTCGATGAGATCACGACGTTGTTCGAAGAGATCCGTCGAGACATGCCACGGTGGGCGGCCGGCTACGCCGAACAACTGCCCGTCCTTGCTCGAGCCGCTGCCGCGGAACTGGTCACCGCCGGCCTGCTCCGGGTCACCGGCGACGAAGACCGGTGGCAGATCACACCGGGCGTGCACCTGTGGCGCGTGCGGGCACGGCAAGGCCAGCCCGCCCGTCCGGGCCGGCACCGCACGGAAACTGACTCGGACACGAGGGAGGGGCCGGCGTGACCCTCATCGCGCACCCGGGCAAACAGCCAACCGGAAGCCACGACACCGGCGGCCCGATGTCGGATTGGAACGACGGACCGATCGCCGCCGACAGATGGCAGCCAACCCGAGCCGGTGCGGTGAACTCGTGGGCGTGGACCGACGAGACGCTCATGTTCGCCGACGGCTGGCTGGCGCTGGCCGGGCCGAACGGATCCGGTAAGTCCTTGACGGCCTCAATGCTGGTCACCGTACTGCTCGACGGCGAGGTGTCGCAGAAGGCGCTGTCGGTGTCTGGTGAGGCCGTCGGCACGCTGATCGACCGGCACACCGACCGCAACCCGAAGGAGGATCGCACCGGAGCGTGGTGGCTGGAGTACGGCTACCGCGATAGCGGCACCGGTGATGTTCGCTACCTGACGACCGGCCTGTGGCTGCGCTCGCAGAGCAGCGGCTTGCAGAAGGCGTTCTTCATCATGCCGGGCCGTGTCGGCACCGACCTCTTCCTCGCCCGACAGCGGGATCCGGTACCGATTGAAGGGCTCGCCGAGCAGGTTGGCGCCGCGAGCGGCCGACTGTTCACCTCAACTGACCGTCTCACCTCAAAGGTCCGGGACTATGTGAACCTTGCCGAGGAGAACCAGTACCGCGACGCGATCCGCACGACGCTGTTCGCGCCGTTGGACTCGGTGCAGTTCGACGCTCTCGTCGGAGTGTTGCGCAGCCTGCGCAGCGTCCGCACCGCAGAGGCGATCTCCCCGAACCAGATGCGCGCGGTGCTGACCGAGGCGCTTCCGGCGCTGGATCCCCGAGCGTTGCAGTTCATCGCCGACACCATGGAACGCATCGCCGACCTTGAGGCACAACTGAAGCAAGCCCGTGCCGAGATTCGGCAGCTGGAACAATCAGAGCAGCAGTACCAGCGCTACATCGACGCGATCACCGCCGAGGAAGCCGCCCGACTGGCGAATGCCCAGACGGTCTTCGACGACCACGCCCGTGAAGCGCGTACCGCCGAGCAGCAGTTGGCGGAGGCGCAGACGCAGGCGGTGCGGGTGCAGGCCCGGCGTGAGGAACTGCGCGGCGAGATCGCCGGTGTCCGCGGCCGGCTGCAGGCCGCCGAGGATGCGCTGCGTGACCATGCCGGCGCGGAGCTTCCGCATCTCGAAGAACGCCTGACTGATCTACGCAAGCAGCAATCCGAGCTGGAAGCAGCCGGCCTGGACTTGCAGGAAGAGTCGCAATACGCCGCCCAGCAGGCGCTGGAGTCCGTGGACCAGTTCCGCAACAGTCAGCGCCATCTGACGGGGATCGGCTCACGGCTACGCGCGACAGCCGCCGACGTCGGGGCGCACGCATTCGTCGATCGTCTCACCGAGGTCACCGAACAGGTCACGGCAGCCAACAGCCTCGACCAGGACCTGCCCAAGGTTGACCTCGCCCAGATCGCCGAAACACCCCGCGGCTGGATCGAGACGCGCACGACAACCCTCAACGGCATCGACACCGTCCTGCACGAACACGACATGGCACAAATCGAGCAACGAACCGAAGCCGGGCATCTCCGCACCGCCGAAGAAGCCCAGGATCGTGCCGCCGATCGTGCCGGTGATGCCCGCGCCGAACGTCGCGCCGCCGAACAGGACCTATTCGACGAATTGGACCAGTGGGACAGCCGCCGGGCCCAGCTTCCGTCCGTACCGGCGGACCTGACGACTGATGTCGAGGACCGAATCGACCCCGACCAGTTGGTTGCCTGGCTGCATGAGGCTAAGACCGCAACACGGGAACGGATCGCCCTGGCAGCCCGGGAACAGGACGTCGTGCACGGCACCCGCCTCGTGCAGGTTGCCGAGGGCGCGGCACACCGGGCCGCACAGGCTCGGGATAGGGCCGAACAAGTCGCCGATCAGGCCCAACGTGACCTGGAGGACGCGCAGGCCCAAGCCGACATCGACCGTACGGCCGTCGACGAACAGGCCCGCCAAGCCCGAGCCGACCATGACGCCGACGTGGACGCTGCCCGCGCCATCACCGCCACAGCTGAGCAAGAGCTGGTCGACGGCCGAGTGGACGCCACCCTGGCAGCAACGGAGTGGAACCGTCAGGTGGCTGGGTGGCGCGCCAGGCTCGTCCACCTCGACGGCCGTGTGGTGAACCTGCCCGACGATCCGGATGCCATCGATCTGCGGCAGCCGTTCCTCGATCTGGAACGGGCCCACTCGGCGGCCGTCAGCGGTCTGCAACGCGCGATATCCGAGGCAGGGCGTGCCGTCGATGATGCGGGGCAACGAGTCACCGGGATCGAGGCCGAGCTCGAACAGGCCCGGCAACAGCTGCCGGTGCCGCAAACGCCGCCGTGGCGTGCACCACGCGATCTGGGCCGTGGGGTGCCGTTGTGGGCCGCCGTTGCTTTCGCCGAGCACATCAGCGCGAAGCAGGCCGACCGTATCGAAGGTGCCCTGCTGACCGCGGGCCTGCTCGACGCGCTGATCACCGGGGAGGGCCTGGTCGGCGACGGTGACCTTGTGCTCGCCGGCGACCGTCCCGCCGCCGGGCAGAGCCTCGCCGACATCCTCGTTGCGGAGAACGGCTCGGGCGCCGACCCGCGGCACGTCGAATGGCTGCTGCAGGCCGTCGCCATCGACCTGACCGGCAGCGACCTCAACATCGGGCACCTGCGCACCGGCAACGTGATCGCGTCGGCCCCGCCAAACTACCGAGCCACGTTCATCGGCCGAACCACCCGCGAAAGCGCCCGGCTCGCGCTCGTCGCCGACCTCGAACAGCGACTGGCCACCGCGCGCCAAGATCTCGCTGCTGAGAAGCAGCGCGTTGAACACCTTGAAGCCGCTGTCCGCGCGTCCCGGCGGGAGCGGGATGACTTCCCTCCCGCCGACGCGGTTGCCGTGGCACGCGAGCAGGTCAGCCAACTGCAGCTCGGCGTCGCAAAAGCTCAGCAGCAAACCACGCAGGCACTGGCCACCGCCGCAGCGCAGCTCACCGGCCTGCTCACCGAGTTCGACGCTGCCCGCAACGCCATAGACAGGACGGTGGAAACTGCCCGCCGGCGACTTGAAGAGGCGGCCGGCGCACTAGGACGATCCCGGCAATCCGAGTCCGACGCCGGCGACGCCCTGACCACCGCGCGGAAGGATCTGGCGGAAGCCACCGAGCGACGGGACGAGGCCCGAACGGCTCAGCAACTGTGCACCGCCGAGGAACAGCGATTCCCCGACGTGGAGCAGCTGCGCCGCACCACCCGCGATGAGGACGCCGCCGAACGGGACGAGGCCGCTGCCCGCGCCTCGGTCGACGAGCACCGCCGCCGGCACCAGCAAGCCAGCGACCGCGTCCGCACGGCGCTGCGCGAACTGCATACCGCCGCGACGCTGCCCGACGGCGCCATCCTGCCAACGGACCGAGAAGTGCTACGACGCCACCGGGACTTGGTCGCTAACCTGCTGCAGCAGATCGGGGCCTGGCAGAGCGCCGGGCAGCGAACCCTCGACTTGCTCGCAACAGCCCAGCGCGAGCAGCGGACAGCGGACCGGGTCGCCGGCCGGTTCCAGAAAGCGGTCGCCGCCGCAGACCAGATCCGGCTCACCGCTCAGGAACTGGACGCCCGGATGGAGCAGACCCGAGCGCTGTACGGGGCGGAATACGCCGAGCTACGCCAGACGAAAGACCGGCTCGCCGACGAACTGACCGACAAACTGGCCGAGGTCGAGCGACGCGAGGCCGAATTCCGCACGCACGACAATGCTGCGGTCGCCGCCACCACCACGCTCGACAAGATCGCGCCGCGTCGCCGAGAGGCCGACCAGCACCGCACCGACTGCTTCGATCGAATGTGCCTGCTGATCACCCACGGCTTCGCCGAAGTGCCGGAAACCCTGCCGCGTGATAGCGACAACCGGCCGGCCAACCTGACCGCCGCACTCACCTGGTCGCGTCAACTGCTCGCCGGCAAACCCACCACCAGCGCCCGGCTGGACACCCTGAGGATCGCTCGGGAACGGGTGCAGAAGCAGCTCGAGAGCACGATGCGGTCTGTCAACCAGGCCCTCGCAGAGTTCGATCAGCAGCTCGACAGCACCACCCTCGAGGGCACCGAGTGGCGGCGCATCACGCTCGCCGCACCCAACGCCGCCGTCGGCGAGGACCTGCGGCAAGCCGCCGAGACACTTCGCGCCACAGCCGAAGGCCTCGAACGAGATCTGCGCCAGGACGTCAAAGCGACTCTCAAGACGTCGATGTTCACCCAGCTGCGGCGTGACATCCAGACCCGCCGCGAGGCGGCAAGGGAACTTGTCCGACAGATTCGGGCCACCCTCGAGAACGTCCGGACCGGCGTGGCCCGCGTCGGCGTCCAGGTCGACTGGAAGGTCCGCGACGACGGCAACTCCCAGCAAATGGTCGCTTTGCTCAAAGCGCCGCCCTCCGACGAGGTCTTCGATCAGATGTACGAAATCCTGCGGGAACGGATGGAGGACGCCGGCGAGGAAACCTGGGCCGACCGGGTCGCTCACACCTTCGACTACCGCTCCTGGCACCACTGGGAGATCAGTGTCACGCACAGCAGCTTCGGCGCCGACCAGTTCAAGCCGGTGAACGCCCGGTCCAACCCGCTCAAAGGCCTGTCCACCGGCGAATCCCGACTCGCGACGATGCTCCCGCTGCTGGCCGCCGCCTGGTCGATGTACTCCGGCGACAACTACCAGGGGCCTCGCCTGCTGTCCATCGACGAAATTGACGCCGCTTTCGACGACCGCAACCTGCGCCAGATCCTCACCCTGCTGCGAACCTGGGATTTCGACATCCTCGCGACCACACCCACGATCGCCCCACTGATCAAACGCGAAGCTCAGCACGTCGTCGTCCACGAAGTCATCACCGACGGCCGGCACCGCGTGACCGTTCCGTGGTTGTGGAAGGGCAGCGGGGAACCGACGCCCCTACCCCTCGCCGCACCTACCGCAGACACAACCCCCGGCCGGACACTGAACGATGCCGGCTGACCTCACCTACCTGGCGGAAGACGTCGACCTGCATCCGCTGTGGCGCGCCGTCCACGGACGTCTCTGCGCCGGCACCCGCCCCGAGGCGATCAACACCGTTCGGGTCCTGGCAATGAGCACAGCCGGTATCGCGCAACTGCGGACCTGGCTCGACACCTCCACACGCCGACGCCGCGGCACATCCGCCGTCACCGTGTCCGGCGATACCGCCACGGTCCCGCTGCGAGAACTCCTCGCCGCGCTCGACATCGAACGAGAAACGCTCATCGCACTGGTCGAGAAAGCAGTGGGGGAACCGGTCATCGACCGTAGCGCCGCTACGCTGGCCGCGGCGGACCGTCGTGCGCAGCTGTGGCAGTACGCGACCGAGGGGCTTCCCGACCTTCCGCAGCTCGTCGCCCGGATGCGGGTCACCGGCGTCGGCGAGGACGATACCGAGATCCGGCACAGCATCGCCGCGCTCGCCGCAGCCCTGCGACGCATTCCAGCCCGGCCGCCGGTACCTCTGGCGAAGCTCGCCCACGACATCACCGGCGACCCACATTACTTCGACCTGACCACCCTCAACGGTATCCGCCTCGTGGCTGCAATCGCCGAACGCGCCGGCCAAACCGAGCCGAATCGGCCGGATCTTGTACGCGCGCTGCTGGCCAGCGTCGGTGTCATCGCCGACCGGCTCTCCGCGACCGTCCTGCTCTTCAACGTCGAGGCTGTCGGCGACGGACCGATCGACCGGCGACTGCGCGATTCACCGGCACCTGTGGCGCTCACCCTGCTCGACCTTTTACAACATCCGCCTGTTCTCGCACCGCAAACCCTGACGGTCGTGGAGAACCCGTCGGTCATGGAGATCGCCTTCACGGCCGAGGTGCGGCAACCGATCGCCTGCACCAGCGGCCAGTTGCGCGCGATCGACCATGTGCTATTTCAACTCGCTGTCTCGCACGGCGTGCGTCTGCGGTATGCCGGTGACATCGACACTGCGGGCAGACAGATCGCGGCAGTCGTCGCATCGACCTATGGGGCCGAGTTAATCGCGATGGATGACGACACCGCCTCCGAAGCTCGACATCACCGGCCGGCTACACCTTGGCCTCGGCCGCGCGAAGGGGCGCCGCCCCAGGCGCTCGCTGCCGCAGCGGCCGCTGTCTACCAGGAGCATGACGTTCTCCTCGCGCGAATCCTCGGTGCTCGCCTGCGCTGAAACCCCGCATGCCCCGGCCTCTCGGGTCAGCAGTGATCTTGCCGCCTCGGATTCATAGTTGAACTGAGATCGAATTCCATATTGGACCAGTAGCACTATGAGCGCTGCACTACCAAGAGCTCATCGCGAGCACGGGTTGCCGCCACGTACACCAATGACCGGGCCCGCAGCTCGGCGTCCTGCCGCTCGATGGCATCCAGACCCTTGAGCCTGACCTTCTCGGCAGCCGATTGGGGCCCCCCATCGGCGAGCACAACCTTGGCGAACTCCATTCCCTTAGCCCTGTGCATGGTCATCACCAGCACCCGGCCTTCCCCCGGGCGGTCGCGGTCGACTGCTCGCGCGGGCACGCCGCGCTCGTTGAGCGCGTTGACGACCCGTTCCCGCTGAAACTTGTCGGCTACGAGCACCGCGATCGTCTCGGGTATCGCCCCACTATCGGACCAGGAGCGAATGCGGTCGGCGATGGCGTCGAGTTCGGCGACGAGAGACTCGACGGCTTCCACCGCTGGTGCCGGCCCCGATCGCGCCGAGCGATAGCCGGTAACCTCCGCCTGCTCTTCGAGGTCGACGTAGTCGCCGTCGTCGAGTATGGCCATGGCGTAGCGGAGGTTCTGCGCCGTGGTGCGGTAGTTGAGGCTGAGCCGCTGCGACCGGCCGACAATCTTGATGCCGTACCGGCCCAGCACGGTTCGGCTGCCGTAGATGCGCTGGTGGGAGTCCTCGGCGATGAACAGGTCGTCCTCACCCTCGGCGACCAGGGCACGCAGCATTTGCCAGTGCGTCGGCGACAGGTCCTGACCTTCGTCGACTAGCACGTGGTCGGCCGTGCCGCCGCTGGCTGTCAGGTGGGCGGCAGCGACAGCGGCTGCCTCGGCGAAATCGAGCGTGCCGTCGATGCGACACTGCGCCCGGTAGGCAGCGATCAGCGCCCAGACACTGTCCCGCTTGGCACGGTCGAGGGCGACCCCGCGGCCGGGCCGACGTACTCGGCGATACTCGTTCTCGTTCTTAACCTTGTTGGGCAGGACGATCTGCGCGTATTCGGCGCTGAGGAAGGTCTCGTTGACGATCTCCGAGGGCAGCGGGGTCGCCGATGCTTCGATGACGTCTCGCCACCGGCCGGTCGGAGTCCGGCCGGTGGGGGTGGATCGGGCGTCGCCCAGGACGGCTTGAATGGCATCGGCGATGCCGTCGCCGGCGGCGCGAATGACAGCGGCGGCCAGAGCGTCGACGCTTGTCACGTACACGCCGGATGCCGTGAGCGCGCTAGCCTGCTGAACCGTCGGATCGAGTTGGCCGAGACCGTCGCGCAGCGCGTCTGCCAGGTTCGTGGTGAAGGTCGTCAGCACGATCCGCGCCTCGGGGCGTTCGCGGGCCAGCGCTCGAGCCCGGTGCAAGAGTACTACCGTCTTGCCGGTTCCGGCGCCTCCAGAGAGCCGGAAGGGACCCCGGTAGCGACGGACGGCGTAGTGGCGCTGCTCGGGGTGCAGGAACACCCGCCACGAGCCGAAGTCGCCGTTCTCGATGACCCTGCGGAGTTCCTCCTGGCCGTCGATGAAGGCGAATTGCGCCTGGGCGGCGGGTTGCTGGAGCGACCGCAGCAGGTCGGCGTCGTCGTCGCCGGTCTGCTTGGGCGCTTCAAGGTGCAGCCGTTCGACGATGGTGTCGATTGAGTCCTGGGTGGCGAGGTCCACCAAGAGCAGTCCCAGCCAGCCTTCGTGGCGTTGGGCGAGATCCAGGATGGCATCCTCATTCGGCGCGGCCAGTGCCCGGTCGGCGACGTCGGTGGGGACGCCGAGCCGGTCGACGAGATCCGCGCGGGTCCGCCCGAGCTGAACCATAAGCGGCTCCGCCGGAGTTGGGTGGGATTCCGCCGGCCGAGTTGGGGCAGGAGGGTTGGCAGCCAGCGGCGTAGCGGGTTCCGCCTCTTCGATCTGGGGCAGGCCGTTGATCGGGTTGACCTTGAGGCGGACCCGGGCGGCGACGGTGATCGCGTCGTCGTGGGGCCACACGCCGTGGATGACGTAGTGGCACTCCCCCGCACCATCGAGCCGGAACATCACGGCTCGCCAGAACTGGTCGACCCGACCGGTGCGGACACGGGAATCGGCCGCGCCTGCTATCGGTTCGACGTGCAGGCCTGGCGTGGCATCGTCGGCGGAGAGCTTCTGCAGGAAGGACATCGCCTTCGCCTTAACCGAGCCGTCGATCTTGACAGGCCATTTGGTCATGATGATCGTCGGCATCAGCGCTCCCCGCTGTCGGTGGTGCCGGTCAGTGCCGCGACGATGGCATCCGGGTCTGGCGGCACGACGTGCCATCCGGCAGCACTCAGGTCGGCGCGGTCCTCGTCGGGCATGTCGTACAGGTCCACGGCGATGAGCCGCTGCGGCCAGCAGATGTCTATCGGGATGCCCTGCGGTCCTTCCGCGCCGATCAATGGGGCGTCGAGGCCACCGTGGATGGCGAGGAGTCGGATCAGATCGCGTTCGGTGCCCGGCGCGGCCGACTCGTACGCGGACGCCCAGCTTTGGTCCACGCCATCGGGCAGCCCGTCGGGGCCAGCGGGCTCCGGCCCGGCCGTCGCGGTGGCGGCAAGGCTGCCCGCCCGGCTGGTGGTCGTGATGACGGTAGGCCAGTCGCGCAGGGACATAACGTTCGACAGCTGCAGCCACAGCCGCCAGGCGTCGGCGTGTGCCGCGTCGAGGGCCTGCTCCCGGTCGTCGAGCACGAGCGCGGCGTGCACTGCCGACTTTGTCGGTTCGACGACGACGGCCAGGGCGCCGAACTGCCGTACCAGGAGAGTCCGGTCGCCGGGTGGCAGCTCCTCGCCGAGCAATGCGGCCCGCCCTACTGAAGCGAGGCTGACGCCGTCGCCGCAGGTGCGGCGGGACTTACCATCGACGAGGAACATCGGCACGGCCCGCGCGACGATCCCCAGGTCCGCGGGCTTGGGCGCGGACACCCAGGCGAGCAGCCAGGAGATCGGGTCGGAACGCAGCCCTTCGTACGCGCTCGGCGCGGCCTGGAACGGCGGCTGTTTGATCAGTTTGGCCACCGTCGCCTCGGCGAACCAACCCGGGGCGGTGCTGGTGTCCTGCTCGGCCGCGGTGAGGTCGGCTGCGGTGACGGCTAGGACGATGCGCCCGGTGTCGCGCAGGATCTGTCGTTTCTCGGCGTCCTCGGCGAGCCGGTTGCGGGTCGCGACGGCGTGGAAGGCGTGGCCGTCGGTGAAGACGGCGACGGCCGGCACGGAGGTGTCGTTGGACTCCAGCAGGAAGTCGGGACGGGAGTTCTCGACGTTTACCTGCGGAGTGAGGGTCCACTGCCGGTGGTCGCCGGGCAGGGTGAAACGCAGGGCATTGCCCCAGGGTTTCGGCACCTCGGTGGTGGCCGCCCCGATCGCCTTCAACCGCCGCGCGATGAGTTTGCGGAACCGCTGTTCCAGGTGGGATTCAGGGCTGTCCTGCGGTGGCGTCGTGATGAGCGTCCATGGCGGACCGTCGGGGGTGTCAGCGTCCTCGCCCAAGGCCAGCAGGTGGGCGAGGTGCCGCTCGGCGGCGGCCCGGGAGGTGCGGCGCAACGCGGCGGGCGGGGTGAACGGCAGCAGGCATCGGTGGCAGGCGAGGCGATCCTCGTGGCGGCACTCGCAGTCGTGCACTCGCTGCCAGGCAAGCGCGAGCAGGTCGCGCAGCTGTTGCGGGTCGGCGAGGTCGGCCAGGTATCCGGTGCCACCGGGAACCACGTCGTGCAGCAGCAGCGCGTCGTGATTGTCGGTGCCGTCGCTCAAGGTGGGGTCGACGACATGCTCGACTCGCAAGTGGTCGGGGTGCCCACCGATCTGCTCACGCAGCCCGAGCAGGACCGCTGCCGCCAGGCTCGGCACGGCGAAGTCGTCGCCGAGGGTGACCGCGTACGGCAGGCGCAGCAGCAACCCCTGGGTGCGCAGGGTGCGGGAGAGCGCGACGGCGACCGTGTTCTCCACGGCCGACCTCCGGTACGGGCACCAGGCGCGGTGTTCGTGCGGGCGGTTGCGGCCGGAGTCGGTGTCAAGCTTGCCGCACCCGCTGCACACCCGGAACAACGCTCCGGTGCGTTCGTCGGCCGAGATGATCCTTGACGTGCCGTGTCCGGGTGCGCCGACGTTCAGCCAGCGCAGGTCCATCGTGCGCAGGTAGGTGCAGCCCAACCCGGTGTTCTCGGCGAACCACTTCGCCGCGACACCGGCCGGGTCGATGTCGGCGGCCGTGAAGAGCTGGAAGGGGATGCGGTCGCGCTGATCGCGCCGGTCGGAGATTTTTACTTCGTCACGGCGCACCTCGGCGGAGACGTGGGACAGTTCGACGACGTCAAGACGCTGGCCGGTGTCAGCGATGCCGGTGCTGCCACACCGCGGACATTTGGTGATCTGCTGTTCCCGCCCGGTGGCGGCAATGTCAGCCGCGTAACCACAATCGGGGCAGAACACCCAGGGGCGAATGGATTCACCGTCGATGCCAAGGTCGATTGCGTTGACGGCAATCTCCCAGCCGCGGGCGTAGAAGGTGGCGCCTGGTGCGAATTCGCGGATCGCCTGCGCCGAACCGCGCTGAAACTGGGCGCTGTCACTCTCGAACTCGCCGGAGTCGGGGTTGGTCCAGCTGATCCCGACAGCGAGGGTGACAGTGTCGTCGAGCAGCGTGTAGTTGGGCAGCAGGCCGTGTTCCTCCAGCACGCTGATCCAGTATTCGCCGCGCAGGTGCCCGAGCTGCCCGCCGATCAGCTTGCGGGTGGTCTTGGCCGAACGCAGGGCGCGCTTGTCGTCATCGGTGACGGCCGGGGACGCGGCCTTGGCCTCGAGTTCAGGCAACACCTTGTTGATCTCGGTCTGGCGCCGTCTCAGCGTCTCAACGGTCTGCTGCCAGCGCCGGCTGGCCGCGTGTACGTGCCCGGCGAACAGGCTGGTGCCGACTCCGACTACCGGGTTGACCCAGTCGGTGAGCGCATCGACCGTGGGCTTCGGCAGGGACCCGATGGTGCCGGTGAACCGGCGCACCGCGTCGGTGCCGCCCGCCTCGGCCACGGCGATGAGTTCGCCGAGGAACGAATCCGGCTCGCTGGACCCGATGGCCTGCTGTGCGCTGTTCGGGTGGATGTACCGGTCGTCGCGGGCCATGCCGTCGACGAGGAAGGCTGTGAACTGCCGGCGCAGAATCTCCTCGGCGCTCAGGTAGGTGGCGGGCGGGCGGACCTCACCGTTGATAACCGACAGTGGGTCACCGAGCTTGGGTAGCTGGTCGCCGCGTCCCGTCAGGTAGGCCAGGTTGAGGGCGTTGCCGGTGATGCGCCCGGCCCGCCCCACCCGCTGAAGGTAGGACGCGACGGTACGGGGCAGCGACGAGAGCAGGACCGTGGACAGGTCGCCGATGTCGATGCCCATCTCCAGGGTGGGGGTGGCCACCAGCACGTTGGGCGCGTTCGGCTCGGTCGCCGACCTCTTGAAGCCCTCCTCGTAGCCCAGCCGGGTGGCGTCGTCGAGCAGGCTGGTGTGCTCACGGGCGACGATTCGGCGCATGTCCGGGGAGGCGTACAGCCGGCGGTAGAAGTTGTCGGCCAGGGCGTCCCGGATCAGCCGGCCGTGGCAGCGCACCAGCATGCACGGTGCCCCGTCGAGCTGGTCGACGGTGGTGCGGCTGCCCGGCACCAACGCCCGACAGGTGTCGCACGCCAGCAGGTGGCGCTTGGCGGTCAGGTCGTCGAGTCGGGCCGGTGCGACCACGACGCCGGATGACGGGATCGCGTAGACGGTGGCACCACTCTGGCTGGTGACCGTGGTGAGGACACCGTCGCGGGCGAGGCGGTCGAGCAGCAACCGGGCGAGCCGTCCGCCGTCGGCCGGGCTGACCGAAAGCGCCCGGGAGGTCCAACGCGCATACCAGGACTGGGCCGGGGTGACGGCGTCCAGGTCGCTGTCCCGGACCGGATTGGCGGAGCCGCCGACGCGCGGATAGCTGGGCGCGGGCCGCGTGTTGGGAAAGGCGGGCATGCCATCGCCTCGGGGCCGCCCGCCCCAGATGGACCAGCGGTTCCCGTCCTCCTGACGGAACGTGGTGAACCAGGGATGGTCGATGGCGCCCTGCACCCGCATCCGGTCCAGTACGCCGCGCACCCACCGCACAAGCGCCTCGCCGGTCGGCTCGGCGTTGTCCGCACCGAGTGCATCCTGCCCCGCGAACCCGGTCAGGACGGTTCGGGCCGCGGCGGCCATCCTGTTCGGTGGGCCGGCATCCACCTCGACGGTGGCGGCGCCGGTCAGTTCGAGGGTCCGGCCGGTGCGCGAGTTGAGCCCGAACTCCATGGCCACGTCGAGGGCGAGCCGTTTCCGGACCCGGGACATCACCCGGGCGGGCACACCTCGCAGCGTCTTCGACGTCCAGAACGGGGCGAACGACTCCCGGTCGACGCAGTCAGGGCCGAGTAGGCGGTAGCGCTGGAAGTTGTCCTCACCGGTGCGGCGAATCGCGTCCTCGACCAACGCGTCCAGGGTGAGGGTGCCGGGGGCGATCGCGGCGTTGAGCGCGGCCCGCAGGGTCAAGGTGTGCGATCGGGCCTCCACGAAGCCCGCCCGGTGCGCGGCGTCCTGCACCGAGTCGGTGAAAACCAGGGCCTTCTTTTCCTGTACGTCGAGAGCCGCCGACCCAAAGAAGGTGGACAGGGACACCGACAGCAGGGTGGCGATGGCGCTACCGAGGAACCGGATGCCGTCCGGCTGGGCACAGGACGGGCAGGTGTCGTCGCGCGCGTGCTCGTCGGCGTCGCGACCGACGGTGGTGAGCACCGGCAGGATCCACCCGTCGCGCAGGTCCGAGTCATCGTCGGACGGGGCGGCGGCGAGCAGCTCCCGGCCGCGTACCGAGAACCAGGCCAACCCGTCGGGCTGCGCGTTCCCGTCATAGGCGGCGCTGGCCTCGACCTGCGCGTACAGCAGGGCCCGGAAGCGCCCTTCGCGGGTGGCGTGGTTGCGCCGGATGGTTTCGTCGTCGGCGGCCAGGCCGGTGCCGACCGGCGCGAGCGCGACACCCCAGCCGGATCGGCCGCAGAACCGGCAGTAGACGGCGGGGAACGACGGCCGTATGTCCTCGGTGTCGCCGCCGGCCACTGGCGGCCCATCGTCGCCCCAGAGGAACCGGGCGGTGGTGTCGGCGGCCCGGTCGATGCGGGTCAGTTCGCGCACCCACAGGTGCACGTCGACGGCGAGCGCGTCCCGTCCGGCGACCGCCCGGATGTGCCCGAGAGCCGCCACCACAGCCGATATCGCCTCCGACCAGTCGGTGTCGAAACCGCCCGCTGCGAGGCGGGAGGTGCGCCGAGTGGGCTGGCCCGCGATTCTGCGGACCAGGTCGTCGACGCTTACCGCGTCGACGGTCTCGTAGGTGAGTTCCTGCACCAGAGGGTGCGCTTTCGCCAGGGCGAGCAACAGGTCCGGCCCGGCCGCCGCGAGCCGGTCACGGTCCCCGGACCAGAGCAGACCCAGGATGGTACGGGCGAGAGCGGCGCCGTCCGGGTCGGCACCGAGCGCTTCGACGCACGCGCGTACCCTGTCGGCCCGGAACTCGTCGGCGACGGTGAACCCGGCGGCGGCGACGACGGTTTCCGCGTCATCGACCCACTCGGCGAGGTCCTTGCGGGTCTCGGTCACCACCGCGTCGGCGGGGAACGGCTCCCCGAACACGGTTTCGGCGAAACCGAGCATGGCGCCCGGATCCCCCTTGTCGCCAAGGGTCGCCGATGTCGCCACCGGCGTCATCAGCCCCAGCGGCCGGGATCGCGCGGCTTCGGTGACGGCCGGATGATCTGCAGGCCAATGACTCTTCAGCGCCAGCCCGAGACGGCGCAGCAGCATGGCCACGTCGGTGCCCTGCGCGCCGTCGTAGGTGTGGAACTCGTCGAGCACCAGGTAACGCAGGCTGGTTGCGGACTGCTCCCACAGCCTCCGGTCCTGGTGGCGCAGCAGCAACTGGTCGAGCATCTTGTAGTTGGTGAGCAGGATGTCGGGCGCGGTGTCCCGGATAATCCCCCGATCGGTGATCAAACCGTCGGCGGTGACCATCGTCCGCGGCCGACCCTTCTCCCCGGTGTAGAGCGCCGCGGTGATCGACGCCAGCTCGGGGTGGCCGGTCAGCAGCCCGGTGAGGCGGCCGGCCTGGTCGTTGGCGAGCGCGTTCATCGGGTACAGGATCAGCGCCTTGATCCCGGTGACGCCCTCCAGCCGAGCCCGGCGCACATGGTCCAGGATCGGATACAGGAACGCCTCGGTCTTGCCCGAGCCGGTGCCGGTGGTGACGAGCGTCGGCTGCGGACGCCGCCCGCCCAGGGAGGTCAGCCGGGCGAACGCGGCGGCCTGATGACCGTACGGGTCCGGGCCCGCGTACCAGTCGAGGTGCTGCCGCCAGCCCTCCTCGGCGGGCCGGAACGGCAACCGCAGGCGCACGTACGGGCCCTTGAACATGCCGGTTATCGGATCGGACAGGAACGTGTCGAGGCCGTCGCGGGCATCGGTGTCGGTCAACGCGAACGTCGTCGTCAGATAGTCGACGAGGCTGTCTCGGACGTTCGCCGCCTGGACGGTGGGCAGCAGTTCGGTCACGAACGCTCCCGCCGTACGCATTCGAAGTATGCATACGCTTCGCGTAATTCGCGCTCTCGATTGAGAGCGACGAACGGTAGAGAGTAGATTTGTTCAACCCCGGACGGGAGCCTTACAGTTCGTTCGTCCAGTGCCATCGCCTCGCCCTTCTTCCGCCAAAGGGACAATACGGCGCTCGGCACCCTCCGGCCGCGAGAATCATAATAGTATCTATCGCTGTCATACTTTCTTAGCACACCGAACTGAGATCTATAAATAGTGCATAGATCGTCTACACTTAACCCTGCCGACAAGGCAACGATTGCATCAATTTCTATTGATGCACGACGCCTGTCCGCCGCCATTCTGAGCGGCGAGTTTGAATTCCATTCAGATGCGATATCGCCTAATGCTGGTCGCGCTCTTAAGTAAGATTCCCCAGACCAATCACACACGACAAACGAGTCGTCCCACACCTCAGACCATAGCTCTCGATACGCTGAAGTAACCGCATTTAGCCGCAGTACTCGCACTCGAAGATCACTCTCCAGCGCGGCGTCCGGCGCGAATGGCAGGCGATCAATGATGCTGCGAGGAATGCTGGACTTGGGCGCAGAGCGAACGATAAAGTCTAACAATAGTGAGGAGAGCCATCCGGCGACGTCCACTAATGTCCCCAGACTCCCGCCCGGCAGGCCCGCTGAATAGACGCTCTGAGTAAGGTGTGTTGGACCCGGCGGGATAATGGCCGGAATCAGTGTTCTTTCGTTAGCTGGACGAGCCATACTACGCCAAGCAACGCGATAGAAATCTGCAGCCGATCGGTCCCCCCACTGCACGTAGCCATCGACGAAGGACTTCCTATCCTGGATTATCTCGTACTTGCTGGGAGGAACATATGTCGGAGGAAGAGACTCCAATTCGACCGGGCTCCAGTCTCGGTTACTGGACAACGTCGAATTCGGAATCTTCGCCAAAGGTAGGCAAACCGAAAGATTCGGGCCCTGAAGTATCACGTCTTCCCAAGTTGAACGCTCGCCCCAGCTTTCAATGAATCTACCGCGCCTTTCATCCGCGGTCTCATCCCACCCCAGCGAATGCTTCAGTCCGACGCGAGAAACGCGAGGAAGGCTCGTAGCGACTTCCAAGGCACTGGAGGCAGCTTTATTAACTACATAAAGCATACGCGCGGAGCGCGCACCCAACCCGTCATCGAGGAGCTCACCCCACGTCTCAAGGGTTCTATCCGTCACTTCGATTACCCGGTTGGCATGTGGGCGCAAGTCCCAACTACCCTCATCGTCCTTCAAACCCGGCTCCGGCCCACTGCCGTCGTGCTTCAAAGACCTTGCGATCGTCGATGGATGGTATAGTGCTGCCGCCTGCAGGAAGCGGATGCTCTCTCGATCCCTCCCGTACACGTGCACTCCGAATACCATCTTATTACCGATTTCGAACAGCTTCAACTCGTTGCTAAACTGCCAGTGTCGCCTGAGCCTTCGGTATGCCTCCTGCCGCAGCAGGCTTGCGCGTTCATCAGTGAAGTGTGACTCAGGGTGAATTAATGCCATAATTCCACTGGCCGAGCCATTGCGCCAAACCTGATCCATAAAGCAGCGATACAGATCCGACCTCAGCCCCTTTAGTACTCCAGCAGGAGATCCGTTCTGACCTGCTGTGGTGGTGTGGTTTTGTCCGTGGGCATGAAGCAGCCACCGCTGAGTCTCGTGGTTGTGTGGACCAAAGATGCGGCGGTGGCTGCCGCCTACAGAGTAGACGTCGAGCGATGGTCTGGGCTGTTCGACGAGCTGATGGACGTGGTCGGGTCGCGTTTCGGCAGGCCTGAGCCCCGCCGGCGGGTGCGGGACTTTATGGCCGGGCTGCTGGCGCCGCTGCCGACCAAGAACTGTTGGACGATCGCGGAACACGCCGGTGACGACGGTCCGGCAGGGATGCAGGACCTGATCGGGCGGTCCAGGTGGGACGACGCGCAGGTCCGCGCCGATGTGCGGGATTTCGTCGCGGTCAAGCTCGGGCACCCGGACGGTGTGCTTCTGATCGACGAGACCGGGGATTTGAAAAGGGCGTGCACACCGTGGGGGTGCAACGGCAGTACTCCGGCACCGCCGGGAAGATCGAGAACTGCCAACTCGCGGTGCACCTGTCGTATGCCTCACCGGCCGGGCACACCCTGCTCGACGTCGCTCTCTACCTGCCGAAAGCGTGGACCGACGATCCCGCGCGACGGACGGAGGCCGGGGTGCCCGACACCGT